>JAQWYJ010000004.1 GCA_029254005.1 Porticoccaceae bacterium | reverse complement strand
AAGATTATCGGAATTGATTTGGGTACAACCAACTCCTGTGTTTCGGTGCTCGAGGGTGATAAGCCTAAGGTAATTGAGAATGCTGAGGGTGCGCGAACAACCCCTTCTGTGGTTGCATACGCTGATGATGGTGAAATCTTAGCTGGTCAGTCGGCGAAACGACAAGCTGTGACTAATCCAGAGAATACAGTATATGCGGTGAAACGTCTGATCGGACGACGATTTGATGACGATGTTGTGCAAAAAGACATTAAAATGGTACCTTATAAAATTGTCAAAGCTGACAACGGTGATGCTTGGGTGGAAATTAAGGGTGACAGCAAGGCAGCGCCGCAGATCTCTGCTGAGATTCTTAAGAAAATGAAAAAGACTGCAGAAGATTATCTGGGTGAGGGAGTAAGTGAGGCTGTCATTACTGTCCCAGCTTACTTCAATGACTCACAACGTCAGGCGACTAAAGATGCTGGTCGTATCGCTGGTTTAGATGTTAAACGTATTATTAATGAGCCAACAGCCGCAGCGCTTGCCTATGGTATCGATAAAACTGCAGGAGACAGCGTTGTAGCTGTTTATGATTTGGGCGGTGGTACCTTTGACATTTCTGTTATCGAAATTGCTGATGTTGATGGTGAAAAGCAATTTGAGGTATTGGCAACCAACGGTGATACTTTCCTTGGTGGCGAAGATTTTGACATGCGTTTAATCGAGTATTTATCTGCTGAATTCAAGCAAGACAGCGGTATTGATCTGCACAATGATCCTCTGGCTATGCAGCGCCTTAAAGAAGCTGCAGAAAAATCCAAAATAGAGTTGTCATCAAGTCAGCAAACCGAAGTGAATTTACCGTATATAACCGCCGATGCGACTGGTCCAAAGCATTTAGTAGTTAAATTGACACGGGCAAAACTTGAGTCTCTCGTAGAAGATCTAGTTGAGCGATCACTTGAGCCGCTGCGGATCGCACTCAAAGATGCAGGAAAATCTACTTCAGAGATTGATGAGATTATCTTGGTGGGTGGTCAAACACGTATGCCGATGGTGCAAGACAAGGTAACCGCTTTTTTTGGTAAGGAGCCTCGTAAAGATGTTAATCCCGATGAGGCTGTGGCTGTGGGTGCCGCTTTGCAGGGCGCTGTTCTAGCAGGAGATGTCACCGATGTGCTGCTTTTGGATGTTACTCCACTAAGCTTAGGTATCGAGACAATGGGAGGTGTAGCCACTCCGGTTATTGAGAAGAACACAACCATTCCAACCAAGAAGTCACAAATTTTCTCAACTGCTGATGATAACCAAACTGCAGTAACTATTCATGTAGTTCAGGGTGAACGTAAACAGGCTACTCAAAATAAATCACTGGGTAGATTCGACTTAGCTGATATTCCACCATCGCCCAGAGGTATGCCGCAGATTGAAGTTACATTTGACATAGATGCAAATGGTATTTTGAATGTCGGTGCAAAAGATAAAGCTACAGGTAAAGAGCAGTCTATTATCATCAAAGCCTCTTCAGGACTTTCTGATGATGAAATTGATGCCATGGTAAAAGATGCTGAGGCTAACGCTGCTGAAGATCAGAAGTTTGAAGAGTTGGTTCAGGCGCGCAACACTGCTGATGGGTTAGCCCACGCGGCCAAGAAAACATTGGAAGAGGCAGGTGACAAAGCTACAGATGATGAAAAGGCTGCTATTGAATCTGGTATCAAGCAAGTAGAGGAAGCTGTTCAGGGCGATGATAAAGACGCTATTGATGAGGCGGCTAAGGTCTTATCTGAAGCCTCATCAAGTCTAGCGCAAAAGATGTATGCTGAGCAGGCAGCAGAGGGCGGAGAGCCCGCTGCAGAGCAAACTCCAGGAGATGATGCTATGGACGCTGAATTTGAAGAAGTCAAAGACGAAGACGTTAAGGACGATACAAAGTAGTCGTTCTCTGCTAGTTGAATAATTGTTAGTTTTAGGCGCGACGTGGTTTTCGGTTAACTTACGAAAATTGCGTTCGCGCCTCTCTATTTTAGGTTCTGTCGGTAACTAAAAATAGGTTATCGATATCGCTGGGGAAAAACCAAAGCATGGCAAAACGTGATTTTTATGAAGTACTTGGTGTTGATAGTAGCGCCTCTGCTCAAGAAGTTAAGAAGGCATTTCGTCGTATTGCGATGAAGTATCATCCTGATCGTAATCCTGATGATAAGGATGCTGATGAGAAATTTAAAGAGGCTCAGGAAGCTTATGAAATTCTCAGTGATGCTGATAAAAAAGCAGCTTACGATCGGTATGGTCATGCTGGCGTTGATCAAAATGGAGGTGGTCAGGGCGGAGCAGGATTTAGTGACGTCTTTGGTGACGTTTTTGGCGATATTTTTGGTGGTGGCGGTGGCCGTGGTCGCAGTGGGCCGGCGCGTGGATCTGATTTACGATATGACTTGCAACTTGATTTGGAAGATGCCGTAAAAGGCAAGACTGTTCAAATAGATGTTCCTACCATGACTCATTGTGACTCCTGTGGTGGTTCGGGTGCGCGTAAAGGGTCTTCTCCGGTGACCTGCGATACCTGTGGTGGTGTCGGGCAAGTACGTATGTCTCAGGGGTTTTTCTCAGTCCAGCAAGCGTGTCCCAAATGTCGTGGTCGCGGCAAAATAATTTCAGATCCATGCGGTACCTGTCACGGACAAGGTGTTAAAGAAGAGCGGAAGACGCTGTCGGTAAAAATTCCTGCGGGCGTCGATACTGGCGACAGAATTCGTCTTTCGGGCAAGGGTGAGGCTGGCCCCCAAGGTGGTCCAGCGGGTGATCTCTATGTTGAGATGCATGTCAGAGAGCATGATATTTTTGTTCGTGACGGAAGCAATCTTCATTGTGAAGTGCCTATTAGTTTTGCTCAGGCAGCTTTAGGTGGTGAACTTGAAGTCCCGACGCTATCGGGTAAGGTCAAGCTCAAGGTGCCTGTTGAGACCCAAAGTAGCAAGCTATTTCGTCTGCGTGGAAAAGGAGTGGCGCCCGTTCGAGGTGGTGCCCAGGGAGATTTGTTGTGTCGAGTAGTCGTTGAGACTCCGATTAATTTGAGCCCTGAACAGCGCGACATTTTAGAAAAATTTGATCAAAGCCTAGATGGTAAGAGTAAACACTCTCCTCGCAGTAACAATTGGTTTGATGGTGTGAAGACATTTTTTGATAATCTCACCAACTAAGATTTGTTATGGTCAGGCGAGATCTAACAAAAAGCTCAGTTAGACAAGAGGATTCAACATGCTAAGTATAGCTATTACCGGTGCAGCTGGTCGAATGGGTAAAACCCTGGTTGAGGTAATTGCTAATACTCCGGGCGTTCAGTTATCGGCGGCCATCGAGCGGCCAGGTAGTGACTTTATTGGTCATGCTGTGGGGTATTCCTCAGGTGTAGATAGAAACGCTGTCCAGATTGTTGATAACATAGTGGACGTTGTAGACCGTTTTGATATTCTTATAGACTTTAGTAACCCGGAGTCGACAGTTCAAAATGCAACAGTCTGTGCTGCACACGGCAAGCATATGGTAGTTGGAACTACGGGGTTAAGTTCCAGCCAAATAGAGCGTGTGATGCTAGCAAGTAAGAAGAGCGCTATCTGTATGGCATCAAACTTTGCGACCGGCGTGAACCTCTGCTTCAAGCTAGCAGAAATTGCCGCCAGTGTATTAGGCGATGATGTTGATATTGAAATTAGTGAGACGCATCATAGACATAAAAAAGATGCACCATCTGGAACCGCACTCTCACTGGGTAAATCTATTGCTGGTGCACTTGGGCGAGACTTTAATAATGTGGCTCAGTATGGAGTACCACGTGAGGGGTCTCAAAGAGATGACGCGGCGATAGTTTTTTCTTCACTCAGAGCAGGAGATGTAATCGGTGACCACACTGTTTTGTTCGCGGCAGAGGGTGAGCGTATCGAAATTACCCATAAGGCGTCTAATCGAGCAGCGTTTGCCCGAGGTGCAGTGCGAGCGGCCAAATGGCTTAGTGACAGAGGCACTGGTATGTTTGATATGCAGGATGTTTTAAATCTAAGGTGATATGTTTTCCCAGTCTCTGAAGATAATCATATTTTGCATAAAATATCTTCCACAGTCGTGGACAAAATCTAGCCTAATCACTATACTTCCCTCCTAACACCGCGACAGTAAAAGCGGTCTCGTTCTGAGAGGTTAGAGCACAGAGAATTTTTTATTTGAGCGAGATGAGACCCTATGTTTCATCTCGTTTTTCTGCAAACTTCGGAAAATTCTGTGTTCCACATCAGAGTAAATTTTATTGAGATTCTGTAACTTATTACCATATGGATCTAAATAAATTGAATGCTAACCATTTAGGAGGTTGTGTGAATTCCCAGAACTGCCGGGAAGCCGTACTTGCGCTTGCAGATGGAACAATTTTCAGGGGAACCGCGATTGGTGCGGATGGTCTGTCTGTTGGTGAAGTCGTCTTTAATACAGCCCTCACAGGTTACCAGGAAATTCTCACTGACCCTTCCTATGCTCGTCAAATTATTACTCTGACCTACCCTCATATCGGTAATGTCGGTGTTAATTCAGAAGATGAAGAGTCCGATAATGTCTTCGCTGCTGGATTAGTAATTCGAGATCTACCGCTTCTAGCTTCCAATTTTCGTAGTCAGAAATCCTTAGAAGATTATTTGAAAGAAAAAGGTATTCTTGGGATAGCTGATATTGATACTCGTAAATTAACCAGAATCCTTTGTCAGACAGGTGCTCAAAGCGGCTGCATTATGGCTGGTGATGTAAGTGATGACGACGCTTTGGCGGCGGCTCGAGGATTCGTGGGTCTAAAAGGCATGGATTTGGCCAAAGAGGTCACTACCGATCACAAATATAGTTGGAAAGAGCATAGTTGGACACGCGGGTTAGGTTATGCCGTACAGGATCAAAGTGTCGGAAAATATAAAGTGGTCGCCTATGACTATGGTGTTAAGCGCAATATTTTACGCATGTTAATTGACCGTGATTGTGAGCTGTTAGTAGTGCCAGCTAAAACACCAGCTGAAGATGTTTTGGCAATGCAACCTGATGGTGTTTTTTTATCTAATGGTCCGGGGGATCCAGAACCCTGTGATTATGCTATTGATGCTATTGAACAGATAGTCGCAGCCAATGTACCTGTCTTTGGGATCTGTTTGGGGCATCAACTGTTGGCGTTAGCATCAGGAGCAAAGACGGTAAAAATGAAATTCGGTCATCATGGAGCTAATCATCCCGTTAAAGATATCAAAAATAATGTTGTTATGATTACTAGTCAAAATCATGGGTTTGCTGTTGATGAAAATAGTTTGCCGGGTAATCTCATAGCAACCCATCGGTCTTTATTCGACGGATCGTTACAGGGGATACAGCGAACGGACAGGCCAGCATTTGGATTCCAAGGCCATCCTGAAGCAAGCCCTGGTCCACATGATGCCGCCCCGCTTTTTAACCACTTTATTGACTTAATGGAAGCTAACCGCAAGGCGTTAGTGGAGTAAACATGCCGAAAAGAACTGATATAAAAAGTATTCTTATTCTTGGCGCAGGACCTATCATCATTGGTCAGGCATGCGAGTTTGATTACTCAGGCGCTCAGGCGTGTAAAGCATTGAGAGAGGAAGGTTTTAGAGTTATTTTAGTTAACTCAAATCCAGCTACTATCATGACAGATCCGTCTATGGCCGATGCCACCTATATTGAGCCAGTAGAATGGAATACGGTTGCAAAAATTATTGAAGAAGAGCGACCGGATGCACTACTTCCAACCATGGGAGGACAGACCGCGCTTAATTGTGCCTTAGATCTCTCAAAGCATGGTGTTTTAGAAAAGTTTTCAGTGGAAATGATTGGTGCAAATGCTGATGCAATAGATAAAGCAGAAGACAGGGAACGTTTTGATAAAGCGATGAAATCCATTGGATTGAGCACGCCAAATTCCGGTATTGCTCATAGTTTTGAAGAAGCTACTCAGGTCGCAGACCGTTTTGGTTTTCCCTGCATTATAAGGCCTTCTTTTACTATGGGTGGTTCTGGTGGTGGAATTGCCTATAATCGCGAAGAATTTGAGACTATTTGTCGTCGTGGCCTAGATCTATCGCCTACTAATGAATTGTTAATCGATGAATCTTTGATTGGTTGGAAAGAGTTTGAGATGGAGGTGGTCAGAGATCGCACAGATAACTGTATTATTGTTTGTGCTATTGAAAACCTTGATCCTATGGGTATACATACTGGCGATTCGATAACCGTAGCGCCAGCGCAGACTCTGACAGATAAAGAATACCAAATAATGCGCAATGCCTCTATTAAGGTGTTGCGTGAAATTGGCGTAGAGACCGGTGGGTCTAATGTTCAGTTCGCTGTTAATCCTGAGAATGGGCAGCTTATTGTGATTGAAATGAATCCCCGTGTTTCACGGTCATCGGCTCTAGCATCAAAGGCCACGGGTTTCCCAATTGCAAGAATTGCGGCTAAATTGGCGGTAGGTTATACCCTTGATGAATTGCAAAATGAAATTACAGGAGGTGCAACACCAGCCTCTTTTGAACCGAGTATTGATTATGTAGTGACTAAAATTCCACGCTTTGCTTTTGAAAAATTTAGTCAGGCTGATCAGACTCTAACGACACAGATGAAGTCAGTTGGCGAAGTGATGGCCATTGGTCGTACCTTTCAAGAGTCGATGCAAAAAGCATTGAGAGGCTTAGAGGTTGGCGTATCTGGCTTCGATCCTATAATCGACACCAGCGAAGATGATTTTGCCGCTGCATTATATAATCAGCTTGCCGAAGCTGGGCCGGATAGAATTTGGTACTTGGCTGATGCATTTCGCCAAGGTATGAGTTGTGAAGAGCTCTTCGGTATCACCAAAATTGACCCTTGGTTTTTGGTGCAAATTGAGGACTTGATTAACGAAGAGAATAAATTAAAAGATTTATCTCTGTCTGATATGGACAAGACGCATCTTTATCGTCTTAAACGAAAGGGTTTTTCTGATCGTCGTTTAAGCGATATTCTCATTTGTTCTGAGGCGGAGGTGCGCGAACGCCGATATGACTTTAACATGCACCCTGTCTACAAACGTGTTGATACTTGCGCTGCTGAGTTTTCTACAGAAACAGCTTATATGTATTCGACTTATGAAGAAGAGTGTGAGGCACAGCCAAGTAACAGAGACAAAATTTTAGTCCTCGGTGGTGGTCCGAACCGTATCGGTCAGGGAATTGAATTCGACTACTGTTGCGTTCATGCGGCCCTAGCAATGCGTGAGGATGGTTATGAGACAATAATGGTTAATTGCAATCCTGAAACAGTATCTACTGATTATGACACCTCAGATCGTCTTTTCTTTGAACCCGTCACTTTGGAAGATGTGTTAGAGATAGTTCGTCTTGAAAAACCCAAGGGGGTTATTGTTCAGTTTGGTGGGCAAACACCACTCAAACTTGCTCGGGCATTGGCCGCTGAAGGTGTACCGGTTATAGGAACGACACCAGATGCTATTGATCGTGCTGAGGATCGTGAAAGGTTTCAGCAGATGATTGAAAAGCTTGATTTACTGCAACCGCGCAATGCTACCGCACGAAGTGCCGATGAGGCGGTTGTTTTAGCCGAACAAATTGGTTACCCCTTGGTTGTCAGGCCGTCCTATGTTCTTGGAGGGCGGGCTATGGAAATTGTGTATAAAGAGGATGAGTTACGCCATTATATGAAAACGGCGGTTCAGGTTTCTGATGATTCTCCGGTATTGTTGGACTTTTTCTTACCTAATGCCATCGAGATGGATGTAGATGCGGTGAGCGATGGTGAAAAGGTAGTGATAGGTGGCATTATGCAGCATATTGAGCA
>JAQWYJ010000141.1 GCA_029254005.1 Porticoccaceae bacterium | reverse complement strand
TGCAGCACTGAGGCCATGGCGTTTAAGCCAGTCTATCAAGTCCTCTTCTTCAAGAGAGGCAAACCCCTTTTTTGCAATTCCATCTTTGACAAACCCCCTGAGAAGCGTCAGCATAAAATCTAATTGATAATAGAGATGGCGCAGCTTTGTGGGATGCTTATCAATTTCATGATCGATCATCTCACTAAACTTCATCAATTTATCGAGGGCTTTACTCAAATCGCCAAGTAAGTCATCAAAGTCGTCCAACAAATGTTGTTTCAATTGCTGCAGTTGCTGCAGTAAGTGGGAGATAACACTGTTGATGCCAATATCTTTTTCCAAGGAAGCGAGAAATTTGCCGTGAACAATGGCGTCCGGATCTTTTATTTTTCCCACGGTATGAAACAGTTGATCAAAAATATTCTCAAGGGCGCCTTTGACCAAGTTAGCAGCAGACAGATCTGCTGCTGCTATGTCCCAAGGGTGCTGCTTAGTGGACGGTTTTGCATCAGTGTCCCATTCATACATCTGCTGACCAAAGGTTTCCCACATAACAGCGAAACTGCTGGGTATAAATGCCTTTTCCATTGATGAAAGAGGATCTGTATCTGGTCGCTGTAATTCATCATAAGCTTTTTTCATTACCGCGAAGGTGTTGTAATAAAATCCACCAAATAGATGAATGCCATGCTCCTCTATACGGTAGTTTTCCTCTGGATTTCGGCTAGATGCGCACTTTCCCCCCAATCGCCAGCCCATCTGATAGACGGTGATATCATAATCATTTCTCGATGGATCTAACTCGGTTAAATAATAGGCCGTTGATAATCCGCCAACGCCGCCGCCCAGAATAGCTACTTTTTTATTACCCATCGATTAAATTCCTTATAAATGAAAACTCATTGCGCCTTATAGCCAATCTCGTGATCAGCTTGAGGGAAAATGGTACTGTTGACCTGTGATATGTGGTTAACCAGCTCCTGGCGTCGAGCTGGGTTTTCAAATGGTAGCCTCGTGAGAACGAATTCCCATGAGCGTTGTTTTGGAGGATTCGCCGCAAGCAATGAAGAGGCATCTTCATATCTCTTCTTTGCGGACAAACTGGCTACCTCTAAAAGATCTCCTGACACTCTTCCAAGGGGGTTCGTCTGCGCTAGACGGGCATAGTGTAATGAGGAGTCAAAATCACCCTTGAAGAAGTAAGCCAGACTAGCTGCAACTTGAAATAGCCATTGCAGAGGATCTCTCGGATTGAGACGCTCAACTCGGGCAAAGTGCTCTATAGCTTCTTCATGACGATCTCTGTAAAGAGCAACCAATCCAATAGCCAACCAGCAAAGTCCATTGCATGGGTTCAATTCCACAGCCGTGGTGGCCATATTCTCGGCAACGTCAAATTTACGCACAAATAACGCATTTAAACCGAGCACTAAGTAGGCCTCAGCAACATCAGGATCCAGGGATATTGCCTTTCGAGCATATTCATCTGCTGCTCTCATGTCGTCTTGGAAGGATACAGACCACCCCATGTAGGTTCTTAAATGGTAGGCATAAGCCATTACCGCATAGGTATAACCAAATTCGCTGTCTATGCCGATGGCTTTTTCGAATTCAGTGATCGCTTGTAAGTTTGACTCCCCAGAATGCTGACCTTGATACCAAATGCCGCGAAGGACGTGATCCCACGCGTTAGAGTGTTTTGGTGCTACTCTTCGAGCAGATCCCATTCCTGCCGTTCGTAGCGCTGGACTCAGTTTTCCAATTATCTTTTCCGATACCTGCTCTTGAAGATTAAACACGTCCGTCGCCTGGCAGGAGAACCTCTCTGACCAAAGTTGACGCTGACTGCCACTATCGGCCAATGCAATTGACAAATTCAGAGATTCTTGTGTACGACCAATAGTTCCAGTAATTACATATTTGGCCTTTAACTCTTCACTTATTTTGTACAAATTAGATTCAGAAACAGAATACTGAAAGGATGTGGCTGAGGAAATCACCGGAAAAAGGCGGCTATAAGACAAGCTGGTAATAATATCCTCGGCAATACCAGTTGCTAAATAATCCTCATCACCCTTGCTGGTTAGCAACCTCAGCGGCAACACCGCGATGGTGTGTTTGTTATCGATAATTCTCTTTGATGCGCTACTGACAGGAGAGGTTGAATCGAACTCAGCTTGAGGATCAGCCATTACTGGCAAATCAGCTGCGGTGGGAGGAGGATTTCGGTGAAATAATCGGAAGAAGCGCGTAACACCAATAAGACATCCAGTAATTACTGCCAACATAGCCGCCATACTGGATAGCAATTCTTCGTTAATTAAGAACCAACTTTGGATATGAAGAAAAGCATCTTCCATTAATGTCCACAAACTCCATAATCATGTTCAATGATTGAACATATAATAACCGCATGTCATCACTTTTGATAAACAATTATTCAAAAATGAATAAATATAAAGGTGACATAATCCCGAGATAAAGCAAGGCCTATTTGACCAGTATGAGTATCAGTTCACACTTTGCAGTCGTTTACTTCTTCGCTACATCACAATACTGTTATATATTGGTAGTGCAGATTTAGCGTTATTTTGACTCATCAGGTATCACCAAAAAAATAATCACAGAGAGTATTTTGGTTAAGGAAGTGCTTTTATGGTCGGTGTAATAACAGCGAATGTTTTCTCTACCGCTGACAATGAATCTTATTTTCCTGAGCAACATACTCCACTGATCAATAGAACCGGAGACTGCGGAATTTGCCTCTCAGGTGGAGGAACACGATCGTTGGCCGCCGCGATGGGTCAATTGCGTGGATTACACAATTTAGGTCTGCTATCTGGCACTCGATATATCTCCAGTGTATCTGGCGGCAGTTGGGCCGCTGCTATTTACGGCTACTATAAATCCGGTGCTACCAACGATAGTGAATTGCTCGGCCAAGGACCCAGCTCGCTTGAGAGAAGTACCTGGACGCTGAAAGAATGGACTGACAATCTGTCGCCGTTCAATCTTGCAGCACCTGCCACGAAAAGTTTTCTGAGTGATTTTTTGAAACAACCAAAAAAGGATAACCTTACCTGGATCAATACAGTGAGAGATACATTTTTCTCACCATTTGGTCTCGATCTACCAAACTATTTCAGCCTTGATCATGATTCAGTGTCTGCAATACTTGAAGCTAACAGAGATTCGCAGCCAGAATGGAATCATGATCAGTTCGACATATCTAATGACGAGCGACCATATCTTATTATAAATGCGGTCATTCTCTGGCCAGTGAACAAGAAGCTTTTTCATCATAAAAACAGCCATAGAATACCTATCCAATTTACTCCCCTTTATGTGGGAAACACTCATCACATCGAATTAAGCAACAGTCCAGAGCAGTCCAATATGAACTTTGGAGGAGGCTTTATAAGTCCCTACGCATTGGGCAGTTCAGGACCGAATTCTTCTCCGGGACAAAACAGAGTAATGCCTCAGCCCGAGAATCCGTTCTCACTATGGCACGCTAGTGGCATTAGCAGTGCAGCTTTCGCCTACTCTGTTGCCAGCAGCGCTCTAGTGGACACTCAGATCGCTCGTTTCATGCCAGAAATAAATTATTGGTCCATAGCCGATGCGGAGCACTCAGAAAACTTATCTCAAGAGCAGATATTCGCTGATGGAGGTGCCCTAGATAACAATGGACTAATGGCACTGTTGCAACGCAAGGTAAAAAGCATTGTTGTTTTTATTAATTCTGAAATTCCCATCTCAAAATTAGATGGAAAAATAACCATCGACAGCGACATAGCACCCTTGTTTGGTGTCAATAATATTGAATTGCCAAACAACACTGTTTTTGAGGCATCAGCTTATGAGGATCTGTTAGAAAATTTATGGGAGACAAACAAAGTTAACGGTGGGCTATGTTTGCACAGACAGTCTTACACTACGCTGAAAAATAACTGGTTCGGTACACCAAGTTACGCTGTAGAAATTTTGTGGATTTACAACTCGCCAGTAGAAAGTTGGATACAGAGCTTATCTAAAGGAATGCAAAAAATAGTGAGAGACGGAGTAGAAGGATTTGGCGAACTCAGCCATTTCCCCAATTACAAAACAATAGGACAAGAATTTTTGCATTTGGTTGAACTGACCAACGCACAGGTCTCTTGTATTGCCGATATGCACGCCTGGTCGATCGAACAAAACAGCGCTGTTTTCAACGCGATGCTTTCTCACCAGAGTGAATTATCATCACCAACTAATGATTAATCGTGATCCTGATTGTTCAAACGCTGGGCTAATGTTTTTCAGATAAAAAAGTATGGCACTAATTCAGTGACACCAAGATCTTTATCCATTTTGTAATGGTTAAAATCTGCAATTCCTTCAGCGGCCAGCACCTTATTATCAATATAAATACTGCCTGAATACTCGCGATTGTTTCCGGTGACAATGGTATCGGCAGCATCCGCCATGATCCATAGTCCTAGATTTGGCAATCATCAGATCATCACCCAGATGATTAATCACCGCTACTGTGGCAATGGTTGTTCGTGGCCAAATCGCATTAAAAGTAATTCCGTCACGAGAGAACTCACGGCGGAGATCCACAATACAGATACTAATACCATTTAATCAGGTTTTCAGGCCTTGCAGGTAGAACAAAAAAGCCACTAGTTACCGCAAAATAGACGAATCATTATTAAAATCTAATAAATATGGTTTGTTAAGCCTAAGGTATCATGCACTTTTTATTTTCATGCACGTTGAGGTTGAGCTAAAACGAACTTTAAGACAAACGAGTAATGAGAAAAACACCGTTGAAGCCTCTTGCACCACTCCATCTATCGATACGTTTTGTACTCTTGGACAATTTTACCCTATCACGCTTTTAAGTCTACATTGGGGCGTTGCAATTAGCTGCCGATAAAGACGATTGCCGATGGGAGACGATAAAAGCCGCCAGAAAAATTGTCAGCAGATTCTCATGGGACCCAATTTTTAATCTATTCATACCAGTGCTGAGGTTTCCTTTGAACCATGGCAGACGTGACGACATCCAACAGAGTTTGACTATATAGTAGTGGTAGTTGGATTGCTCGATAACACCTCAAAGGACAGTCGACATGCCATTGATCATATACACCCAGTAGGTCACGCCCACATCCTACAAATAATAGCGTGGCGACTGCTACGAATGACCATCAAAATTATCTTTCTATAAAGCTAACGCCAGATGGGCTCACCATGAAACGATCTGCGTATCATTATTTTAATTTGCCGGTGCCTCAGCGGAATCATTAGGTTCTTGTTTATCTGCGTTCCAGGTGTAGATTTTGGTAATCATACATCTGTCCACGCCGGAGAAACCATTTTCAACGAGGATATCATCGCCGCGAGTTAAGCATGATGAACCTCGGCTGCGAGTGCCAATTTTCATCATCGCTTGAGACACGTCACAGGTACCGGATAAATCCAATTTGAACTCGTCGTTAACACCCTTGGTAAGAATGACTGAGCGCCGCTGTCCTTTGAGTTCACGCCATCCATTGATTGAGCTAGCAAAGCAAATCTTTTTCACTTCTTCTCCCTGCCTCACATCAATTCCTTTTGCTGTTGTTTCAACAGTAGACGTGGATGAACAAGACGCAATCAGCAGTAAAACTAATATTGTTAATGATGGTATTTTCATATGGCCTCTTTTTGAAAACAAAATTGTTTGATAACTAAAACATATTGCCATGACTAGAACTGAGACATGCTTCACGAATTGTTGTTTTTCAACCTATCATCATAAGCAGCATTCACATTTGGGTTACTTTCATGGCCTCAAAATATGATTGTTAATCGAATATATAAGAATCAGGCGACTGTAATACAGTTAGCGTGTATCGGTAAGTACCCTAGGCTTATTTTTTTTTGGAACATAGGTGTCCAAGAGGTAGTTCAGTTTTGTAGCAAATAGGTTTTAATGAAAAATTACTTTTAACGTCTCTTACACCGTCGATCTGTGTGAGCTTTTGATCAAGAAATTCCTGATAACTTTTAAGATCTGGACTGACCACTCTAATAAGAAAGTCAAATTCACCCGTCATCAGGTAGCACTCCATTACTTCAGGCCATAACTTGACCTGCTTGGCAAAATTGTCCAACGACCGTTTAACATGTTGATCTAAGGTAACTTGAATAAAAATCGTGTTAGGCAGACCTACTTTGGTGGGTTCAAGCAGACTGACACGTTTTACAATATATCCAAGCTCTTCTAGATTTTTCACCCTTCTTGAGCAGGGTGAAGGGGACAAAAAAACCTTTTCGGCAAGTTCAATATTAGGTATCGCAGCATTACTTTGCAAAATAGATAGTATTTTCCAGTCAGTAACATCTAAAGCATCATTACTCATTTGTTTTTAGCTCTCATTTAATGGCTTAAAGTTATTATTTTTAACTGTAATCTAATACTCGCATAATTGGGTGTACATCTATACCTGATAAGTTCTTCGGAGCTAATTATTGCATTAATAAGCAACGTAAGGTCAATTAGTCGTTATTTACAGCAACAAATATTATTTACATATGCATTTTAGATAAAACTTTGGTAGGACTGATTTCTACTCTTTATGTTATTTTCTAACTCTTTATTTTACATGATTAATTAATAGAAAGAGGTGTGCAATGATTGCTGCGACTAGTCTTACTGGAGTTCCAAAATTCACTCAACATAAAGATTTAGTTATTCCAACACTGTCTATACTAAGTCATGACGGCCTGCTTAGAAAAGGTCTTGAGACGCCGGATCTAAGTCAGTCTATGGCTCAGAAAATCTACCGTGACATGGTTTACATCAGAACGCTAGACCAAAGAATGATTGCCGCGCAGCGTCAAGGTCGGTTGAGCTTTTACCTTACATGCACCGGTGAAGAAGCTGCTGTGGTTGGGTCTATTGCAGGATTTTCTAATAAAGATATGGTCATGAGTCAGTATCGAGAGCAGGCAGCATTGCGCTTTCGTGGCTTTACCTCAAAACAATTTATGAATCAGCTACTCAGTAATGACTTAGATCTTGGTAAAGGCCGCCAAATGCCCATTCACTACGGTAGTTCTAGACTCAATTATATGACTATTAGTTCTACGCTAGCGACCCAGATTCCTCAAGCGGCGGGCTATGCTTACGGGCAAAAATTGTCAGGTAATAAAACCTGTACCGTGTGTTATTTTGGTGACGGTGCGGCCTCGGAGGGCGACTTTCACGCTGGCCTCAACATGGCCGCGGTTACTAATTGCCCGGTGGTTTTTATCGTCCGTAATAATGGGTATGCCATATCCACTCCCACATCAGAGCAATTTTTGGGCGATGGTATTGCGCCAAGGGGGGTTGGTTACGGTATTAGCGCAATAAGAGTGGATGGTAACGATGCCCTAGCGGTTTATACAGCCTCTGTTGCAGCTCGAAAGTTAGCATTGGAAAATAATCAACCGGTGATTTTAGAGACTATGAGTTACCGATTGGGTGCCCATTCCACCTCAGATGATCCGTCCAGTTATCGCAGTGTTTCCGAAGAAAAAAGTTGGCATGATAAAGATCCGATTGTTCGAATGAAAACATGGTTGATCAGCAATGGATGGTGGTGTGAAGATCAAGATGATCAGTTAATAACAGCTTATAGGAAAGAAATTTTGGAGGCCCTCAAAGCTCAAGAGAAACGTCCACCACCTTCTATTGATTGTCTGATTTCGGATGTTTATAAAACGCCGCCAGTGCATCTGCTAGAGCAGTTTTCAGAACTCAAAAAGCATATCAAACAATACCCTGACCACTACTTGAAATGTTCGATGCCCGATAAGGATGTTAGTTTGTCTACATCCATCGGCGTGTAGAATGGAGAAACATAGATGACAAGAATGAATCTATTAGAGGCGGTAAATAGCGCGCTGGACACTGCAATGGAAGTGGATAACCGTGTTATTTGTCTAGGCGAGGATATTGGTCAGTTTGGGGGTGTATTCAGAGCTACCAGTCGGTTACAAGAAAAGTATGGTAAACAACGTTGTTTTAACACGCCAATAACCGAGCAAGGTATTGTGGGCTTTTCAATAGGGCTGGCAGCTCAGGGGTCAGTGGCGGTAGCCGAAATTCAATTTGCAGATTATATTTTCCCAGCGTTTGATCAAATTGTAAATGAAGCAGCTAAATTTCGTTATCGAAGTGGTGATCAGTTTGACTGTGGTGGTTTAACTATTCGGGCTCCTTATGGTGGCGGTATTTCTGGAGGACTTTATCACTCCCAGTCTCCAGAAGCATATTTTTGTCACACACCAGGATTAAAAGTAGTGATTCCAAGTACCGCTTATCAAGCAAAGGGTTTGTTGTTGTCTGCTATCAGAGATCCTGATCCAGTTATTTTTTTCGAACCCAAGGCGATTTATCGCGCAGAAATTGGCGATGTACCTACTGAGGATTATGAAATCCCTTTAGGTGTAGCTGAGATTACTTCTGAAGGAACCGACATAACGATAGTGGGTTGGGGTGCGCAGATGCAACAAATTAATCGTGCGGTGGCCATAGCTGAAAAGGACGGCATTTCCTGTGAGATTATTGATCTTCGATCACTACTTCCTTGGGATGTAGAAACAGTTACAAACTCGGTTAACAAGACTGGACGACTTATAGTCACTCATGAGGCTCCCCGCACTGGTGGATTTTCTGGAGAGATTGCCGCCACTATACAAGAGAACTGTTTTTTGGCGCTTGAATCGCCAATTATGCGGGTAACTGGGCTTGATACGCCTTTTCCTTTAATTTTTGAAAAAGAATATCTACCAGATTACACAAAGGTCTATGAGGCGATTAAAAAAAGTGTCAGTTTTTGACCTAGGTGAAAAAAGTTAAGGAACTTGATTATGAATAAAGATTTTATTTTACCCGATATTGGCGAAGGAATTGTGGAGTGTGAAATTCTTGAATGGAAAGTAAAAGAGGGAGATATCATTGAGGAAGATCAGGTAATTGCCGATGTTAGTACTGATAAAGCTATAGTAGAAATCCCCTCTATGTTTGCAGGTAGGATAACTAAGCTGCATTATGCTGAGGGTGCTACTGCTAAAGTTCATTCGCCACTATTTTCAATTCAAACCAATGATATTGAAACGCCATCAGTTATAAATCAGACCGATGAAGTTGAAACTCCATCAGCTATAAATGTCGAAGAATTATCTACAGATAGTTTAACTACGCTATCCCCTGATCAAAAAAAACCAGTCATAGCGGAGAAGGTACTCACCACTCCGGCTGTTAGACAGCTGGCTCGTCAGCATGACTTAGATTTGTCGTTGATTAAAGGTAGTGGTAAACATGGCCGGATTCTTAAGGAAGACATTCAGCTGTTCTTAACGTTATCTGGGCATGTTGGTCCAGTTCAAGAGCAACATTCAAATATAATCAACAATGAAGATAAAGGCGTTGTTCAAGAAATTCCAAAGATGGGATCTCATGATAAAGATATGACCAAGGTGCAAAAGCTAATGGCGCTTAAAATGGTTGATTCTGTAACGTCCATTCCTCACTTTACTTTTGTAGATGAGATAGATGTGACCGAAATTGTAAAGGTAAGATTGGCGTTCAAATCACATTATGCTGAAGATAAAAAGATAACCTTAATGCCCTTTTTGATAAAATCCCTATCCTTAACGTTGCGAGATTTCCCTATTCTTAATAGTTGCTTGCACGAAAATGGACGGCAAATTACTTATTTTAAAAATCATAATATTGGTGTAGCAGTGGATGGAAAAACTGGATTACTCGTACCAAATATCAAGTCTGTTGAGTGTTTGTCGATTATACAGGTAGCGGAGCAGTTGGCCTTGTTAACAGGGGCAGCACGCAGTGGTTTGATTAAGCCAGCCGATCTTTCCGGTGGTACCATTACGGTATCTAATATTGGCGCTATTGGTGGTATCGCCGCTACGCCAATTATCAACAAACCTGAAGTTGCTATTGTTGCTCTTGGTAAAATTCAAAAGCTTCCGCGTTTTAATATCTCTGGTCAGATTGAAGAGCGACAAATTATGAGCGTTAGTTGGAGTGGTGACCATCGCGTTATCGATGGAGCTACGATGGCTAGGTTTAATAATTTATGGAAAGACTACCTTGAGAATCCCATGAGAATGTTAGCCACTATGGCTTAATGTTGTTGAAATCCGAATAATTGATGTCTGTTCAATTGGGCAATGCAGAGTAATTGTCTAGTTGATTTACAATGATATTACCATCTTTCATCACAAACACTGGATTTTCCAGAACGCTAATATCGTTAAGAGGGTTGCCGGGAACAGCGATAATATCGGCGAGTTTGCCTGCTTCAATAGTACCTAAGCGGTCATCCCATTGAAGTAATTGTGCACCAACAATAGTGCCCGCTTTGATAGCATCCATAGGACTTAAACCAGCTTCAATTAGAGTCGCAAACTCCCTTACGCACACAGTAGAGGGCACTGTATAACCACATAGATCAGATCCTACAGCTATTTTTACCCCAGCTCGATGTGCCTTACCAATCATTTTTAACCAATCATCTCTGAAGGAAAGATAAAAATTGTCATTTTTACTCTGAGCCAATAGTTTGTTGCTATGGGCATAGTAATCACCAACATAGATAGTGGGAACATAATAGGTGTTATGCTCTACCATCAGAGCAATAGACTTATCATTTAGATAACTACCATGCTCTATGGAGCGTGCACCGGCGATTATAGCTTGGTTGATTCCTTCAGTAGCATGAGCATGTGCGGCAACAGGAATGTTGTGTCGCGCAGCTTCTTGCATCGCTGTAGCGAGCTCCTCTGGACTAAAAGCAACATTTTTAGGGTCGTCACCCACCGACATAAAGGCACCGGTAACCATTAATTTAATCCAATCTGAACCATATTTAATTTCTTTGCGAATCGCTTTGCGAATCTCATCAGGCCCATCGGCTATAAGTCCGTCGGCAATAACTGATTGCTCTGAAGACAAATAGTTTATGTCACCACCACCACCTGTAATTGAAATGTAGTGTGCAGCACCCGTAAGCCGTGGGCCTATGAAGATACCAGAATCTATGACTTTGCGAAGATCCTGATTAGCATAGTAGACATCACCATCTCCCATAACTCTGATGGAGGTCCATCCTGATTTGAGTAAACGCTGCAAGTTAGATAGACCTAACAGTGCTTTATAGGCAGATGATCCCTGTAAATGTGCGTTTTGATAGTCATGCTTATATAACAGTGGATGCTCATGCGCGTTAATCATTCCAGGCAATAAAGTTGTATTGGGGAGATTTACCTGCACGGCATTCTGTGGTATTTGACTAATTTCTACGATAGAGAAGATCTTTGAATCCTTAACAAGAATCGCTTGGTTCTCTAACACAGTATTAGCGTTTCCATCGATAATGCGAGGAGCAATAATCGCATAGGTGTCAGCTTCAACAATCGATAAGTAGCTTAAACTCAAAAAGAGCAACAATAATCGGCACATAGTGAGAGACCCTCATTTTGATATGGACATATTAATATTATCATAGAGTCTTAGCAGAGTTGGTCAATCGATCTTTTGCCGCTTGTGAGACGCTAGCAACTAACAAAAGTATGTTATGAATTACATCGTAAGATGGTGTTGTAGATGTTGCTCTTATGACATAAGGTGTACAGAAGTTATCATCGTCCCGTTAGAGATATTATTTATGAAACTCAAACTTCCCACATTGATTGCCACTTCTGTCGTGAGAGGTAGCCAACAAGGTGAGAGCCATGGTGGTGTCTACACTATTGATTTTGACAAGCAAAAACTCGACCAGCGGGTTGATTGGAACACCAACGAAATAAATTTTGCCGGTCGCGGCGCTGATAGAGGGTTGCGCGGGATTAATTTGAACAGTGATGATGTACTTATTGCTGCCTCAGATGAGCTTTTTTGCTATAACAAAGATTTTGAAATCACAGAGTCGTGGCGCAACCGTTATTTGAATCATTGTCATGAGATTTGCCGTGTTGATCGAATGTTGTTTCTGACCTCCACGGGCCATGACGCAATTCTTGCTTTTGATCTTGATAAAAAGGCCTTTGTATGGGGGTTTCATTTGCAGCGGCAGTTGGGTGAGTGGGGTGGCTTCGCCTTTGACCCGATGACTGAAAACGGTCCTCGAGCTTTCAATGATTTACATATCAACATGGTTCATGTGGACGCCACGGGGCTCTATATCAGCGGCTTGCGCACAGGCGCTTTGCTGCACGTAAACAATCAGAATAAAGTAACGGAAGTCTGCAGCCTGCCTTCAGGAACACATAACGCGAGGCCTTTTAAGGACGGTATTATTTTTAACGACACCGCCAGTGACTGCCTCAGGGTTGTTCCTCGCCAAGGCGCAGGTCAGGCGTTTAAAATTCGTGGTTATGACCCTAAACACATTGAGTTTGCCGGTGTTGATGACACCAAAATAGCCCGTCAAGCCTTTGGTCGAGGCCTCTGTGTGATCGATGACCGATTTATTGCTGGGGGTTCATCTCCATCGACAGTGACTCTGTATGATTTAAAGGCCAATGAGATTGTCGCTTCGGTTAATATCACCATGGATATTCGTAACGCCATTCATGGGCTTGCCCTCTGGGCAGGTTAATCGGTTTAAAAGTTTATATTGAGTAAAAATTAAAAAGGCCAGTTTAAAACCGGCCATTTTTAATGGGTTGATAACTTTATTAGCCACCAAATTTTCTAATAAATCTAATGCCATATTCTCTTGGTCGATTAGTGTAAATGGTATCTACGTGCATGCGCCCCTCATCAAGATTTTGCTGGGTGTAACCCCCTTGAGATGCATGGCCATAATGAACGCGTTCATCAGTGACATTATTGAGGAACATGGATACTTCCCAATCATCACCCTGAAAGCCGATACTGATATCGCCAATGGCATAGGATGGATTAGTCCAAGATGGGTAGGGATTAGTTGACCCATCATCATTAACGAAGGGCGTATATTGAAGAGATGATTCTCTTGCGCCGCTGTAAGACCATTGCACACGGGCATAACCATTAGCATTCATTGACGGCACGGCCCAGTCATAGGTGGCCCAGGCACCCGCTGTGAAGTCGGGTGTTAGGGGTAGTTTGGTTCCAGCCTCGACATAGAGATCTCCCAGTTCAAGCACCGTATCAGTTTCAGCTTCTAACCATTCCATATTGAAACCGACGGAGAGGTTATCGGTGGGATTCCAGTCAAATTCAGCATTGACACCATTAATATGGGCATCACCCGCATTGAATACACCGACTTGATAGGGTTGACCACAGATTCCTGGTATAGCATCAATAGATTCATCATCACAGGGACCGAAAGAGGGATCAATTAGTTCAAACTGATAATCATCCCACTGCATAGCAAAGGCTGTAAGTGACAGAGTTGCAGTGTCATCGGCAAATGAACTCTTATAACCAAGTTCATAGTTGATCATCTTGTCTGCATCGTATTGTTGTGGGAAAGCGGCATCACCGCGCTGACGATTAGTACCACCTGGACGATAACCGACAGTCCAGAGACCGTAAACCATAGTGTCATCATCCAAATTATGACTTACAGAGATCTTTGGTACGAATTCAGCAGTGCTACCAATCATTCGTGTAATACCATTGGCAAAATTAGGATCTGCGTCGAGATTTCCGGTGGGATGCTCCTCGTAGTAATCGATGATATCTTCTCTATCAAAGTACCTGGCCCCTAAGGTGACATCTGTCGCATCACTCATATGCCACGTCAATTCACCGAATATGGCTATCTGGTCGGCATTTGATCGACTTTTCGAGTACCAGGTTTCGGTGGCATCCGGATAGGTGGTGCCATCAGCCCATTCATAGTAGGCAAGAGCAGTGGACTGCTGGTAAAGACTGCCTTCAACACCGGGTGTGGTTTGTCGGCCATTTTCGTTGGCGGTGACATAACCAAAGTTCTCTATCCAACCGTAGGAGCTTTCCTCATAAAATGCTCCAACTAACCAATCATAGGTTTCACCTTCACTGGAAAGGCGCACTTCCTGACTGAACCGATCAGCGATTTCTGTCTCATAGAATGCAGCTAAATAATCTCCTTCAACGGTTGGTGCATGACAATAGTTAGCTGCGGCGTACATAAAGCCATTGCCGCCACTGGTGGGAAAATAATAGGGGGCATAGTACGCTGCGTTTCCTGCGTATTCTATACAATAATACGCAGAGTAGGATTTGTGATAGTTGGTGATATCCTGATCAAAAGACACGTCCTGATCATAGTAGGATGTTGCTGAAACTAGCTGGGCAAAACCAAGATCACCTTCGACAACAAGAGAGCTAATGCTGTAATCAGTTTTGTAGTATTCTTCATTATAGCGAATAGTTTGTAAGTCACCTACGTTGGGATCAAAACCACTGTAGGACCCGGAATCGGTTTTTTGTCTTAAATGCGAAAGATCGGCTGACCATTGATCATTGACCTCCCAGCGCAGCGCAGCGCGCCAGCCATTGACCTTGTGGTCGTTTATATCATCTTCGACGACATCGGCGTTGTCCAATGCTCCCCAACCTGAGGGTGAGCGACCATAGAGTGCGTCCGATTTAAGATCATTGGTAATGGTTTTACCATACACATTGTCGACATATCCGCCATCTTTCGCATTAAAAGCAACAAAACGGGCCGCCAATTTATCTTCGATCAGGGGTATATTGACAACGATTGAGCCATCGTGGCTACGAGCACTTTCAGAGCCACTCCGAAAGCTGCTATCAATAATGACTTCCGTAGTATTCATTTCCGGTTTATTGGTAATAATTTTCAGGGTACCAGCCTGAGAATCTGCTCCATAGAGTGTGCCTTGAGGTCCAGCGAGAGCTTCCACGCGCGCTATATCCACCATTCTAACTGACGGCTGTTGGCCTGTTGTAGTAATGGCTAGCTCATCCAGATACACAGACGAGGTGGACTGGCCGACATAACCAGAGCTTGTAGTAGCACCGCGGAAAACCACGGTTGAACTTCCAGCTCCGTAGTCAACTACGGTCACGGCGGGCATAAATCTCACGTAATCAGCCATACTGCGAGCGCCCATTTCTTTCAGTTCGTCACCAGATAGAGCCTGAATACTTGAGGGAATTTCCAGCGCCGACTCAGCGCGTTTGCGCGCCGTGACTAACACTTCTTCGATCTCTCTGGATGATGCACCGGTCTCTTGAGACATCGCGTAGGGTGTGGTCCCAAGGACAGCAGCTATTGCCACGGTTAAGGGTGCAATTCTTGATGTTATTTTATTAGTAGACATGGCTGAACATTCCTCGCAATTTGATGACTGGCGTAGCGTTTTCCCCGAAAATAAGTTTTTACTAGATAGAAGGTACTAAATAAATTGCATTTATGCAAGATTGCATGAATGCGGGACTGTCAACTGACCTAGAATCGCCATATTTGGTAATTAACCTTGCTGTCTGTGAGCACAGATAATTAATTGTTGTTTGGATCATCAGTTTTTGGATAAAAAAAGGGCCGGTAATAACCGGCCCTAAAATGAAATGCAAATGTGCGGATTTTAGTCTCCAAATGTTTTGATAAAGCGTATTCCATACTCACGGGGACGATTAGTGTAGATAGTTTCCACATGCATACGGCCTTCGTCAATATTTTGCTGCGTGTAGCCGCCTTGACCTGCGTGGCTATAATAAGCACGTTCATCAGTGACATTATTTACGAAGAAATGTAACTCCCAGTCTGCCCCTTCGAAGCCCATACTAATATCACCTATATTGTAAGAGGGCTCGTTGAATTGAGGATAAGGGTTAACCGATCCGTCATCATTAACCTTGGGGACGAATTGAAGTTGGGATAAGCGCTCACCAGAATATGACCATTGCACACGCATGTAGCCATTGGCGTTAAGGGCAGATACCGGCCAGTTATAGGTCGCCCAAAGACCGCCACTTACGTCCGGTGTCAGAGGAAGTTGCGTGCCTGATTCAACAAATAGATCGCCGACATCCAGATCAGTGTCAGTTTTAGCATTCAGCCATTCTGCATTAAATCCGACGTTAAGTTGAGCGGTTGGATTCCAATCCATTTCAATGTACACGCCGTTAATTGATGCATCACCTGCGTTATAAACTCCCACTTGATAGGGTTGGCCACAAATGCCGGGTTGATCTTCCACTTCTCCATCTGGACATTTGCCTGTGCTTGGGTCCACTAACTCGAACTGATAGTCCTGCCACTCCATCATAAAACCGGTCAGAACAATAGAGGCGGTATCATCTGCAAAGGTCCCTTTGTAACCAAACTCGTAGTTTGTCATCTTGTCTGCATCATACTGTTGTGGAAATGCAGGGTTACCTCGTTGACGATTGGTTCCACCGGGTCGATAACCGATAGTCCAGAGCCCGTATATCATGTCATCTTCAGTCGGTTTGTAGGAAAGCGCGATTTTAGGCACAAATTCGGCATCTTCGCCAATCATTCGAGTGATACCGTCAGGTGAATTGGGATCAGCGTCAAGATTTCCTGTAGGGTGTTCCTCGAAGTAGGTGGTCTGATTCTCACGATCAAAGTACCTAGCTCCCAAAGTGAGGTCCCATTGCTCACTGAGTCGCCAAGTAGTGTTACCAAATATCGCTACTTGTGTAGTATCTTTGTCGCTGTTGGCATACCAGTTTTCTCTCGCGTTGGGAAATGATTCTCCAAAGAACCACTCATTCCACGCTAGCGAAACGGTTTGTTGATAAAGCTCGTTGGGTGTACCGCGACCATTTTCATTGGCAGTTGGATAACCAAAGTTTTCTATCCAACCGTAGTTACTCTTTTCGTAAAATGCGCCAACAAGCCAGTCGAAGGTTTCTGTTTCACCAGATAGCCTGATTTCCTGGCTGAAGCGATCGTAAGTAATATCTTCGTAAAAAGCGGCAAGATAATCACCCTCGACTGTGGGGGCATTGCAATATTTACCTTCGGCATACATCCAGCCACCCTCTACAGCAAAATAATAGGGTGCATAGTAGGCTGCATTACCCGAATACTGAATACAATAATAAGCAGAGTATGATTTGTGATAGTTAGTCACGTCTTGGTTAAATTCGCTATCACTATTGTAGTAAGATGTCGCCGAGACAAGCTGAGCGAAGCCAAGATCACCCTCTACTACTAATGAACTGATATCGTAATCAACATCGTAGAATTCTTCATTGTAACGGATTATTTCTAGATCACCGACATTGGGGTCGAAGCCGCTGTAAGAGCCTGACTCGGACGTTTGGTTGATGTGCGTTAATGTTGCAGACCACTCTTCATTAATCTCCCATTTTACGGCGGCTCGCCAGCCTTGCAAGTTGTAGTCATTGATATCATCGGCGACCACATCGCTGTTGTCTATTGTGCCCCAACCTGAGGGAGACCGACCGTACGTCGCATCAGCTTTTAGATCATTAGTAATGGTGTTACCCAACACATTATCGATAAAACCGCCATCTTTGGCCTTGAAGGCCACAAAACGTGCCGCGAGTTTGTCTTCCACAAGGGGAACATTGAATACTATCGACCCATCATAGCTGGCTTCACCTACACTACTGGACTTGCCTAATATATCAATGACGGTTTCTCTTTCATTAATTTTAGGCTTGTTGGTAATAATTCTCAGCGTCCCCGCCTGAGCATCTGATCCATAGAGAGTTCCCTGTGGACCTTCAAGGGATTCAACACGTTCTATGTCTACCATTCTTATAGATGGCTGCTGGCCAGAAGTGGTTAGGGAAATTTCGTCCATGTATACTGAGGATGTGGATTCACCAACGTAACCCGCGCTGGTTGTGGCGCCACGAAAAACCACAGTTGACACGCCGGCCCCGTAATCCACCACCGTCACCGCCGGTAAGAAGCGTACGTAGTCAGCGATATTTTTCGCTCCCATCTCTTTAAGATCGTCCTCCGATAACGCCTGCACACTAGCGGGAATGTCCATAATAGATTCACTTCGTTTGCGCGCAGTTACCACAACCTCTTCTAACGCGGGCGCCGCACTTTCTTCCTGGGCGTTGGAAAAAGGTGAGACCAGGGCAGCTGCAATTGCTGCCGCTAGGGGTGCGGATTTGAAGTGTTTCGAATACATATCAGTCATTTTAGTTCTCCCGGTGACGCATTTTTGGTTTCAGATAATTACAGAAAGCACGATCATAATGACTAACATCGCCTGAAGCCTTTCTGGCTGCTACCGCGCCTATAGGTTCGGAGGAGCCGAATTCTAGCAATAAGTGTTCACTACAGTTTTAACTATGATTGTTAATGTTGCCGGAGATTTTTTGGTTGACCGCTTTCTGGAAGGTCCAGTAGCAAGGGCTCTAACACTTCAATGAGATCATCAAGATGGGATTCATAATGTTTCCACAAATTGATCGAGCTAGAATATATTGGTTGTCGCACCTGTTCGGAGCTGGCTGTGCGAACTGCACGATTGGTCTCATGAAAACGCAAGCAGGATTCCTCAAAGGGCAATTCGCAGAAATCGAGTAGACGATGTACTTGAGTATCTAAATCCGCCACTACATTCTCGTAGTGGACATCCAATACTTTGCCGGGAATGACTTTGTGCCAGTGATCGATCAAACGTTGGTACTGAAGGTAATACTCGCCTACCTCAATTAAGTCATAGCTAAATGGTTGACCGCTGGCAAAAAGTTGTTTGTAACTGCCAAAACAACTGTCGAGTGGATGTCTTATTGCATTAATAATTTTGGCGTTGGGTAACGTCAGATGCAATAAACCTGCGTAAATAAAATTATTTGGATTTTTGTCGATGAATCTCGGCTTGTCAGTGCGATATTTTGCCGCCCGCTGCAGATAATCTTGACCAATCTCAGCCCAGCTCAATTGTCCGGCCTCACGCATGTTCTCTGGAAAGTGAAGACCGCGGGCATTACGCCGTTTTAGTGTTTGCACCATCTGCGCAAGATCACTGAGTTCATGGGTTCCTTCGACAATACTGTGGCTGGCAAGAATCTGCTCAATCAAAGTGGACCCAGACCGGGGCAGGCCCACGATCAAGATGGGTGATGCATCTGGATCTCCACGACCTTGTTGTTCAGCGATAAAATCCTCATTGAACACTTCGATGAGTTGATCGATGAGTACTTCGTGACCAACCGGGTCGTAATTCTCTGATCCTCGTCGAGTGTCATTACACCGTCTAAAATTGCTGAAAGCTCGATCGAAGTCTTTTTGTGACTCGTATTCTAAACCCAATGCATTGGACAGTTGCACTATGGTCAGATCCTCCAGATCTGGTGTCTCTAAAAGTGCCTCCATTGCATCGACCTCGGACTGTTCAAAACGAAAAGTCTTTAGATTGGCCATGTTCCAGTAAGGCTCGCTATTGGTAGGGTTGGCGGCAATATTCTGGCGGTGAACAGCCAGCGCCTCGGTCTGATTACCGATAGTTTTCAATTGATGTGCCAGACCGGAGAAAGCACCTCTATGGTCTGGAGAAACTTTTAGTGCGCTGTGATAGCTTTCGATGGCTGCATTATGTTGGTTGGACTGTGCTTGCGCATTCGCTAAGGCGACGAAGGATTCTGCAACGTCCGGTGCCAGTGATGTCAACTTCTCGGCGCTTTTTATGGCACTTGGATAGTTGCCCATATCCAATTGTATTTTTGACAGATCAAGCCAAGCTCTGGCAAAGTTAGGGGATTTTTCCACGGCGTATTTGAGTAGCTGTTCGGCATCCGCATACTGATTTTGTCCTGCTGCTATTCCTGCGAGCAATCGCATTGCTTCGCTATGGTTGGGATTTCTGCGCAGAATTTGGCGATAGATTTCTTCGGCTCTCTGTGGTTTCTTTTCTTCTTTAAATCTTGCTGCTTGTTCCAATTCAGCGGCAAAGCTGAAATCCATGGTGCTGCCAATTTCGTTGGATTGAGACTGTTTAATTTCTACTACTTTTTGTAGTTTTTTATCAATATGATGACGTTCTGGACTGATTTGCTTTGCTCTTGTGTAGCTGTTGGTGGCTCCATCCAAATTCCCTTGGAGCAAAAGTAAATCTCCTTGAAGTTCATGTGCGTTGGGAAAAGATGGATAAATCGCCAGTGCTTGGAGCACAAATTTTTCAGCTGCGGGAAGATCCTTCAGCATCAGGCAAGCTTGACCAGCTAGGCAGATTAAGTTTGCGTCCTGGGGAAATTGTTCCAAGGCACTGACACAACGTTGCAGAGCATCCTTTGGATGACCATCGCGAATCTGACCAAAGGCATCATCGAAAAGCTGTTTTTGTTGACTTTGGTTAATAGTGAACCCCCATGTGATGGCAAATAAAAAACGATAAGTTTAACTGAAGGCGGTGAAAATTATCTAGTCCTGTGACATTACCTGATATCCTCCCCTCAACCTAGCGCCAGTTTAGTACAAAAGTTGGCTTGCAAATTTCCGAACCTATAGGCAGAGCATGTGATATTGCTAATAAGTGATAGCATCTTTTTAAATTTAACGGGATAGCCATGAAACAGTCACCATTCTTCGATTTTTTTAACCGACGGGAAAGTCAGTCATTTGATGATTTTATGAGCAAAGGTGTTGAGGATGTCGATTTTATTAACTGGAATGATTTCACGCTGGCCTTGGATTATGGGGACCCGGAATATGAATATACAGAGCTGAGGCAACGCTGTGCTCTTTTTGATGTTTCGCCAATACGCAAGATCCGAGTAACTGGCCCGGCGGCTGGACGACTATTCGATTATGTTCTTACCAGGCCAGTAAGTGGCTCGCCATCGCAGCGAGGTATCTATGTGGCTTTCTGCGATACCGACGGAATGCTCAAGGACGATTCGATTTTGTACAAATTTGCCCATGACGATTATCTGTTCATGCCATCGGACATAAATCACTGCGCTTATTTGGTCAAATGTTCTAAAGCCTTAGGTATCGAGCCCTCACAATTGGACATTGCTGAGTGCACTGAGGATTGGCATGGCGTAGCCATTCAAGGCCCTGCCTCAGCTGCTGTCTTGGATGATATGGGTTTCAATGACGTTGCTAACATGAAGCCCTTTGAGGTGAGAGATTTTGCTCGCAATGGGTCAATCGTCAAATTGGCGCGCATGGGTTTCACTGCTGATCTGGGTTATGAACTCTGGTTTGAGCCACAGTTCACGCCGTTATTTAAAAACGCTTTAGAACTGACTCGAAGTCGTTTGTCCATGGCCCTGCCTGGCTATGGGTTGAGCGCATTGGAAGCCTGCCGGCTCGAAGGCGGCTTCATTGTCGCTGGCTGGGATTTTTCCACTGAGGCTGACCCAGACCCAGATTTTCAGCGCTCACCCTTTGAGGTGGGCTTGGGATGGTTGGTGGATCTGAATAAGGCTGACTTTGTTGGTAGAGACGCTCTGATAAAAGAGAGAGAAAACGGTCAGCGCTTTGTTTTGAAGCAATTTCGAGTCGATAATAAGATTGACCTGGAGTCTGGTGATGTTGTCTATGCTGATATCGATGGTGTCGCCACCCAAATAGGATCAGTTAATTGCTCATCTTGGTCGTGGGGTTTGGCTCACACTATCGGTAACCTCTCTATTTTCAACGAACATAAGGATCACCGCAGTGCATGGTTATTGCTTAATGGCGAGCGAGTCACCATTGAATTAACAAGGCATCCGCTGCTGAAATTGGAACGACGCAACCGAGTACCGGCTGATTTATCACCCTAGCCTATGGTGTCCCAAGCCGTTGACTCTCTGCGAAATGAGTTCTTGCACTAATTGGTCAGTGTCTACCGCTTGTACCGTTGAGCGTTTTTCGA
Source organism: Porticoccaceae bacterium (assembly GCA_029254005.1). Classification (GTDB taxonomy): domain Bacteria; phylum Pseudomonadota; class Gammaproteobacteria; order Pseudomonadales; family Porticoccaceae; genus HTCC2207. The sequence continues at coordinate 1,072 of JAQWYJ010000141.1, read as the reverse complement.
TAGCCATGGAGGCCGCCGTGCCAATTGCTTGACCCATGGTCATGCATTGAGGCATTCCCCTAACCGATGCGAAGGCAATGGGATCTGCGCAGATAATGCGTCCGGCAAAGAGCAGGTTCTCAATCTTAACTGGCACCAATGATCTGAAGGGGATGCTGTAGTAATTTCCCGATGTCACAATGGCCTCATGGGTCATATCGGCGGAGTCACGCATAACATCATCGATGGGGTTGTCACAACAGACGATGCCATCCGCAAACTTTGTGTTTGAGGCTAAGTCCTCTCCGGTGAGTCGGTAAACCGCTTCAAGCTTTCGTGTCTCTCGAACGCCGACGGTAGGAGATAGCATCGTCATGTGAGCCTGCTCAAATCCTGGCACGGAGGCAATTAAAAATTCAGCGAGTTGATGACAACGTCGGCGACCCTCCTGAGTTGCTCGAGTGACAGCGATGGGATCAGTTCCATCGACACCACGCACATGAACCGAATTACAGAAAACCGTATTATGATGGAAGGCCTTCATCAGATACAGCTTGGCCAAATCAGGATGCAATTTTCCCTCTGCAATGCCTTCAGCCGCGCAGGAGGTGAAATAGGGGTCATCGTTGGCAAATGCTTGATTCCAGTCCACATTGATCATATGAAATGAACAGGTCACTCCCATGGTATTGCCATTATTATCACCAACAGTGAAAGGAACACCGGCTTTGGCAGAGATATCGCCATCGCCGGAGCAATCGAGGACAACTCGAGGTTTCACATAATATAAGCCATTGCGGTCACAACAACGCACACCGGCGATGTTTGAGTCGATCATGTCTGGCTCAACTACGGTGCAATTGAGACGAACATCCACATTCGCTTGCTCTAGCATAGTGAACATAGTTAGTGTTGCAATATCATGGTCATAGATTATTTCGGGGCCAAAATTTTCCAATGAACAGGGCCGTTTTTCCGCCGCAGGCGGGATCATTGATTCAAGACGATGAGTGAGTTCACCGAACAGACCACCAACGATCTGGTCTGCGGGGTAGGCTGCTCCCCAGGGCATGCCCGGACAAAATGCCATGAC
>JAQWYJ010000085.1 GCA_029254005.1 Porticoccaceae bacterium | reverse complement strand
TATCGATAGTATTAAATGTCATTAGTGCTCAACGATAATGACCAAATAGAGGCTAATCAAAATAACCAGCTAGGCTTAGCCTAGGAGAAAGTATGCTTGCAAGCAACAATCCGATGGCTAGATTTTTAAAATTGGTCGCCAAAATAGAGGCTCAGGAAGTGAAAGCAGTAGCTAGTTCATTTCTGTTTGTAGTTGTGTTGATGTCTGCCTATTATATTCTTCGTCCGGTGCGTGATGCCATGGCAAGTGACTGGACAGACGCCGAAGTCAGCTGGTTGTGGACTCTAAATTTTTTCATCAGCACGGCCGTTGTGGGAGTTTATGGCATGGCTGTCGCAAGGTTCCGCTTTCGTTATTTGGTCCCGTCTATTTACGGTATCTTTGCTCTAACCTTTGTTGTTTTTTACGTGCTGGCCTACACCTCTGCCGATAGAACGTTAATTGATAAGTCGTTTTATGTCTGGGTGAGTGTATTTAGTCTGTTTCATATTTCAGTGTTTTGGAGTTTTATGTCTGACTTGTTCAATAAAGAGCAGGCGGGTAGGCTGTTTAGTATTATTGCTGCAGGTGCTAGCGTTGGCGGTCTAATTGGCCCCTCTATCCCTTCGTTTTTCTCCGCGTCGATGGGCACAGATAATCTGATGTTATTGGCTAGTGTGATGCTACTGATTCCAATACCCATCATCTTTTATTTGCAGTCACTGAAATCTACAGAGTTACACAATGAAGATTTGGAGTTAACACCTCCCAACGAGCCGATTGGTGGCAATCCCCTTGCGGGTTTCAAGATGTTTTTCTCGAACCCGTACTTGCTGGCCATAGGCCTATTTATATTTTTATATACAGGCATAAGTTCGTTTGTTTATTTCGAGTTAAAGAATCTGCTCAGTGAATTGAACAGGGTCGAGCGCACTGCAATTTGGGCGCAGATGGACCTGGCCGTAAACACTCTATCTATTGCAACAGGGTTATTTGCCACTAGCCGTATCGTAGGAAAATTCGGTATGCCAGTGACCATTGCACTGATCCCCGTTTTGATCTGTATTGGTTTACTAGTGCTAGCAATTTCACCTTTTTTAGGGGTGGTGATTGGCTTGCAGATTATACGTAGGGCTGGTAACTATGCGGTCACCCGGCCTGCTAGAGAAATGCTATTCACTAGAGTTGATAGAGAAACACGCTTCAAGGCAAAGCCAGTTATCGACATTGTTGCCTACCGTGGAGGGGACATGTTGATGGCATGGTTGTTTACTGGATTAACACAGGGTTTGGGTCTAGGTTTAGCAGCAGTTGCTATTGTCGGGGCAGGCATAGCAGGGCTCTGGACAATGGTGGGTATTTATCTTGGACGTTGGTTTGAGCAAGATGACACTGACTCATCGGGAAAGGCAATGCCAAAAACTGAAGCTAACATTACGCAGAGGAGCAGCATCCTCTAACAATCAACAAAACACTACTAAATAAATAAGGGAGCAACACCATGAAAAATATTTCTTTCATCAGCATTTTAGCACTTTTTCTCGGCTCTCCATCTTTCGCTAATGCAGATCATCATTCTGTTGGCGAGCATCAAGAGACTCAAGCGATGTTGAAGTATCTTGAGTTTAGTGAGATGGGCAACCCGGCAGATGTTATCAAGGTTAAAGAATATAGTCCTCAACCGCTAAAGAGTGGCGAAGTCAGAGTGAAAGTGTTGGCAGCGCCCATCAACCCATCAGATTTATTACAAATTTCGGGTAACTATGGTGTGGATCCAGTATTGCCGTCTAACCCAGGTAGCGAGGGTGTTGGCCGAGTAGTGGAAATATCCGCAGAGGTAGAAAATTTAACGGTCGGCCAACTGGTATTACTTGCCAGCGGTGGAACCTGGCGAGATGAAATAGTGGCTCCTGCAGGTGGGTTTCTTCCTTTGCCTGCGATGGGTCCTCTTAGCGCGGAGGTCATTGAACAGCTTGCTATGTCAGCGGTTAACCCCTTAACTGCCTTGCTTATGCTTACCTCTTTTGTAGATGTTCAAGAAGGGCAGTGGATTGCACAAAGCGCTGCGAATTCTGCGGTGGGTGGTTATGTTATACAGTTGGCAAAGCAGCGCGGTATAAAGACTGTTAATATTGTTCGTCGTGAAGGTCTTGCAGACGAACTGAAGTCAAAGGGTGCGGATGTGGTCTTGATCGACGGGCCAGATCTTGCGGATCAAATCGCTAAAGCAACGGGTAATGCTCCAGTTGTGCTTGCTCTGGATCCTGTTGGTGGTAAGACCTACTCTAGATTAGCTGATAGTCTTGGCTACAGTGGTACTCTAGTTACTTATGGCGTTTTGTCAGGACAGCCAGCAGTTTTGAATACTGGTAATGTTATTTTTAATGACACTCGGTTGCGTGGGTTTTGGCTTTATAAATGGTACCAATCAGCTGATATGCAGACCAAGCAAGCTGCTTTTGGTCAGGTTGTTCCGCTGATTGTAAATGGCACTCTAAAAGCCAATGTTGACTCTCGCTACTCCGTTGGTGAAATCAAGCAAGCTGTTGTTCGTGCTGCGGAACGTGGTAGAAATGGCAAGGTACTTATAGTTCCAAGTGCTCGTAAGTAAGAGATTTTGCAAAAAAACTAAGATTAAGAGATTTATGGGAGATATTCAGTAATTTGACTGGGTATCTCCCTTAATCTGGTTTAGCCTTCAGAAAACCGGGCGATCAAAAAATCCACCGCTATCTTCACTTTCGGTACGAGATACTGCTGCTTTTGATAGAGTAAATAGATGGCCAGTCCAGAGTTTTGGCTGATATACAGTGTTGGTTTAATATGTAATTCCTGTAATTCGTTGTTATCGATATACTCCTGCACCAACCACCTTGGAGCCATCATAATCCCCTGCCCTGCAAGCGCCTGCTCGCCTAACCATTTACCATTGTTAGAGATAGTTAGGGGTAGTGCGGATACGTCTAGCCATTGTCCGTTTGACTGACATAACCAAGGTTGTGGGCCCATTGGTGTGCGAAAAAACAGGCCTTGATGTTGTTTAAGCTCGTTGGCGTGCGTTGGGATCCCAGCTGCCGCAAGATAACTTGATGCTGCTACCGGTATAAAATCATTATTCATAAGCCGTACAGCCTGCACGCGCTCATTTGGGGCATAACCGCCACGTATAGCAATATCTACATCGTCGCGAGACAGCGTCGACAACTCATCACTGAGGCTTACATCCAAAATGATTTCTGGATACAGCGCTTTAAACTCGGTCAGCAGAGGTAGTAAAAGTCGCTCGCCAAAACTGACCATGCTGCTAATGCGCAGAAATCCTGTGGGAGAGGCTTGATAGCTGCGCACGGTTTCATCACTTAGCTCAAGCTGAGTCAAAATATTTTGCACCTGCTTAAAGTAAACCTGCCCAATTTCAGTTACCTTAACCACTCGGGTACTGCGCTTTAAGAGGTTTGCCCCCAGGCTTTTTTCTAGATCTGCGATTCGTCTAGACAGGGAGGAGGGCGGCACAGAAAACGCTTCAGCTGCTCGAGTGAAACTTCCCGTCTCCACGACTTTACTGAAATATCGGAGTGCTTTTAGCTGATCCATGGTCAGATATTCCTATTATACTCAGTGGATTACTTTTGTAGCGTAATCAGGGTAGTCTAATTTACCTCTGGTACCTGCTCAATATTAGAGCGTCAAATAGTACCGTCGATTTTTTGTGAAAATCTTTGCCACTTCCTCGATGTGTTTTTTTTCGGGTAAGAGTTTAACTCATGCAACTCCTAGTTGGAGGTAGTTTGCAGGCCACACCCCCTTCCTTTTAATCTAATCAAAAGTTATGCGAAATGTCTTTTAATACGATAAACGAGTTGCTTGTCACTCAATTCAAACAATTTCTAAAGACTCTGGTTTACGAAGAAAAAACATCGCCAAAATAATCAGAGTTATCGGGAATATAAAGATTAACGTTACCGAAAAAACTACCGTTATGCCTATTACACCCTGTATTACTGACATAATGGCAAAAACTTTTAGTAAGGTAGGAAGTTCAGTTGATTTTGCCAATAGTAAAATGCCAATCAATAGGTCTATGATGCCTAATATGACAATTGCTCCGACGCTAGTCAATACTGCAATGTTTAAAAAGCTACTCTCGTTCTGTGTTACGAAATTTTCAGCAAGTACGGTGCTAGCTATGTCGAGGGTTAGGGTACTCATCCAAAGGATATTAATGATAACGTTAATCCAAATTAACACATCAATGTGATTAAAGTTTAATTGTTCGTTGAGAATGTTTTTTAGATTGAGATAAATATAAATGGTTAATAAAATAATACAAGCAAACAGAATATCGGAAAATCCTAGGGACATCACGTCCTGTCCTAATACATAGGAACCTTCTAGTGATTGACTCATACCAAACCAATAGATTGGGGATATAATCGCCAGGAATATTGCGCAAACACCAGGTAGTAAATAATCGTTATTTTGCATAATTAAACCTCCTCATTTAATTGTCTAAATTACATTTTATAGCGGCATGTGATTAATTTATTTGTTCGCTATCATTTACATAAAAAAGAATATCGCCAGGCTGACAGTCAAGCTCACGGCATATAGCCATGAGGGTACTAAACCGAATCGCTTTAACTTTGCCTGTCTTTAATAGTGATAAATTAGTTATAGAAATTCCGATTTTTTGAGACAACTCCTTAAGAGATATCTTCTTTTTTGCCATTTCTACATCAAGTGTGATTCGAATTTCCATCTGTGTATATTATAGAGAAAAATAACGTTTTACAACTAATTATTATTGTTTATCATAAAATAATTGTTGATAAAAATTAAATTAGTTTTTCTATTTCACTACCGTAAGACTTGTTAAACGGACGAGCCGCTAAAATAGGTCGGTAATAAGACTGCTGGCCGGTCATGAGTCCTGCTTGTATTCACAGAGTTGGATCGACTAAAAATTAGTTGTCCAATCAGTTAAGATCCTTAAAAAACTATTTTGACTCCTCCATTGATGACAAAACCGTCCAATGGGGCATAGATATCCGCGAACTCTGGTGATGTTCGTGATCCGCTATAAATAGGATCATATCGGCTTTGCCTAGTGTCAGAAAAATTCTCGAAATTTAAAAAAACTGAAAAATGCTCATCAATTGTCTTTTCCATCATGAGCCCAAAAATCCAAAAATCTCTGGTTTCATAACCATCTGTTAACATTTGACGTCCATAATAATAAGCCTCTAAGCCAATTCTTAATTCATCTTCAACTTCATATACAAGGATATTATTGACACGATTTGTTGGCATCAATGGAACGACAGCGCTGCCGGCCTCATTGTGTGTTTTTACATCGGCATAGGTATACCCAAAAAAGTATTTGAAGTTGTTCCAACGCCATATAAGACTAATTTCTGAACCTTGCGAGTTTATATAGTCATCTGGCTGGCCATAAGCGAAACTGCCATCATCATTGGCTAGCAAACGGAGAGGGTTATTTACCTGAGTGTAGAAGAATAGAAGGTTGGCATTTATTGTGGCATCACTACCTATGCTAAATCGTTTGTTTAGATCAATATTTAGACCAGAAGATTCCTCGGCGCTAAGCTGTGTTGGGTCTATTGATAATATATCGCGATAGTGTAAGTTCGACGCATCAGTGGAAAATGGAGACGGTACCTTGTAACCCAAGCCCCCGCCAATACGAATTGATGTTTGGCTGTCTGCTGTGTACATCAGAGAAACTCGTGGTAGAAAAAAATTACCATAATCAGACGTAGAATCAATGCGCACTCCGGTGTCCAGTGACCAGGCCTCGTTGAAGGCTAAGGATCCTTGCGCAAAAAAGCCTGCAGTTTGCGAATTAAAGTCCATAGTTATGGGTTGTTTGGGAATGTCTTGCTCAAAGCTATCTGTCCATAAATTCATACCAACAACCCAGTCAACACGAGAGGTTGATCCACGCAGATGCAATTCACTAAAACTGGAAAACTGGCTGCCTTTGAACGCATAATTTGAGGTCCCTATAGCTTGTTGATAGTAATTTAAACTATTTTTAACGATCAACTCTCTGCCTTGATCTTTCTCTGCAATGTACTCGAATTGACTTGATAGCCTATCTGTTTCGACTTGTTCAAAGTAGCTCGATGGCGCTTTTTCGCCAGCAATATAGCTCATGTCACCGCCGATACGATTTTCTTTTATGGCGCTAAAGCCCACACTCATTTCGCTAGTTGGTTTACTGAAAAATAGTGTGGGGTTGAAAGTCCACCGGTTAAACTTGGGAATGGCAGTGAAGCCATTGTCAGCCGGATCATAAGCGTCGCCTTTATTATACGAGCTAAATATTGTGACGCCCTTTTGGTCATGCGATGAGGAATGAAATGCACTGACATCCATACCACCGGCAGATGTCAAATTGACAAGTAGGGAGGTCTCAGGGTCTCTTTGCGGCTTTTTAGTGATCAAATTTACTAAACCGGCTATTGCACCAGCGCCATAGAGCGTCGAATTAGCGCCTTTGATTACTTCTACCTGCTGTAAATCTAGAGGGGCTATTTGCAGCAATCCAAGCCCCGAGGAAAAGCCACCAAATAGAGGCATTCCATTGCGAAGAAGTTGTGTATATTTCCCATCAAGTCCCTGCATTCTAATACTAGAATTAAAGGTGGTTGCTGACGTTTGTTGGACATGAATACCGGTGATTTCATTTAGTAGCATTCTGATATCACCAGGTTTCATGTTTGCCTTTTCTTGAACTTCCTCTTGTCCTAGAACTTCAATACGGGTCGGCTGCTGCTCAAAACTCAAACGATTACGCGTCGACGTAACGATGACTTCTTCGATTTTATGAATATGCTCTTCTTCGCCTAACAAGGGAACACTTAAAAAAAGTGATCCTACGAGAAGTGTCAGCGAGCTTGCTGAGTAGGAATTATAGAATGTACGCATTTGATTTAATGTTCCTTTTTCCAGGGGGTGCTCTGATGCCTCTGAGCATGTTAGATGCAGTTTTTATGACGGGGTTTTTGATCGAAGTAATCAGAATTGTGGTTATTTTGGTTGTGCTTGGAGTAGATTTAGAGCTGAAAGAATACTCATCAGTTTTACAGGGACAAACAAAGCAATCTCTTTCATGACATTCATGGTCCAAGGACTGATTTATTTCAAAAATTTGGCCGCATATCAGGAATATACAAACTGCCATTATTGTGAATTTTGCTTTCATGGCACCAGTTTATAGGTGTTTTTACAAATATCATAGCGATTGACTTTGGCTAGGTTTAGAGCGCTATAAATAATATTAAACCAACCCAAAAACCTATGTTTAGATCATACCACACTATAAGTTCAGGGCAGTTTGAATAGGTCTTCGACAGTGCAGTTTAAGGTGTTTGCGATTTTCAACGCAAGCACCGTAGAAGGAACATAAATGCCATTTTCGATTGCATTGATGCTTTTTCGTGACACACCGGCACTTTTTGAAAGTTCCTGTTGAGTTAAACGTGCAGTCTTTCTTAATTCTTCAAGATTATTCAAAAGCTTTTTATGATGATTCCCCATTAGTGTTAATCTTCAAATTTTTCAACTGCTCTGGTGATTTCAGCGCCATCGTTGGGATAGAGGTACCCGGCAAGTATTGAACCAGTGCCAATTGCACCAACAAGAAGGCCGACACCCTTGAGGATGCTTATAAAGGTTAAACCAAAAAGGAATAAACCAATACCAACAAACAAAGTTACTACGCCACCGCGTCTGTAATCAATGGGTTTTTTGTTGTCACTTAGACTATCGAGAATTTCTTCAATTTTCGATGGGTCATCAATATTTTTCGAAACTTGAATAATCGCGTTATATTTCTGTGCTTCATTTTTGTGACTGAAAAAGAAAATAACATATATTATTGCTATTGGAACCAATATTCCGGCTAATGGTATTAATATTTCCATGGTTGCTCCTTGTTATTGTTGAAATGTAGTGATTTGTAAAATGTAACGTAAACTTACCATGATAATAAAGGGAAGTAAAGGTTACATTTATAAGCTTATCTTGGCCGTTTTGGGTAGTAGTACTTTTATGAGGATATTAATTCATAAAATAATGAGCTGATATCGGGTGAATATTAGTGACAAACACAAAACAGCCCTTACAAACTATGTATTTTGTCTAAGTTCCTTTTTTGTCGGGTTGCAGATACCGCTATTGTTGACTGCTACTATTGTCACTGGGAAAAAATTATTAGTCATGTTTGGTGATATCCGAACTTCAACGATAAAAACGTTCGAGTGATACCTATTTGACAGAGAGAGTACCTAATCAAATCATTGTTTCTTTACTAAGGGCGTTTAAAAGTCTTGCATTACTCTCTAGAGTTCTTCATAAAGGCAGCTCAAAGTAAACAAGAGCTAAAACATAGAGTTCTACTCTATTAGTGTAGTAGTGAAGGATTAATAATCAACTAAAGGGCTAATTAAGATGTCTGACTTTGCAGGAAAAACCGCAGTCATTAGTGGAGGAGCACAAGGTATTGGGTTATCTATTGCTACAGCGTTAGGTGAACAGGGTATGAATATTGTGCTTGCAGATATCGACCAAGAAAATCTTCAAAAAGCGACCCTAGAGCTTCAAGCGAGGGGTGTCTCTGTACTGTCAGTTATCCTGGATGCAGCGGACGAGGTGCAGTGGCAGGTAGTCGGGCAGCAGGCAGTAGAACGCTTCGGAAAGGTGCATATGGTGGTAAACAATGCAGGGGTAGGCGGAGACTCAGGATCTATTGAGAGCCAAAATAAAAATGGTTGGCAATGGGTGTTGGACGTAAATTTAATGGGGGTGGTTTATGGTGCTAAGGCGATTGTCCCACTGATTAAACAACACGGTGAGGGTGGATGGGTTATTAACGTAGCATCTATGGCTGGAATGACGGGTGTTCCTTACAGTGGAGCCTACACCGCAACAAAAGCAGCAGTGGTGGCTCTGTCAGAAAGTTGGGCTGGTGAGCTTGAAAGAAAAGGAATCAGAGTTTCTGTGTTGTGTCCTGCTTTTGTACAAACTCGTATTTATGACTCAGAGAGAAATCGACCAAAGCAGTACCAGTCTGATGACTGGGATATAACCTCGGAAAGTAGCTTCTCAAAGAGGGCTAAGCATCTGGTGGAAAATGGCATTGAGGTCTCTATCGTCGGTAAACGCGTCGTCGAAGCACTGAATGCTGGTGAGTTGTATATATTCACTCATCCTAATTATAGGCCCTTTATGCAACAACAATCTGCAGCGATTGATGCGGCATTTGAGCGCGCTGGAAAAAGTCCATTGCTGCAGCATATCGTGGATCAGAAGATCGATATGCTCTAAAACAAAATGGATGCTAGTTTGTTGTTAGCAGCAACGTGTATTTACTGTTGACTGATAATGTTATTTTAGAAACGCTTTATTGTGGCAAAAGTCTAGTCCTCAGAAGTTGAGTAAAAATCAATTTGAGTAGGGAGTGGCCTTTTTGTAATGGCAATGGTGTATACAACTAAAGACTGATTGTGGATGTGGATGTTGGTTAGCCGGTAATTCAGTTTCTGCATGCTACGCTGTATAGTTTCTACAATAAGGACAATCTTTTAGTAGAGCTGTCTCATTTTTTAGCTTTTTTAGGAATCCTACATAACGATGAACTATTTTCGACCGCTTTACCCATTTTTGTTTGTTTTGGCGTTAATCTTAAACACTACTAGTTTTTTTGATATCGGTGTTTTAAATGGTCTTGGCCAGCTACTTCTTTTTACATTTGTAGTGTGCATTCCTATTTGGCGCACAGGACGCATGAGTTATGTTGATATTGGTTGGCCTTGGGGGCTAGTTCTTCTTGGAATTATCAGTTTTTTGGTCAGTGAGGGTAATCAAATTCGATCTTTGACGGTCTCTATGGTGCTAGTTTTAGTGGGACTTAGAATGGGTTTGGGTGCACTAAAAATGTGGCATCTGGGATTGCTAGAAAAAGAGTTTCCAAGGTACCAATACCAGCGTCTTCGCTGGATAAAAGACGGTAAAAAAAATACTGGTCTAGCCTTGCAAATTGATGCTATTTCCCAGGGGCTTGCTAACGCCTCTTTTTTGGCACTACCGATTATTATTGTTGCAGCAAATAGTGCACCAGAAATTTTTGTGCTAGAAATTCTTGGGTTATTAATTTGGGCTTCGGCCTTTATTATGGAAAGCATAGCGGACATGCAGAAACTACGGTTTCTAAAAGCTATGAAAGAACAGGGTAAGCAACGTCAGGTATGCAACGTTGGTTTGTGGCGCTACTGTCGTCATCCTAACTATTTTGCTGAATGGATGGTTTGGAATGGCTTGATAATCGCGGCTATACCCTCATGGTGGGCGCTAAAGGGTATTGAAAGCACAGTGATTTGGATGCTATTGGGAGCTAGCCTATTGTTTACCTCAAGAGTTATGTACAGCACTTTAGTGTATGTCACTGGGGCTGTACCATCGGAACACTTTTCGCTACAAAAAAGACCGGACTATGCTGAATACCAACAGCGTACTAATCGTTTTTTCCCCGGTCCTGTAAGAAACCCTGTGGCCTAAGACTACTGTCTATTGTTTGGCCAGGCTACGGCTGTCACGATTAGCTAGATTTATCTGCAAACAGTGTTTTGATTGACTTTGATAATTGGCTATTATACTGTACCCCCCATGGGTATATGGAATTTCGTGATGGTTTTGGTTATGTGCTTCGCTTCAGAGGCAACTGATGCGCGTAAAATTTCATACTCTGGTGGAGGAACACTGATGGTCAAGTCGGATTCATCTGCGAAAAGTGTTTATTATCACTATTCTCCAAGCTACAAATTTTCTGTTGGGATTGAGGCGCAAAAAGATATCTTTCGAGAGACAAAAGGTTCTTACCTCAGATTCAATTATTTACTGAATCGTAAAAATACGGATACATCACAAAGAAATCTGTATTTTTTATCTGGTGTTTCCACAGAAAATTTTAATGATTTGTTTTACGGTGTTGAAGGTGATTGGGAAACTAGAGAGTTTTTTAGTGGCTTTGGATACACAAAGACAGTAGCTGCAAGTCGGAATATTAGCCATAGTTATGTGCAAATTGGTATTGCACCTTATGTGGGTGACTATGGTGATTTTCACACTTGGCTACTATTGAAAGCTAAGAGAAACAGCCTGACAGAAGAGTGGCAAACATACCCAATGTTAAAGTTTTTTAAAGGTAATGTTTTGGTTGAAATAGGATATGGCAATCAAGGTGACTGGGATTTGCATGGTATGTACCGGTTTTAGTGATTATTTGGAGAAAAATATGAATAAGTATTTTGGGTATGTGATTGCGCTACTGGCATCACCGATAATAAGCGCAGATCAGCACCAGATGGACCATAGTATGCATAAGAACCATGCTCATACTGGACATATCCACCAACAGGCTGTGAATGGTGCGGAACTGGATGTTAATAAGGAAAAATTTGATCAGTTTGTCGAAGATCTAAGCTTTGCAAAGGTAGCGGTCATTAGTGTTCAGGGAATGGTTTGTGACTTCTGTGCCAGAGGTATTGATAAGACCTTTAAAAAAGACAGTTCGGTTTTAAAAGTCGATGTTGATCTTAATAAAGGCAAGGTTCTTGTTGCTTATAAAACTGATCAAGTAATTGATTTCGATGACGTCAAGCATAAAATCCAGTCCAATGGACAAAATGCTACAGACATACAAATAGTGTCTCTCTAAGTGATGCAGAACAATCAGCCTGTAGCCAGTGGCTCAGACAAAACAGCGAATTTTTTTTCCCTTTTGGCCTCTTCCTCAACCTTAATTTGTTGCGCTTTGCCATCAATTTTTGTAGCTCTGGGAGCTGGGGCAAGTCTTGCAAGTCTGGTGGGGACTTTCCCTTTTCTGATTGTACTGTCCAAGTATAAGGTGATCATTACCCTGACTGCTTTGTGTTTGCTTGTTATTGCTGGTTATACTAATTACAAAACATACTCCATGCCATGCCCTGTTGACCCTCAGTTAGGAGCAACCTGTATGCGAGCCAGGGCCAAATCTCGCATGACGTATTATTTTTCAGTAGTGATATTTTTATCTGCTACCTTATTCACTTATGTAGTCCCGGAGTTTATTTGAACTATGAAACATCCTTGTCATACAGAACAGATTAAAAGCCTTAAGAGGATTGAAGGTCAGGTTCGTGGCATTCAAAAAATGATAGATGAAGGAAAGTATTGTGTCGATATTCTTACTCAGTTAAAGGCGGTAAAGAGCGCCATTGCTACAGTGGAAGGAAAAATACTGGAGAAACATTTGCATCACTGTATTAAAGCATCCATAGATGATGCTGGTTCGATGGATGCAAAAATAGCTGAGTTAGTTAAAATATTAAAGCGTTAGTGGCTATCAGTGCTTAGTCTTCAGATAGGGCCTGCATAAGTTCTTTATTCTCCGCACTCCATTTACATAGAGCGTCTAAAACAGGCATGAAGGATAGCCCAAATTCTGTCAAGGAGTACTCAACCTTTGGTGGTACCACTTCAAATACTTTGCGATTAATAAGCAGATCTCTTTCAAGTTCGCGCAGCTGTTTTGTTAACATTTGCTGAGTGATCGGGGACAGAATACGTTTTAATTCTCCAAATCTAACTGGGTCAGTCTGTAGGTTATAAAGTATGGCAATTTTCCACTTGCCGCCAACAAGTGTTATGGCGTTCACCACTGGACTTGCACATCTGTTCATAGTTTGCCTTTGTATACCAGTATGATTAAATTGTCTACTTGTTAAAATCACACCAGTCAATATATCATACCGGCGATTAAAAACAAATTAGTCGCCAATTATAAATTAAAAGGGTAGAACAGTATGTCAGAGCAGACTTCAAGAGAAATAATCTCCACAGTTACTAGTGAGGGAGATATTACTATCTCAATTGCTAAAGTAGCAATACCAACACCATCAGAAAATGAAGTATTGATTAAGGTTGAGGCTGCGCCAATCAATCCATCAGATCTTGCCTTACTGACAACTTTCGCAGCGGATTTAGACAGCCTGACGGTGTCTGGCTCTGGAGATGACACCGTAGCCTCAATGAAAGTACGCCCTGCACTTATGAGAGCCATGACTCCACGGTTAGACCAGCCCATGCAGGCTGGCAATGAGGGTTCGGGGATTGTTATAGACGCAGGCGCAAGTGCAAAAGATATGATTGGCAAGACTGTGGGTGTTGCGGGCGGCGCCATGTACTCTCAATATCGTTGTGTACCTGCCAGCAGTTGTTTGGTAATGGACGACAGCACAACATCTGCTGAGGCAGCTTCTTCATTTGTAAATCCACTAACGGCTTTAGCATTTGTTGAAACCATGAAAATGGAAAAACACACAGCGATCGTAAACACAGCTGCGGCATCCAATCTTGGTCAAATGTTAGTTAAGATTTGTAAAGATGACGGAGTACCTCTGGTCAATATTGTACGTAAAGCCGAACAGGTAGAGGTATTGAAAAACTTGGGTGCAGAGTATGTGGTAAATACTAGTGATGCTAGTTTTACTAAAGATTTGGTAGCAGCGTTAATTGCCACAGGCGCTACCTTAGCATTTGATGCAACTGGCGGTGGCAATGATGGCAAGCTTCCGGGGCAAATTTTGGCTGCGATGGAGGTTGCCGCCAACGCAACTGCTAAAGAATACAGCCGTTATGGTTCAGATACCTATAAGCAAGTTTATATATATGGTGGTCTAGATCAATCACCGACAATTTTAAACAGATCATTTGGAATGCAGTGGGGGCTTGGTGGCTGGTTATTGACACCGATGATCGGGAAAATTGGCATGGAAAGATTTGGCCAGATGCGAGCTCGCGTTGCCAGTGAAATTAAGACAACCTTCGCTAGCCACTATACTCAGGAAATTTCCTTTTTGGATATGTTGCAACCAGAAACTATTAAATCCTATGTCAAACAGGCTACAGGTGAGAAATTTTTGGTTAATCCACATAAATAACAATTAATTGTAACCAACATCCTAATTGAGGAGATTGAACATGCCTGAAATGACAATACTTGGGTGGTTTCACACCATCTTTGGTGTACTTGCGCTGCTAACGGCATTTTACACTTTGCGCCACTATAAAGTGATATCCATGCAGCACTTGCCAGGAAAGCTTTATGTCTATATCACCATTTTTGTTGCTGGTTCATCTTTAGCAATATACAACCAAGGCGGATTTGGTGTGGCACATTGGTTAGGAGTGCTAACACTTGTTGCCGTCTTTGGCGCGATTATCATGGAAAAGTTCACACTGTTTGGTGGCTTTTCCAAGTATTTTCAGGCCTTGGGTTATACCAGTACATTACTGTTTCATATGCTTCCAGCAATTACCGATTTTTTAAGGCGCCTGCCATTGGGTGACCCCTTTGTAGACTCATTTGAAGACCCCCTGATTTTTAAGTTTCATTTGGCCTTTTTAGTTATCTATCTGATCGGCATAGTTTTACAGATAAGATGGTTAAAAGCACAGCCTACTGCTTAATTGTTAAAACCTTTGCTCTCGGTCACAGCCTAGATAGATGCTTGTGACTGAGATGCAATACCTTCTAGTGTCCGATGAAATCGGTTGACGGAAATCTGATCTGCAGCAACATCACTTAGTTCTTCTTTGATCCTGGAAATGACTTTCTCAATCTGCAATGGCTTATTTTGCTTAATATACCCTGTTATCTGCGACAGTAACTGGCGGACACTATCTGCAGTGCCCGATGAAATAGCGTTGGTTCGCTCAAACTGATCTATATAAGCAATGGCCACTAAAGGTACATTTGGCCATGTCATTGGTACCTGTTGTTGTGGATTAAACAGCTTCTTTGGGCCTACTACTGGGTAGGCTAACTTAGCCGCTTCAATTTCATTGAGACTGAGGTATTCACTGGGTAGGAGCTCAAAAACATCTAAACCACGCACAATTTCAGTGCCATAAATAGCGCCTTGATAATAGTAAACAGACCAAAATCCGCCTGTTAATAATACATCTTCATCCAATGGGCCTCGATCAAAATAGGCAATTTCCGTCGGTTTATTTGAGTCGGTAAAGTCAACCACAGAAATTCCACCTTGATACCATGCTTGAACAAAAATATCTCTGCCTGGCACTGGAATTATAGCGCCATTATGGGCAACACAGTTCTCTGTTTCTAACTGAGGGGCAGGTATTTTATAGTTACTTTTAAATATAAGTCTGCCATCGACGATGTCGTAAATTGCATCGGCACCCCAATTCATGGGATCCCATGCCCTGCAACGGGCTCTGCCACCACCACCCCATTCGTCGGTAAATAAAATCTTAGTTCCTTCATTATTAAAGGTAGCAGAATGCCAATAGGCAAAACCCTTGTCGGTTACAGCATCTATGCGTGTCGGTTTAACTGGGTCGCTAATGTCAAACAGAATACCATTGCCAGAGCAGGCACCGGCCGCCAAATTAGCCGATGGAAAGACCGTGATATCATGACATTGATCTGTGCGATAGGTCTCTTGCGTGTCATCACCATGATCACCACCACGCCAGAGTCCAGCGAGAGAGCCGCTGTTAGGGTCAGCAAACACTGCTGGGCTATCGACAATACGGGCTTTGGAAGGATCTGCAATCGGTATTTCGATCACGTCTATGCGAAACAATGCAGTTCGATCGTCTCCAGGTGTGCCATCAATACAGCTAGCGAGTTCTTCTTCTTTACGAACACTTGAAGTGCCAGAATTATAGATTATTATTTTACCATCATTGGTGGGGCCAGCGACCACTGAGTGAGTGTGTGAACCACGACAAGTTTGTACCGCCCCTACTTGTATGGGCAAATTTATATCCGAGATATCAAAAATACGAATACCACGGAAGCGCTCTTCACTGATATCGTCAATTACCCCTTGCAAGCCGCAGTCTAACCGCCCACGAGTTTGTTCAACTGACATAATCAGTAGATCACCAACGATGGAGACATCACCTTGACCTCCAGGACAGACCACAGAAGTGGCTAAGGATGGTAAGCCATGTTCATCCAATTGATACAGGTTAAAACCATGATAACTTCCAGTGACCAATAGATTATCGCGAAATGCCATGTCGGTATTATAGAAGCTCAGCATAGGATAACGTAGTCCATCGGCAGTATCTTCGACCGATTGTGCTGGCTTCTCATTGGACTCTTTACCTACAGATGATGGCGCTTCATTTGTTGTGTCTTCTGGTGCACCATTGTTACTATTAGCATCACTTTCGCTATCACCGGCACCGTAACCACCAGGGTTTTTAGGATCAAAAAAACCCGGAGGTTTGCGTTGCGATGCCAATAATCGCATATTCAGAATAGCCTCTTCGGCATCAAATAACCCAGCAGCTAGGTTAGCTCGAGGATCTGTTGATAGACTTACAAGTAACTCATTCATTCGCTGAATTTCTACCACTTGATCATTTTTTACATCTGCGGCGAATTCATTGATTTGTGCATCATAAGCAGAACCAGATTGATCTCGTAAGTCTTTTACCATTTTGATCGCTCCATCATGATGTGCAATCATTAGCGACAGAAATAAGCGATCAAAGTCGGTACTCTCAGCTCTGGCTAGAGCTGCCATTTGCTCAGGTGTTGCCATACCAGCCATATCATGGTGCATATGCATTGCATGCTCTGCTGTTGGGTCTGGTGCTTTTTCTGAGCGATTTCGGAGCCAGTCCTGCATAAAAATTATTTCGTCGTCCTGACTTACATCAATGCGCCCTGATAGATCTAAAATGGCAGAATTATTAGTTCGTTGTGCTGCCAATCGAGACATTAAAACGGCTTGATGATGATGTATTATCATGCCTTGCATAAACCTAACATCGGCAGGTGAATAGGACGAATCTGCAACAGCAATGGCGGTATCCGCATCTAGGATAGCCGACTCTTTGCCCGGTGCTCCGGGCTGAATAATTGGCGCGGCTGCTGTTATATTTTGTGCCATGCCAGTCGCAGAAAACAGAGAAGATACCAGTAGGAGTAAGATATGAGCAGATCGGTTAGGCTTCATTATTGGATGTCTCGCTGTAATTTTCTTGTCAGTTTGATCAACGAAACCATAATGGACTTTTAGTTATGAAGTCAAAACTAAAATTTAACAGTTTACTGCTAAGGTCTCGTTTAGCGGTAAATGAATACTTTCTTTTGAGAGGCCATAGATTAACGCTTACATATTGACATTAACAGTGCCAATATGTAAAAGTTAAGCGTGTCTCGATTTCTGAAGTAAGTCACTACCTTTTCATGGGGTATAAATCAAAAGGAGTTCCAGTAGTGAAAGCTATGATCTTGAATGTTTTGGTTGTGTTTATACTCTTAATAATGGCTACCTTTTGGCAGTTATACATTTCGTTGCGACCACCTTTGGCTACTGAAGAGATAACGCTCGAAGGTGATGGTAGTTTGATTGATTATTGTCAGCTTCCAGACTTGATTGGCAATGGATTAATGGCAAGAGACATACCTAAAGGCAATACACCAGAGTGTGCTTATGATCATTTTCCACTTCCGATTCTGGCTCAATGTACCGAACCTCTGTCGGCGCAGGTCGACGATCTGCGTGGCCTATGGCAGGCGGTGTCAGGGAAAATTGGTCATGTTGAAAGAGTTGAGCAATGTGGTGATCGCATAGTGATCACCTCTGCCGGTATTATCCACGATGCTGGCCCCAACAGTAGCGCAGGTCTGACAACTAATGATACTGAGGGTTCGGTGTTATTTACTCTGGGGAATAGAGAATTTTGTAGTCGTTCATCTGCCGGAGTGTCTTGGTACGAAAAAGTAGTAAATTTCCGAGTTTTTGGTTGGGGTCCTGTGGTGGTAAGGCGATACATGGACAGGGGGCAATTGGTCTGGGAATACATAGATGGTAGCAAAACGCGTATGGAGAGAATCTGTCAATTACCCGAGAAGCACAAGAAACCAAGACCTCGGGGTCCTCGGTATGAGATCTGGTAAATCAAGTTTTATTTAACAAGCCTAATTGAACTGAGAGAATAAAATGAAAAAAATATTACTGATTACTACAATGCTTACAGTGGTTATTGGGTCATTTGCATGGGTTATGCGTAGTGAGATTTTGCTAGCAGCGGTTAAGTATCGTTTATCTTCAATAGAGGTAGCTGATCAACGTGAATTAAATTGGCAACAGGGCCCCTTAGAAAATGTTACAGAAGCTAATCAACGGCCTGCCAATATTATTCTTATTGTCGCTGATGACTTAGGTTATAACGACATATCGACATTTGGTGGCGGGATAATCAAGACTCCGGGTATTGATCGCTTGGCCAAAGAGGGCGTGGTTTTCGAGCAATCTTATTCAGGGGCTAGTACCTGTGCTCCCTCTAGGGCAATGATGATGACCGGACGCTATCCAACTCGTACAGGCTTTGAGTTCACGCCAACCCCGGCGGGAATGGGCAACTTGGTAAATCTTGTTGGTGCTACCATGGATAACAACTTACCACCTTCAATTTATGATGCAACGAGAGAGGCTGATCACCCACCATTTGCGCAGCAAGGCTTGCCAGCTGATGAGGTGACTATTGCTGAAATTCTAAAAGAGAGAGATTATTATACAGCTCATATCGGTAAGTGGCATCTGGGTAGAGAGAATGGCATGGCTCCTCACGAGCAGGGTTTTGATGACAGTTTATTGATGGCAAGTGGGCTTTATTTGCCAGAAGATGATCCCAATGTGGTGAATGCCAAGCTTTTATTCGACCCTATAGATCAATTTTTATGGTCAGCATTAACCTACGCTAATAGCTTTAACTCAGGTGATGCTGATCGATTCAAGCCGAAAGGTTATCTGACTAATTATTGGACCGATGAGGCAATTAATGTAATACAGGCTAACAACACTAGGCCTTTCTTTTTGTACCTAGCTCATTGGGGGCCTCATACGCCTTTGCAGGCTACCCGGGAAGATTATGAGGCAGTGGGTGATATAAAGCCTCATCGAAAGCGAGTTTATGCTGCTATGGTTCGGGCGGTGGATCGCAGTGTTGCTCGGATACTGGATACTTTGGATGAGGAGGGTTTGTCTGAAAATACTATGGTCATATTCACTAGTGATAACGGCGGCGCAGGTTATATTGGTCTTCCCAATGTCAATCAGCCATATCGAGGATGGAAACTCACCATGTTTGAGGGTGGTATCAGAGTGCCTATGATGATCCGCTGGCCTCAGCAAGTCCCAGCGGATACCCGCATAAAAACTCCTGTAGCTCATATTGATGTAATGCCTACTATGGCCGCTGCTGCGAATGCTGTTTTACCAGAAGGTCGAATGATTGACGGCCTGAATATACTACCACTGATTAATCCCAATTCGGAGCATGTATGGCAGCGCAAAACCTTATTTTGGCAAAATGGTCATTATCAGGTAGTACGGCATAAGAACTGGAAATTACACGTTAATCAACGACCTGGAGGTGCCGTTAAACATTGGCTGTACAATTTGGCAGAGGATCCAACTGAGCAAATCAATCTTGCCGAGACCTTCCCACTTCAAATACAAACGCTACTTGGTCTACTTGCGCAACATCAAGCTGATTCAGTAGCCCCGCTATATCCTCCGGCTGCCCAATATCCAGTCATGGTTGACAAAACTTTGGCAGAGCCATTTGAAGAGGGCGATGAGTATGTTTATACGCCAAACTGATAACCGTTTAGAAACTTATTGTCGTTCTAGTATGATTCTGTCTTTACCAAAGAATCCTTTTGGTCTCTGACCATTGAAGCCAACTTTGATATTGAGTTCGTTCTTGTGAATAAAAGATGCAATACCGATTAGTGTTGTGGATTTCCCGAAGGCAGTCTTAGTGAGATCTAGGTGCATAGGATCATGATTTTCATCTAGTACCCAGCTATCAATAATTAGTTCTTCGCCACCCATAATCATGGTCGCCGTCTTATCTGAGTTAAAAATAAATACGGTACCTTGACCATATTTGTCCTTCCACTTACCTACTAAATTTTCTGATAGAGACACAGATGCAGTATCATTTTTTTTGTCACATCCGGACGTAAAAAGGATTACCCAAAGTAAAAGGCATATCTTTGAGGCTTGATTCGTCATCTTTTAATCCTCATATTTAATCATACAAGTGTCGTTTAATTAATCTTCAGGATTGACATCATACTGTAAGATCTAGGCAAGCCTGCTTCCGTTGGTCGCAGTTTTATCAGGTACCGCCAAAATTACACTACCATCAGGTTGAATAAAGCCGGTTACTAAACAGTCAGACATAATAGGGCCAATTTGTTTTTTCGGAAAATTGATCACCGCGGAAATCTGCTTGCCGATCAAATTATCGGGGGTGTAGTGATCAGTAATTTGTGCAGATGACTTACGGATACCGATCTCTTCACCAAAATCTATACTCAATTTAATCGCTGGTTTACGAGCTTCTTTAAAAATTTCTGCGTTTATGACCGTACCTACTCGCAGTTCTACGCGTTCAAATTCTGCCCAGGATAAATTATTCATTCTGTTTCTCCATCAACGTGACATGGTAGCACTCTGTAAATGTAGCAAACAACAATCCTTGATAGTATTTCAATCTAAATTTAATGCCATAAGTAGAGTTTTTGGGTGTATCCTAGAGCTAATTTTTGACTGTATTTAAGCCAGCCCAAATTCAATACTTCTTGGAGACTGAAGTGACAAAATCTATTATTGCAGGTGCTACTGGACTGGTGGGCCTTAACATTGCTCGTCAATTAGCAACTCAAAAAGAACAGACAATTGCTTTAGTGCGACGGTCGGTTGACGGTCTACCGGAAAGAACTGAAATTCTTGAGATAGATTTCCAACAATTTCTCATTAGTGGTAAATTACCTCTATGCGACCATCTCTATCTATGTTTGGGAACAACTATCAAGACGGCAGGCAGTCGTAGTGCTTTTCAAATAGTAGATTTTGACTATGCGTTGGGAATCGCAAAAAAAGCTAGAGAGGCTGGTGCAACAGGATTGAGCCTAGTATCTTCAGTAGGTGCAGATGCGCGCTCTACAAACTTTTACTTGCGCACTAAAGGACAACTAGAGGTAGCGGTAAAATCTCTGGGATTTTCGCGAGTTAATATTTACCGTCCAGGTCTTTTGCGAGGTAAGAGGAGCAATAGCCGTTTCTTGGAAGGTGTGGGACAGGTCGTCTTTCGATTTATTGGTCCGCTTTTGGTGGGACCACTGAGCAACTATAGAAGTATTCAGGCCGATCTATTGGCACAAACGATGATAGATAATGCCGATAAAGGTGAGGGCGTTAACTATTTCCATTTTAAGCAATTTAATACAAACTAAAATACCAGAGTATGTCCAGTATCTGTGTATTTCAAACTGAGTTTGGTATGGTTAACGTTGATACCGACGGCTGGTGCTAAACACTATTAGAGCTACAGATCAAAAAGACCTGATTGATCATCTCAATGATTGGTCGGTGGTGCAATGGTTGGCTTGTCTTCCATATCCGTATACGGAAGATGCAGCGGATAGCTGGTTTGAGCGTGTGAGTGAATCTGAATTGAAGCTTAATCTCGTTTATATGACTGTGATATTGGGGGCGTTGGACTTGCCTTAAAGAATGATGGTTACTACGAGCTAGGTTTTTGGTAAGCCAGAGTCTATTGGGGCCTAGGACTAATAACTGAGGCGGCTGAAACGCTGATATGTTGCGCCAATGATGAATTATTTATTACTCACATAAATGCGTCCTGTATAGACGGTAATCATGGGTCCGCAAAAGTGTTAGCTAGGTTGGGTTTTCAACAAATAAGTCGCGGTAACATAGAGCGTCTTTCTCAACTAAAAACAATGCCCTGTGTACATCGTGTGCTGTCAAATTAAGATATATATTGTGCTGGTTACCAGGGTGATCCTAATTCAATAGAATAACAGTACTATGTAACCTGGTAAGTCTTTTTTAAGAGACTCATGTGGGAAGTAATTTAAACAATGGACCAAAGTAATTATGTCGACCAATACCCTGCTTGTTATTTTAGGTAATCAATTATTCCCCGTGGAAGTCATAGTAAATGTTGGCGCTGACCATATTTTTATGGCGGAGGACTTAGGTTTGTGTACCTATGAGAGGCACCATAAATTAAAAATCCTAATGTTTTTGACAGCAATGCGTGAAAAACGTGATGAGTTAGAGGCTGCCAACTGTCATGTTGGGTATGTTGATATAGAGCACCCAACATTTGATGATAGCTATGAGGATAAGTTAGCAGCCCACATGTTAGCAAATGATATTACCGACATAACGCTGTTCGAAATTGAGGATAAAGATTTTGAATTAAGGATTAAAGCCTTTGCAGAGCAACAAAACGTAGTCCTGACTATTTTGCCATCACCTATGTTTTTACTTGACCGCGAAGACTTCTTGGCTTTCACCGGTAAATCTAAAACACTCCGCATGGGCAACTTTTATAAAGAGGTCCGTAGAAAGCTAAATTTATTAATGGATGATCAACAAAATCCTTTAGGCGGCAAGTGGTCATTTGACGAAGATAATCGAAAGAAAATACCTAAGGGTCTTACTCTGCCTAAACAGTATCAATCAGCGACATCTAAATATGTGGCACCATTAAAGGGTATCATTGAATCAAAATTTGCCAATCATCCTGGGCAAATGGATGATGTGTGGATGCCACTGAATCGCTGCGATGCCTTAAAACAAATTGATTATTTTTTGGCTGTTAAATTTGAGAATTTTGGTATTTACGAAGATGCAATTTTGCAGAATGATACTTTTATGTTTCACAGCGCATTAAGCCCTTCTTTAAACTTGGGGTTAATTACACCTGCAGACATTATCGATAAGGTACTGGCCTACACCGAAAAACAGGATGTTCCTCTTAACTCCGTAGAGGGATTTCTTCGACAAATTATTGGTTGGCGTGAGTTCATTAGAGGTGTTTACCAACATCATGGCGAGAGTCAGTTGGAGAGTAATTTTTTCAATTTTTCTGGTTCTCTTAATGCCAGCTGGTATTCTGGAGAAACAGGAATACCACCACTGGATGATGCCATTAATTTCTCAAACCAGTATGGATATACTCACCATATTAATCGATTAATGGTTATTTCTAATCTTATGACATTGTGTGAGGTTCACCCCAAAGAGGTGTATCGCTGGTTTATGGAGATGTATGTGGATTCCTCAGAATGGGTTATGACACCAAATGTTTTTGGTATGGGTACTTTTGCTGATGGAGGTATTTTTGCTACAAAGCCCTATATTTGTGGATCAAATTATATTTTAAAAATGAGCGACTATAGAAAAGGTGATTGGTGTAATACTGTTGATGGGCTTTATTGGCGTTTTGTTAGCAGAAATCTGGGATTACTTAAAAATAATCCTCGTCTATCCTTTATGCGAAAAACCTTGGAAAATATGAAAGATGAGAGAAGGGTATTGATATTTGACGCCGCTGAAGACTTTATAAAACGACATTGTCCCTAGCAAGATGGTCGTGTAGCAGACGGTGTTAAAATCACGTATGCCAAATATCTTAGTTGAGGTGTTCTCTGAGAGCAGATATACAATCGTCGCAAAGAAAGATACAATCTCTACCTGAGTTTTGGAGCATGGAACATTGTCGTTAGGAAGGCGCAGGGAGCATGGAACATTGTCGTTAGGAAGGCACAATAAGTATTCACTTCTGCTGTTCTTGTTTGCAACCATGTTGACAACACAAAATATTGCTCATGATGTAACTCATCTTGCTAGTTATAAAAGTCTCGTAGATGAAGAATGCGACGATTGCAATCTTTTCAAAGGTGCTTTGGTCGTTTTGACTCCTGATTTTGCATTCTTAGCGCTGACTTCTCCTGTTGGAATTTCTACACCTGTTCTGAACATTATTTGGTCCACCGTTTCTTACTATCTCTCTCGAGCTCCTCCACCGAAAGTTTAAAGTTAATTTAACAAATTCGTTTTAAATTTAAAGTTTTTAGGAGGTTTTATGAAACCGCATTTTTTATTGGCCCAATTTATGGGTATTTTCTTATTTTTGAACACAAGTGGAGCTGCTGCCCAAGCGCCGGATAAACAGCAAGAGCTTGAAGAGGTTATAGTATTCGCCCAAAAGCAAGCGTATAGGGGTGACACACCATTAGAGTCATTACCTCAGCAGGTACAGATTATTTCAAGTGAGACACTAAGCAAGCTAGGCAAGACAGATTTGCAACATGCCTTAGATTTAGCAGGTGGTGTTGCTAGGCAAAATAGTTTTGGCGGCCTGTGGGATAGCTTTGCCATTCGTGGATTTGCTGGAGATGAAAATTTACCATCAGGATATCTAATCAATGGGTTTAGTGGCGGTCGCGGTTACAGCGGGAACAGAGACGCCTCCAATATAGAAACCATTGAGATATTAAAAGGCCCCGGATCGGCGTTGTACGGACGCGGAGAACCTGGCGGCACCATCAATATAGTGACTAAAAAGCCTCAATTTGAAAGGCAAGGATCTCTTGTAGCATCTGCGGGTAATTATGATAACCATCGTGTTGCGGCAGACTATACCAACAGACTCACTGACTCAGTTGCTTTCCGGATAAACGGAGCCTATAGGGATGCGGGAAGTTTTCGCGATACCATAAATACTGAAAAATTAGATTTAACTCCGTCACTGTTATTTTTGCTTGCGGACAAAACGTCCCTAAGCTATGAGTTAGAAATTCTGGATCAAAAGACGCCCTTTGATCGAGGCATTGTCTCTATTGATCTAGACCCCACTGTTGTTGATGTGAGTACTTTTTTCGGAGAGCCTCAAGATGGTCCGATAGCAATTAAAGCGACCGGTCATCAATTTCTATTTCAGCACGAGTTAAACAGTGATTGGACATTATTGGCAGGCTTAGGGTATCGCAAGTCTTCATTTGAGGGTCTATCCAGTGAAACGGAGCTCTCTGGCGGCCGCCAAATTTTGACTCGAAATGATATTCAAGTGGCCAATGGGGTTGGGCCAAATGAGTTAGTAAATCGTCAACGCCGAGAGAGAGATTATGATGCGACCGATCTATCAGCACGTGTTGAGTTGACAGGAACTTTTGCCACCGCCGCTCTACAACATCATGTTCTTTTTGGAATGGATACGTATGACTATGAGCTTGATACGGTACAAAGTCGTTGGCGTGATGGTTGGCTGACCTCGACGTATTATGTTGATCTTAATAATCCGATTTACGGCCAAGCTCAAGATCAGGTCCTTGGCGTCAATACTGATAGATTGGAGACACAGGATTCCTATGGTTTTTATTTCCAAGATCAAATCGATTTGTCCGATCAGTGGAAAATGTTATTGGGTGTGCGTTTTGATGATTTTAGACAGAAGATAACCAATCGTCTCTCAAATTCGGTTAGCAGCTCAGAGAAGTCTGCAGTTAGTCCTAGATTTGGCTTGACCTATGAAGCATCCGAACATGTTGCCATATACGCTAGCTATGCTGAGGGATTTCGCCCAAATAGTGGGGCGGATGTCAATGGCAATAATTTTGATCCCGAGGAGAGTAAATCTTCTGAGCTAGGCGTCAAAATTACATCCCTTAACGGCCGACTAAACACTACTATAGCTCTGTTCAAAATGAAAAAATCTAATATTTTGACAGCAGATCCCATAAATTCGGGAGAGAGTGCCGCCTTAGGTGGAGCCGAGAGTGAGGGCTTGGAGATCGACATTAGTGGGGAACTGTCTGATACGGTAAACATTTTGTTTTCTTACGCTTATGTAGATGCAGGGACTTCAACTGAATTATATAACTTTGATTGGGGTGTAACTCTTCCCGCTGAGAGTGCGCTTGTGAATGTGCCAAAAAACAGTGCAAATCTAATGTTAACTAAGGATTTCTCTATTAACGAAACCGATGCTACCCTTGGGTTCAGCGTAAATTATGTAGATGATCGTCTCGGTGAGACGATTGACCCGTCTTATAGACTGCCGGAGTACACCTTATTCAACGTGTTTGGCTCTTATAAGCTAAATGAACAGACTGAATTGACCATGCACGTTGATAATCTGTTTGATGAAAAGCATTATCTTAGTTCCTATCATAAATGGTGGACTACCCCTGGGTCACCAACATCATTTACCTTAGGCGTTAACTATGAATTCTAAGATTGACATGAATGCCTGAAATTGTGAGGGGCTTGCCCCTCCTTTTTTTGATTGGAGGTAATCCAACTACCCAGGGTACACTTTTAAATTTTCTCTTCTTTTTGCTGTAGTCTGTTACCTCATGCTGTCTGAAAGGATAAAGAATGCTCTTATGAGAACTTAAAATTTAGGTTTATTGATTAGATCGAGTCGCAAGTAAGAGTAGCTGCAGATAAGTTGTGCATTAACTTTATTGATCCATTGCTCGGATTAGCTATGCATGATGATACTCGTTGATCATTCAGCGGAGTGCTTTATGCGCTTCGTTACTTTTTTCTTAATGAGCCTCAAAATCAAGTTACCCTGCCAACCCTTCCATTCCACCACAGGGTCTGCTCGTGGATTTCTGCTGGCACTTGGTTTATGTGTCATCATACTGAGGAAATAACCTTGATCAATTGGTCATACTTGTGGAATATCATACTTTTTGATTACAGAGAAAGTGAGCTCTTGGGTCAAGTATGATTGTGCTTTCACCTTTGGTAAAACCTCTTATAGAGTTGGTTGGTATGAAAAGTGATGTGATAATTATGGTTGAGCATAGCATCCTAACGTCCATTGGATTGCTGATAGGAGGCTTCGACCATATATTGTGCTACAAATTTTCGGACACAGAAGGTATGTAAAAGTTAAAATAATTTGCTCAGCACTCCCATCTAGTACACTTATATGCACATTTGACGGTCTATCGGGCATTAATCACTATTTTTGCAGTCAATCAAGCTAATTTGTATGGTGTAAATTAGTATTACTGGTTATCAATAATAGCTGTTATTTTGAATTAGTATTCGTTTGCCAACCGGCGTTCCTCGCTATACCTAAGAAAACAAGCTAAGCGGGCGTGGATGCTTTAGCTGTAAAAATTCTTTGTTATAGGTTGGCATGAGGATCCTCCAAGTTGCTGGTATGAAGAGATATGATCAAGGTACTAATGTTAAGCTAATTGCAGCCACTAGTATTCATGTAAAAGGTTTTTTAGAACCGTCTTGGAGTAATTAAAATACTTTAGGTTGATTAATTGTCGCTAAAAGAACTATATCAATGAATTTACGCGAATATATGATAAGAGTTTGACATTTATAAAAAATATCCTATAGTCCTCGCTTCATAAGGCTATAGACTAGCCATGTTTCGAAGGATTACACATGTGGTAGACGCTAAGTTGAAAAAATTCTCCGCAATAGTTCTGCTAACAGCAATGTTCTTCGTGGGTAACAACGTAGCGCATAATTTGGCACACTCGGTCACTGGTGAGGAATTTCTTCAATTAGAGTGTGACACGTGCCATGTGGTTAAAGAAACCCTAGTATCTCAAGTCTCTGAGATATCCTTGGCCTTCTCTTCTTACACGTCTTGTTTGACAAAGTCTGTGTGCGTGATTTTAACGCCATCATTTTCTTCCTATTTATCAAGAGCCCCGCCTACTATTTAAATTCAATCTTAATAATTTTTAATTTTTAATTTTTAATTTTCTAGGAGGTTCTATGAACCCGCGTATCTGTGCTGCCATTATGGCTAGTGCTCTTTTAAGTAGTTATGTAGTAGCAAATGAAATTGAAGAAGTAGTAATCACATCTTCTCTTATTGATAGAACATTGAGTGATCTTGAAAATCCACTGCATGTGGTCAGCGGCGATGATATTTCCGCCACAGCATCGGAAAGCTTGGGAGAATCCCTGGATGGTTTGTTGGGGGTTTCATCTGCAGATTATGGTTCTGGTGTTGGTCAACCCATCATTCGAGGCATGTCGGGTAGCCGAGTAAAAATTCTCAACAATGGTATGGTCGTCCGTGATGTTGCAGGGATTGGTGCGGACCATGTTAACGATGTGGATTTAAACAACATACAACAGATTGAGATAGTTAGAGGACCATCATCGCTCTTATATTCCAACGGAACAATTGGTGGAATCATTAATGTGGTGGACAACACCATTGCAAGAGAGGATTTCGTAGATTCAGAGTTTAAGCTTGGCTTGGAGACTCAGTCTGTGAATGATGGTGATAGCCAAAATCTTTCCTATCAAAATAATTTAGGTGGATTAAACATTAGTTTGGCTTACAAAGATTCTCAATTTGGTAACTTTGATGTACCTGCAGGTGCGATAGTTCATGAAGATGAGCACGAAGGTGAACATGAAGGTGAACATGAAGGTGAACATGAAGAAGACTTAGGTTTTTTATCTAATTCTGATTTTGAAAACAAGGCTTTGCGATTTGGTGCGTCTAAGGCAGGAGAGTGGGGTTATTTTGGTGTTTCGGTTAGTCGGGTAGAAAGCGTTTATGGTATTCCGTTCCATGGTGATGATCACGGTGATGAACATGGCGATGAGCACGAAGGAGAAGAGCACGAAGGAGAAG
>JAQWYJ010000073.1 GCA_029254005.1 Porticoccaceae bacterium | reverse complement strand
ATGAAGTTCTGCATACTGCATAAAGCTCAACCATGTAATACTGTATATATATACAGTATTACATAATTTTTGATAACTGTGTGATTAATGTGAGTAATTTCTCACCATCAACATAATCCTGCTTGCACTAATGATTTGACTACCTAAGTTAGCGCTAAAAAGGTATAATTAAGCGCTGATTTGAAGAGGTTTTACCATGAAGAAAGTACTTGTTATTGCTTTACTATGCTTGTCTCAAACCGGTTGTTTAGCGATCACTGCTGTTGGTTTGGTGACTGATGTCGCTGTTGCTGTAGTTAAGGTGCCCATCAAGGTGGGTGGTGCTGTAGGCGGTGCGGTAATTGATGTTGTCACTGGTGATGACGACTCTGATGCTGAGGCAGAATCAAACGTTGATGATTCCGAGGAGTTAGAGTAGCAGCGTTCAAAATTCCGTTTCCAAACTCGATGCAAACTGCTTTAAGGGCAAAAAATTAAGTTTAACTTTATTGTTTAGTGTCGTAACAAACCGTTAAATACAGTTCATCTAATTTGTTGTAAAAAGACGCCATCCACAAGATTATAATCAAAACAGTATTCCACCCAATGGCGTCGTCGTTGAGAATACTATTGGGTATCAGATAAATTATTATCATCAGTATAAGTAGGCATGCGCAGATTACTTGAAAAGGGTATTTTTTGGCTTTTTCAAAAGAAAGTTCACCGTGATGGTTAGAATCTGACTGGCACAGAAGTATGGTTACATAAAAAATTGTCACTATGTTAGTGATAAAAAATATACTGGTGAACAGAACATGGACTATCTGATTGGTATGCTTTTCAACCGGTAAAAACGCTTCACCAAAAGCAAGTGAGAAACACCCTGTAACGGCAAAAAATAGGTAGGCTTTAAGTGTTTTACTAACCACGAATTCTTGGCTTTTTATCAGCCAGCTTACTATCACCATCCACACAAGGCTGAGAAAAGCTGAACCGGCAACTAATCCATAGCTGTAGAAATAAGCGGCTGGATAATGGGTTCCGGTGGCAGGTATGGATGTGCAACCACTAATAAAGGGATTGCAAAGGGGAGAGTATTCAGTTGACACCGATAATATATAACTCAGGGCGATGGTGACACTTACCCAAGATAAAACGCCAGATAGTATAAATTTTGTAGGAATTTTGATGCCCATATGATGACAAACTCTAAAGGTGGTCTTATCCTAAGCTTAGCTTAGTTTTTCTCTCACGTTGAGATTAGATTGAGTTTGCTTATAAGCAGTGACCGTTGTGCGTTATTAGTAATTTCTGAAGACTTACGATAATTATATAAATAAACTGCTGATAGATCAGGAACACGAAAAAAACGGCACCCCATAAGACCTGAGATGCCGTTTTATTTACGTCGTAGATAACTTATTTGACCGCGGCCAACGCTTGACCTATGTCTGCAATAATATCGTCAATATGCTCAATACCGACAGAAATTCGGACCATTTCACGACTTGTACCTGCTGTTTTCAGTTCTTCATCATTTAACTGCCGATGAGTTGTACTTGCTGGGTGACAGGCTAAAGATTTCGCATCCCCAATATTCACTAACCGCTTGACTAGTTTCAGAGAATCGATGAACTTAGCGCCAGCTACTTCACCCCCTTTGACACCAAAGCTAAGAATGCCGGATGGCTTGCCACTAACAATTTTTTTAGCTAGTTGATGATGTTTATTACCTTCAAGTCCGGCGTAGTTAACCCAATCAACAGTGTCGTGAGCTTCAAGGTATTTTGCTACTGCAAGGGCGTTTTCAGTATGTCGCTCCATTCTCAGAGACAATGTCTCAAGGCCTTGCAAGATTAAAAAGGAATTGAACGGTGAAATTGCTGCACCCATATTTCGCAGAGGTACAACACGAGCACGACCGATAAACGCAGCCTCACCTAAAGCTTCGGCATAAACAACGCCATGATAAGACGGATCTGGTTCATTAAACGAAGGGAAACGTGGATGGTCTTTCCATGGGAAGTTCCCTGAGTCAACAATGATGCCACCTACGGACGTGCCGTGGCCACCAATATACTTGGTCAGCGAGTGTATAACAATATCTGCGCCATGCTCAAATGGCCGACATAAGATAGGAGTCGCTACGGTGTTGTCAACAATGACTGGCACACCATGTTTGTGAGCCATGTCAGATAATGCTTGGATATCAACTATGTTACCTGCTGGGTTGCCAATGGACTCACAAAAGACTGCCTTGGTGTTGTCATCAATTAAGGCTTCTAGCGCATCGATATCCTCGCCAGGTGCCATACGCGCTTCAATACCTTGATTGGGTAGCGAATGAGCAAAAAAGTTGTAGGTTCCACCATAAAGCTGACTAACACTGACGATATTGTCTCCGGCACGCGCAACGGTTTGAATTGCGGCTGTAATTGCAGCCATACCTGATGCCAGTGCAAGTGCACCTATGCCCCCCTCTAATTGAGCAACACGTTGCTCTAGAACATCATTGGTAGGGTTCATAATGCGTGTATATATATTCCCTGGTTCGGCAAGGTTGAAAAGATCCGCCCCATGCTGTGTATCACGAAAACTATATGAAGTGGTTTGGTAGATAGGCACCGCAACCGCATTGGTGGTGGGATCATCATTAAAGCCAGCGTGGATGGCTTGTGTTTCAGGTTTCATTGAACAGCGTCCTTTTGCATTTATGTTTTCCAACATTATAAAGTAGACGGGATAATCAGGTGTTCGCGTTCTTAGACTTGTTTGCTATAAACTTAAAGCTTAGAAGAAGGTTAGTAAAAAGAACATTTATACTGACGTTTCATAGTTTTGGTTGGTAATCCATAAGGTTTGGTATGGCTGCAACTGCAAATAACTGTTTTGATCACCACAGGTTTGACCCGTAAGAATATCGAACCAGTCTTCATTATTAACAAGGTTAATATCTGACAAAAGCGGGCTTTGCGTCTCTGTGGTAATGTTACTGATACAGAATATACTCTGTTCGCGATTCATACTTCGTCGCCAGAAACCAAAGATACTATCGCCAAGATGTAGCGTAAACTGGGTTGCATTTGGGTGAAATGCCGGTTGTATTGGTCGCTAATAGATAACGTCTTGCAGTAGTTTATACACTATTGCATGTGAACTTTGAGCGTTATCTAGCTCTGCTGACAAATTCTTATGTTGCCATTGATGTCGATTATAGCCCTGTTGTGGCCGCTGTTCTTAACTCTGAGATAGTCATTTTTTGTGCCAATAAAACTGTGTATGTAAATAGCTGGTATACCCTCTAAAGCTAACATAATAGTATGGGTACAGATAAAGCGTTCAATCTGCCATTGATCAAGTCCTGCAGTTGTCCCTTGGAGTGCGTCAAATAACGAAATATTGATTTCATACTGTTTCTTTTCGCCATTTTCTAGGGTGCGCCAGGAGGTGTGGCCACCAAAGGTTTTCATTACCTCAACTAATTCATTAATATCATTATCTTCAAGTAATCCCTTCGCTGGCCGCAGGCCAATACCATCGTGAGATGCAATGAAATTAAAATAGGCGGTGTCCAATCTTGCAGGAGGCATACTCATCATCCATTGTTTAAGTGCCTGACAATTACCAGTGACTAAAGTATTTAACAGTAAAGGAGGGAGTGAAAAGTTGTATACACAGTGAGCTTCGTTACCATTGCCAAAGTAAGATAAGTTTTCTCTGTTGGAAATATTGGTTTCAGTGATGATCATTGCACTTGGTTGTTTGAGCTCAATGAGTGCTCTTAATAGCCTCACTACTTTATGGGTTTGAGGTAAATTTAAGCATGTAGTTCCTGGGTTTTCCCATAAAAATGCAATGGCATCGAACCTAAACAGGCGAATACCATGATCTAGATATTGTTTGATTATGATTACAAATTGTTTGAGTACCTCGGGATTAGCAAAATTAAGATCTACCTGGTCATGGCTAAAGGTGCACCAAACATATTTAACTCCAGATGAGGTTTGAACTTTTCGCAGCAGAGGATTGGTTCTAGGTCTTACTACGGTGCTCAAATCATCAGTGGGTTTGGCGGTAGTAAAAAAGTCTTTTCCCGGTGCTTGGTCTTTTAAAAAGTTTTCAAACCATTGGCTGCGAGCAGAACAGTGGTTTATTGCTAAATCAGCCATGAGTGAGTAATTTTTTGCTATGGCTTCTATATCGTCCCAGTCACCCACTGACTCGTTAACAGAAGAATAATTGAGTACCGAAAAACCATCATCAGAGGTGAATGGGAAGAACGGCAATATATGTACGGCACTGATACTTTGGTGTAAATAGTCATCAAGAAAGTGCTTTAGTGCTTTCCGCAAGATGTGATAGACAAAGTGATGGCCTATACAGAAACCCATCAAGTGCCCTTAAACTCTGTGGAGGGTTTCCTGCGTCAAATTGTTGGCTGGAGAGAGTTTATTCGCGGCGTTTATCAGTGTCGAGGGGAGGAGCAACAAGAGGCAAATTTTTTCGGCTTTTCACGTCGCCTGAGTGATAGTTGGTATAGGGGTTCAACCGGCATTCCGCCCCTTGATGATGCAATTAAATTCTCTCAACGCTATGGCTATACTCACCATATCAACCGACTAATGGTGGTCGCTAACGTAATGACGCTCTGCGAAGTTCATCCGCAACAAGTCTATCATTGGTTTATGGAGATGTACGTAGATTCTTCAGAATGGGTCATGACCCCCAATGTAATACGGTATGGGTACCTTTGCCGATGGCGGTATTTTTGCCACTAAACCCTATATCTGTGGCTCCAATTACATACTGAAAATGAGTGACTACAGGAAAGGTGACTGGTGTGATGTGGTCGATGGTCTCTATTGGCGATTTGTTAGTTTGCACATGGGAAAGTTGAAGAACAACCCACGACTCTCGTTTATGCAATGGACGCTAAAAAAGATGAATCCAGAGCGTAAGAGCATAATTTTTAAAGCTGCAGAGAGTTTTCTCAGCAGTCACTGCAGTGAGTAATCTACTCAATGCTTAATTTTTATTGGGATAAATTAACTTTAATACCTACTTACGCAAAAATCTCTACTATAGTTAGTTGTAATAACGAGTTAATCAATTAGCTCGTTTCTATTCTCTTATCGCAGTTGAGGTCAGGTATTGAATATCAAGTCTGTTGTTTCTATATGGTCATTTGATAAGGTTGCATTACTATTTCTTGTCGTGGCTGGAGCTGGCTTGGTCTATAGGCAGCCTTCGACACAGTTTCCCATTGAGACTGGAGATAGTCCAGGGTTTAGGGTGATTCAGCCTGATTCCTACGTTGACTATGGCAGCGATTTATACATCGAGAGAGTTGTCTTCAAACCCTTCACTACAATAGTGCATGCGCCAACAATTGTGGAAGGGCCAGACGATGCTTTACATACTTTTTGGTACGGCGGCAGTCGTGAAGGCGGTAAAGATGTCGCGATTTACGGAGCCACACTTGATCAGGGCGACGTCAGCTGGTCCGACCCTCGACAAGTGGTTACTCGAGAGCAGACACAAAAAGATTTAAATCGTTACATAAAAAAGTTGGGTAATCCGGTAGTCACTATCGATGAATTGAAGCGTTTTTGGCTGTTTTATGTCTCGGTTTCTGTTGGTGGATGGGCCGGCAGTTCTATCAATGTTAAGTGGTCTGATGATGGTATTAATTGGACGCCCGCAAAGCGATTGATAACATCACCTTTTCTCAATCTCAGTACGTTGGTCAAGGGCAATCCCATTATCTACAGTGATGGTCACTTGGTTGTTCCCGCGTATCATGAATTTATTGGGAAGTTTG
Source organism: Porticoccaceae bacterium (assembly GCA_029254005.1). Classification (GTDB taxonomy): domain Bacteria; phylum Pseudomonadota; class Gammaproteobacteria; order Pseudomonadales; family Porticoccaceae; genus HTCC2207. Next base: position 10,485 of record JAQWYJ010000073.1, on the reverse strand, counting down.
CTGAGCTTATCGACGTTGATATGGATGGCAATGTCTACAATAAGCGCCGATTGTCTTGGGGGCGTGAGGCATTGCAGCCGAGCATAATGGTTAGGAATCCTGAGCAAGCGCAAGTTTATATGAGATATGCCGGTGCAAAGCCGTCAAGGGTGATGTTAACCGAAACTGCTGACAAGGGTTACTCATGGACTACACCGATAAAAACCCAATTGCCAAATCCCGATGCGGCGATTGCCGTGCTGGGTGTTCGAGGTGGAGCTCTAGAGGATGCTCTGATAATGGCGTTTAATAATTCACCCGAATCGCGAAATCGCCTATCGTTGGGCCTATCAAAGGACAACGGTAAAAGTTGGGTTGTGCTGCATGATTTTGAATATGATCAGAACACGGCTGAACGCTTTTCTTATCCCTACATGATTCAAACTACCAATGGTCACTATCATCTGGTTTATGCTTGGAATCGCTCCCTTATCAAGCATGTCGTATTTAATAACCGCTGGCTGGAACAGCGTGCACTAGCTACTCTAGGTAACAACTGATGAATCTAACTTTGAATGTTTTTTTAGCACTTGGCGGAGTGGCCTTGGTTTTTTCTGCGTTGATACTCCGTATCACTCGGAATAGAGTATCGAGCATTACTGTGAAAATTGCCATTGTGTTAGCCTCACTGGTTTTGCTACTTTTGCCTGTTATGAGCGAGCCGCTGGTAATTTACTTGAGAGGCTTAACAGGCGATTTTAGCGTTGCCATGCTGTTGTTGTCTGCTTCCACCATTGCGTCCATTCTTGTACAGAAAGATTTTGTTACGACTCAAGATAAAAAACTCTTTTATCTGATGATCACAATGATGTCCCTGATCTTATACCCTCTATCTTTGGGTTGGGGGAGTATCGATACTTATCAGCTTGGTTATAGTTTTTGGCCCATTGAGTGGGTCTTAGTAGCGTTGGGTCTATTGGCTTTTAGTTTGCGAGCACCATTGACTGTAGTTTGGATTGCTACAGCCTTAATATCCTACCAGCTAAGTCTTTTTGAGAGCCGTAATCTCTGGGATTATCTAATTGATCCCATTGTATCCGTAATTGCTATCAGCTCATCAATTGTTGGATTGTTTAGAAAGAAAAAGGTCATGTCTTATGCCACATAAAGAGAATACTGAATCGTCCACGCTCGAGAGAGCCGTCATTATTTAATCTTGAATATTTTGACACCGTTTATACGGTTGAGGATGGCGTGCTGGAATGGTTGACGGTGATCGCGCTCTCAGCAACTATGGTAATTTGTTTGAAGCGTCTTTTGGCTACTGGTTTGCAACGAGGGATTCCGTATATTTTCACAACCTCTGTATTAACGCTTTTATTTTTATTTGCCACAGGAGAGGAACTGTCTTGGGGGCAACGGTTGTTCAGTATAGACAGCAATGCATTTTTTCAGAAATATAATGCTCAAAATGAGACCAATTTTCACAACATGACCATCAACGGAAGAAGGATTAATCAACCCATCTTTGGTTCGGGATTATCAGTGATATTGCTAATCCATTTAGCCGTGCTTACACCTCTCTACCACCGGCAATCTGCTATGAGGGATTGGCTAGATCGATGGGCAGTACCTATTCCAAAAGCGCACCATGTGGCCGGCTACATCATTATATTGGTGATCGTTGAGGTAATTGTAAGGTCTCTCTCCGACACGGGACGTCGTGGAGAGATGACTGAATTTGCTGGTTCCTTTTGGGCATTGTTAAATATAGCCTTTCCCCACAATGCGGCAAATTTTTCCTCATCGCTCATGTCAGTTTCAAGAAGGTAAAAATAGCGCTTGCAAAGTAAGAGATGTATTCACTAATCTTGTGGGTTAGTTGAAGCATTAACATATGAATGCTTCGGCATGTCTCGATTCATAGAAGAGCGCTGCTGTTGGCATTGTTTAAAAAGTACAATTTATCTCAGCTGTTGTTGTTCGCCGCCCTTGTTTTGGTAGCAGACACTGCTATGCACGCGGCTGAGCATTCATTTAACGGTTTCTTGTTTTCATCTAAAATTGAATCGGCATAGGTTATGGCTACTATGTCCTTCTGATTCCAGTGACTCTTGGGATTATTGTCACAGGCCACGGTCTGGTTAATACCAATAATATTAATCAGTTCGTTAGCTAACTGGTCAATTTCAGTGTTGCTGTGATGAGTATATATTTTGTGTAAATGCTCGGTGATACGCCGCAAGATGTTCATTTTATATTCCACAACTTTTTTGTGGAATGCTACGCAGTGGTTGAGGCTGGTTGGAAAATTCAAGATAATCTTGCTCAACAGCGTCCACTAGTTGTTCAAAGATATCAGGGACTGCACTAACCACTCTATTCCAGCTAGGAATAAAAGGCTGCTCCATCGGTTTTTCAATGAAGATATCTCCTGCGGTTATAATATTTTGCGCAAACATTTCAACAGCTTTTTCTTCTTCATGAACGTCGAGGGTCAGTCCATTCATAATGGCATCGTTGTGGCAAGTTTCTATCACATCCAACGCTTTTCTATAATAGGTTGCCTTGATTGATCTGAAGGTCTCTTGACTAAAAATAACGCCTTGGGTGGCAAGCTTTCGGAATAATCCTTTAGCTATATCAATTGACATTTTTGACAATCCTTGGGTTTCGTCTTCCAGGGATAATTTTTGATGTTTATGATCATAATTTTCGGCGATGTCTACTTGGCAAAGTCTGTTGCTGGCATAGTTTCTATACATTTCTGATAAAACGCCTATTTCTAAACCCCAATCGCTGGGAATGCGGATATCGTTGAGAACATCGCGTCGAAAAGAGAACTCTCCTGCTAGGGGATATCTGAAACTGTCCATGTAGTTCAGATAATCGGTCTGTCCAAGGCTAGTTTTAAGGGCTTGTAATAAGGGCGATATGAGTAACCTTGAAACGCGTCCATTTATACGGCCTCCTGCCACTCGGGCATAGTAACCCTTGCAAAATTCATAGTTAAACCGAGGATTAGCTACAGGATAAATTAAGCGAGCTAAGAGTTCTCTGTCATAGGTGGTAATATCACAATCATGCAAAGCCACGGATTCGGCTTTGTTGGAAGCCAAAATGTAGCCCATGCAGTACCATACATTTCGACCTTTACCGAGTTCCTTTGGTGCTAGGTCCAGATCTCGAAGTTTTTTGTCGATCGCTCTTAGACGTGGTCCATCGTTCCACAGCAGTCTATGGTGCTGTGGAAGTGTCGAAAAAAAAGCAAGTGCAGATCTATATTGCTCTTCAGTAGCACGATCTAGACCTATTACAATTTGATTGAGATAGGGAACCTGTTGGAGCTCGCTGACTATTTTGGGCATAGCCTGACCCTCAAGTTCTGAATAGAGCGACGGCAATATTAGCCCTAAAGGACGTACGGAGGAAAATCCTAAAAGTTCTCTTTCCATCTCAGAGAGAGATCTTTTGCCTAAATTATGCAGTGTTGTAATAATACCATTTTGATGAAAATCGCCCATGATAATGTCCTTTTTTATTTTAAAAACTTTGAAGCCACTTAGTTACGCCTGATACCCAGCCTTCAGGCCCATGTTTCTGGCTTATAGTGAGGTTTTTAGAGCGCTGTAGACGCGGTGGATGATGATATGGGGATCGAATAATCAACGCAGAATCAGCTTTTTCCAGCATGGCTATATCATTTTTGCTATCGCCAATAGCGAGCGTCTCGCAGTAGTGAATATTGTCTTGTCGATGGTATAGCTCAGTCAGTGTTTGTATTGCTTGCCCTTTGTCTACTGGGCCGGTTATGCTTAAGAAACGACCCCCTTCATGAATCGTTGCTCCTTGTGCGGATAGCGCCTCGATAAAAGCTAGTTTGCGCGATTCAGTACTTAGCCAGACAATGGTTTCACTAAACTCTCTTTGATTTGCCAATATAGCGTTGGTTACGCTTAGACCGGTTATTCGACTGATAGCCTCTGGGCCTTCCCGTTTATAGAGTGTGTAAAACGTTTGGTATTCAGTTTTAAATTCTGTAGCTTGTAAGTCCAAGAGTTTTAGCCAGACTTCCCTTGTTGGGCTAATTGATAGATTCGTAAGATATTCTTGAGACCTATCAGGTTTTTCTACAGCTGAAAAATGGTCTGATGGGACATAAATACCCGCACCATTTTCTGTAATAAAGGGATGCTTATTTTTGAGCAACTCTCGCAGAGGTAAAATTTCAGCTGCCGTTTTACTACTTACTATAATTACCGGTATACCCATCTGCTCAAGTTTGTTCAGTAGTAAAGCGGCGGGTTCGTGACTATAGGTATTATGATCGAGTAAGCTACCATCTAAGTCAGTGAAAATGATTCGCTGTGTTCCGTTTTTGGTCAAAAATTTATTATTTACCATGATGGCGCACTCAGTTGGTGCGTCATACATTGATGCTTTGACAGAGTTCGTTGGAATATTATAATCTTGCTCCCATTCGATGCTGATTTAGCCATTTTTTTGAATGTCATAGCATTTATTTCGTTATTGCGACTACCGGCGTGCCTTTTTGGTAGCAGAAAGCGTGCCAATAGCAGAAAGTGGTCGATAAATATTCCTGTGGAGATGGTGAGGGTGGCCGTTAATTACTGAGAATGAAGAGGGTGCCGTGATAACTAAAGCGGTAATAATACTAAAAAAATTAATTAGGAAATCGTTATGTCAAATCAACAATCAGCAGCTATAGGAATGGGCCATACCATTCTTCGTCGCGCTTCACTAACGCCGAAGGCACGCGCATTAACCTTCGAGGGACAGACGTGGACCTGCGCAGAATTGGGTGATCGCGTTCGTCGACTCACTACTATTCTGCATGATCTTGGGGTGTCTAAGGGTGACAGAGTAGGATATATCGGCCTTAATCATCCGGTATTTTTAGAGTTATTGTATGCTTGTGGTTGTATTGGTGCGGTCTTTGTCCCGCTTAATTTCAGACTGACAGGTCCTGAAGTACGGTTTATAGTAAATGATGCAGATATTAAGCTGATGTTTGCAGATGATATGTTGCGGCCACTCATTGACTCAGAAAAAGACAATCTAAATTGCACTGGTTATCTGACCATAGAGTCTGATGCTGATAGCTGGATGTCACTGGCACCACTGATGGAAAGAGCGCTGCCAAGCACGCTTGATCAAACTGTAGAAGCCGATGATATTGCATTCATCATGTATACCTCAGGCACCACTGGGCTACCTAAGGGTGCGATGCTTACTCATGGAAATGTCTTTTGGAATAGTATTAATGTGTGTTTTGGTGAGGACACTATGGCCACTACCACACTAACTTGTGCACCTTTGTTTCATATTGGTGGTTTAAATGTCACAACTCTATTGTCACTTGCTAAGGGTATCGAAGTTGTTTTACTGCGTAGCTTTGATGCTGCAGAAGTGCTTTCCTTAATTGAAGAGCACAAAGTTGGCAGTATGTTTGGCGCACCGACGATGTTTTTAATGATGGCACAGCATGAGAATTTCGCTACCACTGACCTTTCTAGTGTCACAGCGCTAATTTGCGGTGGTGCACCGGTTCCTGTGCCATTAATTAAAACGTATGCTGAGCGAAATGTCAGTTTCTGTCAAGGATATGGTCTTACTGAAACTGCTCCTTTTGCAAGTCTGTTAAGTAGTGATTTAGCTATGGTTAAAGTTGGTTCTGCTGGCAAAGCACCAATGTTCACTGAAGTACAAATTGTTGATGGTGATAACAATCCTGTTGCGGCAGGGGTGCATGGCGAAGTTTGTATCAAAGGTCCAAATGTTATGAAAGGTTATTGGAATAGACCTGAAGCAACCGCAGAGGCAATTGATGAATTAGGCTGGTTTCACAGTGGTGACATTGGATATCTGGACGATGAGGATTTCTTGTATTTGTGTGACCGTGTAAAAGATATGGTTATCACTGGTGGAGAGAACGTTTATCCGGCGGAAATTGAAAGCGTGTTGTATGCGCATCCAGCGATTTTGGAAGTTGCTGTGATTGGCTTACCTGATGATAAATGGGGTGAGGCAGTTACTGCAGTAGCTGTTCTTGAAGATGGAGCTAGTCTCGATTTGGAAGACTTGAGGGCTTTCTCTGGCGAGTCGTTAGCGCGTTACAAATTGCCTAGCGAATTACGAATTATTGATATTTTGCCACGCAATCCTGCAGGCAAGGTACAAAAATTTAAGCTAAAAGAACAGTTCGGCGCCTAGAAGCGTTTATATTTGCGTTTGGATTGATTCAAAAAAGGCCGTGAAGAGTGAGTTCTTTGCGGTCTCTCTCCTAATGTTTATTGACTTATTTTATCTCGCTCAAAATACCATTGACGCCTAAATATACAACATCAATTCTGTGAGCATATAACGTGCATTATCTATCAAGGTTTATGCGAAAAATCCATGTAAAAACCACTGTCTATTTGTAGATTCTCTATATATCCAATAGCGTGCACCCTGATCGTCACTAGCGAGATAGTAATCACGTTGCTGCTCAGATTGCCACCAGTTAGAACATAGTCTTTCAGGGCCGCTGATAATGGTTAGTGGCTTTTGCCAATGTAATGTTTGGTTATAATATTTTATTGGGGCAGGCTTAGATAACAGCCAAAGAGGTTGTTGGGTTACAGACAATTGATGTTGTGATGAAACTTTTTTGGTTACAGAACTAATAGTACTGGCTAATTCAGGAAAATGTTCTGCTTCTGTGGTGACTCTAGATAATGCTTTGATACCTAATCTAGCATTAAGTTTGTCAATAAGAGTAGAGGTGTTTTCACTCTTTTTTAGTTGGTTACCAAACAGATCAAAATTATTCCCCGGCATCTCAGAGAATTGATCGCAAAAAAGAGATATTTTTTCAATACTCCGAGGTAATTCTATACGCTCTAATTGTAGGCGACTTAATTGTAGCAAGCTGGACCAACTGTGCTGGCTATCAGATAATTTTATGGTCATTGATTGGTGCTCGCCTATCAATGGTTCAAAACGCCATGTCAGAAGGTTGCAAAGACATTGTCTTGCCATTAAATAATGGCAAAAACGTTGTAATAGCGTTTTCATTGGAAATAGCAGACTCTCCTTACTATAAATACCCTGAGGGTTTTGAATGTCGTCATAAAATTCAGTTGTTGGCTTAAATCGTTCTAAAGTATAGGGCTTTTGGCCCTTCAGTAATTGTAGTGTGTCAATTAACTCAGAAGTAAATCGTTTGCTGATCACAGAGTGGGGTAAATTGAATAGATCACCTAGAGTAGACCAGCCTAGTTGTTTAAAATGTTGCTGTTGTTTTTTAGTACTTGGAAGTTTTGCTAATGTGGTAGACATAAGGTCATTTTGCATGTGGTTATAATCGGGTAAGTTTTGATGAAACATATCACCGCAGAGTAATTTTGCAGCTAGAGGAGTTTCTCCTACACCAGTATTAGCAGTTATCGACAATAACAAAAATTGTTGGTGAAGTTTTTTAAGTAAGTTTTTATATCCACAAAAAAGCTGCTCACAACCGGAAAGCTCAAGCCATAGACTTTGATTGTCAAGTAATACCTCAGGACTAAAACGATAAGCAATTAGCGCTAATTGTTGCAATAACTGCTTTTCTTGCTGTTGATTACGAGAAAATATAATTAGTTCAGGGCAAATGGCTAGGGCTGTAGATAACGATAGTGATTTCTCGATACCCCAATGTTCTGCTAATTGATTACAGCATACTATGCGTTGGGCATTTTTTTCTAAACTGACTATGGCTATAGGCTTTTCTTCGGGAGGAGTTAGCATATTTGTGATAACCGCACTTATTGGCAGTAGTGGTAAATCAACATATAACCAGATAGCTTGATTTTTATTATTAGAGGACCTGTTTTTTTTCATAAATTACTATGTGATTTCTAGTTTTGTAGGTATATGTATTTAATTATGATGCTCTTTTTTTAGAGACAATTGATAATTGAGTTGGTCTAGTTGTGGGTAATAAATATTAACCGGCAGTTTGTTTAGCTGAATGCGCTCTTTAGAAGGGTTTCCTAAAATAATGTCTGTGCTAGTTCCCGAAGTTCTACCACTTAATTTGTGTAAATTTACTGAAAGAATATTAAACTTTTTATGTTCAAGGGCAATACGCAAGCGAGCCGGAGACGGTGCCTTAAGTGCTGCAGGGGGGCGAAATAAAAAAGCTGGGCACTGACTATCTGTTGCTGCGAGTTGCAACTTACGCAGTTCAGAATAGCGTGGTTGCATATGAGTAGACCATGCAAACAAAAGTGCCTGGTTACGGATCGACTGTTCCGCTGCCCACAGCCATTCTTTATAGCTATTACAGCGTACGATTAATAAATTATCTAGAGAAATACCTGCCGTGACTAAAGCCGGCGCATAGGGTTGGTGAGGAGGATTTAATAATACACACAAAGTATCTTTATCAGCATAATGCTTCATAGTCGTCAGCAGTATACTTAACTCACCTATGCCATCTTGTTGAGTCACTAACTCTGTAAGAGCCGATAGGGGCCAGCCGCCAAGTAATAATTTATCTAAGTTTTTATAACCGGTGGTAACAACTTTATGATTAGGTAAGTCTTGTATGCCTCGCCATGTATCCTGTCGTAAAAACAGATCATTAAATAGAACTTTATTGGACATTTTGTTAGACATTTTTAGTAGATATTGCGTTTAAAATTTCAATAAAAAGTTAAATAAGTTAAATAAGTTAACTAATATACTGTTTATATATACAGTATATTGATATTTTTTTGTCAGTAAGTCAACTAGATTAATATCCATTAATATGATTTCTTATATTTATATTGACCTTCTATTGCTCAATCTAAATCAAATCAGGAGGTTATGTGCGATGGGTTTTTATCACCAACAAAATGAGAGCTATCTTAAGTAATATTGAATAGAGTGGATAAAATAAGAATTTTTTAAAAGGCAGTGGATAGCAGTCTAGCCCAAATGTGCATTTTGAATGATATTGTCCAATAGAGCTATTATATATGCTAACTATGGTTGATCGTTGTATGGTTTTTAAGGTCGATGGTACACTATTGTTAATCATTAAAAGTGAGTGTAATTGCTATCAATGTCTATTACTGAAGTTGTGACTCAGACTATTAATCCTAATTGGTCGATCTTTGCGCAGCCGCTAATGACTATATTGCAGGCTGCTGAGCACTTAGGTGCTAGTCGTCAAAATTTACTGCGGCAGATTAATATTCAGTCTCAGGACTTAAATATCCCTGATCGACGTTTTCCAGTGACTACCTATTACAAACTTTATGAATATGCTGTTGATGTGACTAAAGATGAAGATTTGGCTTTAACCGTAGGGCGTATAAGCTTCTTGAAAGGTTTGAACCTACAGCTTTATATGTCCACTGTTTGTGAGAGTTTTCGAGATTATCTTAATCTTATGCCCAGTATGCTAAAGTTGCGTGGAGATATAGGAGAAGTAAAAGCCTACCGAGAGGGTGACCTTGTAGAGTTGCGTTGGGAGCCACTGTCTTCAGACACAGGTTATAAGCGTTTTTTGTCAGATGAAATATTGTCTGCATCCGTACGCATTATTAATTCGCTATGCGTCATGCCTGTACCAGTGGTTAAGACCTCTTTTAGTTATTCAAAACCTAAGAATATGATACAGCTAGAGAGTATCTTTGGTCGTAATTTAGCATTTAATCAAAGTTACAGTAGTATTTTCTTTCATAGAAATTCATTAGATTTACCTATGCTTAAGCAGGATTATATTGGTGGCCCAGATTTGGCTAATCCCTTTAAAGATTTGTTTGAAGAAGATAACCCAGGAGATCAACTGTTATTTAGCCTTAAGCAGTCTATTGTGCAATATTTACCTGAGGGTGAGGTCACTATAGATAAACTTGCCGGCAAACTTAATGTTTCTAGGCGCACGCTTCAGCGACGCTTATCTGAGCGAGACACTAATTTTTTACATGTCTTACAAGAGGTGAGATCAAAAATGGCTATTCGCTACTTGGCTGATGATCGTTTGGGTATTACCGAAATTGCATTTTTACTGGGATATGCTGATCAAGGTTCTTTTTCCAGTGCCTTCAAAAGTTGGCATGGCCTTGCGCCACGAGATTATCGTCGAAGATGATTTAATCATTTGGCGTTTATTCCCAACAAGTTGGCACTGATACCCTTGCTGTAGGGCTATTGCCTGACTACTATTCAAATTAGTATTATTCTTTTATTAACCTGATGGAAGTTATTATGTCATTAGACTTCGATAGCGCGCGACTCCCCAATCCTTTTCTGAAGCCAGAACACCACGAGTGGAGAACACAGATACGACGCTTTTTTGATCGTGAAATCATTCCCTATGCAGCACAATGGGATGAGGATGGATATATTCCCGATGAACTTTGGCCTAAGTCCGCGGCAGTGGGGATTTTAGGATTGGGTTACCCTGAAGAATTTGGTGGTGTATCAGAGGGAATTGATGGTTGGTATAGCATTATTCTCAATGAA
>JAQWYJ010000107.1 GCA_029254005.1 Porticoccaceae bacterium | reverse complement strand
GTAAAGTGACTGCTGAGGTTGTGTCTCATGGCCGTGGCGACAAAGTGAACATTATTAAGTTTCGTCGTCGCAAGCACTCGCGAACTCAACAGGGCCACAGACAGTGGTATACAGAAGTTAAAATTACTGGCATTAACGCTGGTTAATCCCAAAAGGATATAGCAATGGCTCACAAGAAAGCTGGTGGTAGTACTCGAAACGGTCGCGATTCAGAAAGTAAACGCCTTGGTGTTAAAGTATATGGCGGTCAGACAATTAATGCGGGCGGTATTATTGTTCGTCAGCGTGGTACTAAGTTCCATCCGGGTACCAACGTTGGTATAGGAAAAGACCACACATTGTTTGCAACGGCTGAGGGCGTTGTAAAGTTTGTTCAGAAAGGTCCACAAAACAGAAAGTATGCTGAAGTCGTGTCTGCGTAGACAGCGATCTTTGGTTCAAGAAAGCCCCTACGCGGGGCTTTTTTTATGCGTGATTGTTTTTAATCGTTGCATTGCCCTTTATACTTAAATTAAATAACCCTCCCCAGCAACGGTAAAGTGTTTCTATGAAATTTGTTGATGAAGCTACAATTAAAGTTCATGCCGGTAAAGGTGGCAACGGTTGCCTAAGTTTTCGGCGTGAAAAATATATTCCTAAAGGCGGTCCTGATGGCGGAGACGGTGGCGATGGTGGCAGTGTCATTTTGGTTGCCAAAGAGGGTCTCAATACACTGATTGATTTTCGTTACACGCGAAATTATAAAGCACAGAGTGGCCAACAGGGAAGCAGCGCTGAGTGTACTGGTCGTGGTGGTGATGATCTAATGCTGCAGGTTCCTGTTGGCACTACGGTTATTGATGATGAAACTGGTGAGATCATGGGAGATCTCACCGAGCTTGATCAGCAGCTTAAAGTTGCTCAAGGTGGATTTCATGGTTTGGGTAACACAAGATACAAATCGAGCACTAATAGAGCGCCTCGGCAAACATCTCCTGGGCAAGAGGGCGATGTTAGAGAAATCAAGCTAGAGCTTAAAGTGCTGGCTGATGTGGGTCTTTTGGGCTTACCTAACGCAGGTAAATCAACATTTATACGCTCTGTGTCTGCGGCGCGCCCCAAAGTAGCCGATTATCCTTTCACTACCTTAGTACCTAACCTTGGTGTGGTGGGTATGAGTGGTGATAAATCTTTTGTAGTTGCGGATATTCCCGGGCTTATTGAGGGTGCATCTGAGGGTGCCGGCCTTGGTATTCGGTTTTTAAAGCACCTCACACGCACTCGATTATTGCTTCATTTGGTGGATATGATGCCTTTTGATGGCAGCACGCCAGCACAAAATGCGCAGGTGATTGAGACTGAATTATCACGATTTAGTCCGACACTGGCAGCAGGTGATCGTTGGCTGGTGCTTAACAAAATAGATTTATTGCCTGATGATGAGGTTGATACTCAGTGCGACAAGATGGTTGAGGATTTAGGCTGGACTGGGCCTGTGTTCCGTATGTCAGGCCTAGCCTCTGAAGGTACTAAATTACTCTGTGCGGCAATAATGGATTATATTGACGAGGAGCGTCAGCAAGAATTGGCTGAGCCTGAATTGTTAGAGTATGCAGAGCAGCGACGCATGCAGATTCAAACAGAGGCTCGTGAACAAATTGACGGATTGTCACAGCTACGACGTCAAGCGCGACAGCGGCAGATTAGCGGTGAGAACGATGATGATGGCGATGACGTTGAAGTAGTTTATGCGGAGTAATTTTGCTTGAAGCGCGCTAAAATAAAGAACGCTAAACGCTGGGTAATTAAGATCGGTAGTGCCCTGCTGACTGACAATGGTGCAGGTTTGGATCGCGCTGCAATTGACGCATGGGTCGGTCAAATTGCTGAGTTGTTAGCTCAGGGTAAAGAAATCGTATTGGTATCCTCTGGGGCAATCGCTGAGGGCATGTCCAGATTGGACTGGGTGTCACGCCCAGACAGTATTCATGACCTTCAGGCTGCCGCTGCAGTAGGTCAAATGGGACTCATACAGGCCTATGAATCTAGCTTCTTACGTTTTAAACGACCTACTGCGCAGATTCTTTTAGATCATGATGATGTGGCTAGTCGCGAACGGTACCTCAATGCTCGCGGTGTCTTACAAAGACTCATAGTGTTGGGGGTCGTACCTATTGTCAATGAAAATGACACTGTAGTGACCGATGAAATTCGATTTGGCGATAATGATACCCTAGCGGCTTTAGTAGCCAACTTAATAGATGCGGAATTACTTGTTATCCTAACTGATAAAGATGGTCTGTTTAGTGCAAATCCAGATATAGATGCTAGCGCTCGGTTAATAAGCGAGGCGCAAACCGCAGACAGCTCGTTAGATAAGCTTGTCGGAGAGAGTAATAGTGGCCTAGGTCGTGGCGGTATGATCACCAAATTACAAGCTGCTCGCTTGGCGGCGTCCTCAGGCTGTTCTACACTTATTGCTGGAGGTCGAAATACTAATATTTTGTTAGATCTTGCTAAGGGGCAAGCTAAGGGCACTCTCCTTGCTGCAAATCAAAAACCGATGGCGGCACGCAAACAATGGTTAGCGGGTCAGCTTCAGGTTCGTGGTGATTTGATTCTTGATGCTGGTGCGGTTCACGTGTTAATCAAGCATGGAAGAAGCTTACTTCCAGTGGGGATATCTAGCGCTACGGGAGATTTCCAGCGTGGGGATTTGGTCAGCTGTAAGGATATAAATGGTGTTGAAATTGCTCGAGGACTGGTTAACTACAGCTACGCAGATACTATTCGAATTCAAGGCTGCAGTACTGGCTCAATTAAAGACATCTTGGGGTATAAGGTTGATGCCGAACTAATTCATCGAGACAATTTGGTGTTAAGTCGCTAGAGAACAATGACACTATCAAAGAACCACAAAAAAACCGGCCTTCGCCGGTTTTAAAAAACAGTCGCTAATGATTAAGCGCTAAGAGCTTTAACTTGAGCGTTTAATCGGCTCTTGTGACGAGCAGCTTTGTTCTTGTGAATAATGCCTTTGTCAGCCATACGATCGATCACTGGAACCGACACATTGTAGGCTTCTTGAGCAGCCGCTTTATCACCAGTGGCGATGGCAGCGTCTACTTTTTTAAGATAGGTACGAACCATTGAACGCAGGCTAGCATTGTGCTGACGGCGTTTCTCATTTTGGCGTGCGCGTTTTTTTGCTTGAACTGAATTGGCCAACTTATTTACTCCTAACTATGGACTCGCTAAAGGCGCGGAAATATACAGGGTTTATCTATGACATTCAAGCCAATTGTGAGGCTTTTTCCTTGCTAAATGATAACCGTATTTTTGTTTGGCCATAGGGGGTTATAAATTAACCTTCTTATAGGGGCCACAGCAATACTATATTCCCTTGGCCATAGCCTAATCAATGGGTAAACTGTAAGACTATCGGTATTTCACAAGGAATTTTTTTGACCCAAGACGACGCGCAGCAGACCAACCTTGAACAGCCTTCTGAGTCTGTACTTGAGAGTTCTGTACCAAAAAAAGACAGTGGGTTACTGAAATCCAGTGGTGTGGTAGGATTTTTCACTATGCTGTCGCGGGTGATGGGGTTAGCTAGAGATGTTATTTTTGCCCGAGTAATTGGTGCTGAAGCCTTTGCCGACGTTTTTTTTGTGGCGTTTAAAATCCCAAATTTTTTTAGACGTTTGTTTGCTGAGGGCGCTTTTGCGCAAGCTTTTGTGCCGGTGTTAGGCGAATACCGTGAACAGGGGTCTAAAGCTGCGGTAATCGCTTTAGTGAGTCGTGTTAGCGGGACCCTAGGGTTAACTCTTTTTGTGTTTACTTGCATTATTGTTCTGCTGGCTCCACTTATGGCAGCAATTTTTGCTCCTAGCTGGTATCTCGATGATGCTTCCAAATTTTCTGCAACTGCTGAAATGTTGCGTATAACTTTTCCATATTTGCTGTTTATTTCAATGACTGGCGTCGCTGGAGGTGTTCTTAATAGTTATGATCGTTTTGCAGTGCCGGCATTCACGCCGATTTTGCTTAATCTTACGCTTATATTGGCAGCGGTGTTTGCCGCGCCCTTGTTTAACCAACCGGCTTTTGCACTAGCCTGGGGTGTTTTGATTGCAGGCATAGTTCAGTTTTTTTTCCAACTGCCTTTCTTACATCGAATTCATATGCTTCCGCTGCCAAGGATTGATTGGAAGGATCCTGGGGTAAAAAAAATACTGCTACTAATGGGTCCAGCAATTTTTGGGGTCTCAGTCAGTCAAATAAATCTGTTGCTAGATACCATGTTAGCGACTTTTTTGCCCACAGGCAGTGTTTCTTGGCTTTATTACTCAGATCGTTTAGCGGAGTTACCCCTTGGTGTGTTTGGAATTGCCATCGCTACAGTTATTTTACCTAATCTCTCTAGACATCACGTTAGTAAGGCCGCTCAAGACTATTCAGGCACTCTGGATTGGGCCCTGCGTATGATCCTCTTGGTGGCTGTGCCGGCGGCTGCTGCTTTGGCTCTCTTAGCTGAGCCTATCTTGGTGACATTATTTTATTATGGTGAGGTAATGACTCCAAACGATATGAAAATGGCATCTTACAGCCTTCGTGCTTATTCTTTTGGGTTGATCGCGTTCATGCTGATTAAAGTGTTGGCGCCAGGGTTTTTTGCTCGTCAGGATATGCGTACCCCAGTGCGTATTGGCATTGTGGCTATGCTGAGTAACATGGTGCTCAATGTTCTTTTTGTTGTTCCCTTGCACCACTATTGGAGCCTAGGGCATCTTGGGCTGGCCACAGCGACCTCAGTTTCAGCGTTTATTAACGCGTTACTGCTCTTTGCTTATTTACGGAAAAAGGATATTTATCAGCCCCAGGGAAATTGGATCCTGTTTTATGCACGACTGATAACAGCGGTTTTAATAATGTTAATTGTCTTGGTGTGGTTAGCTGATTATTATGATGTTTTAGATGCGCAACAGTGGCGTCAAGGGCTCTGGTGGCAGCGATCTGGTGGCATCTTAGGTCTTTGTTTTGCAGGTTTTAGCACCTATGTGTTGGTGTTGGTTGTGAGCGGATTTAGGTGGTCAGATTTGCGTGGTCCAGCAAAAGCGACCGGACGTAATCTTTAGGCGACTTAATAATTGTATAAAATTACCCTTTTAATGAATTCTTGCATGTCATTGGAGGCCTTTGGCTTACCTTTCAGGCTGTTGCTAGGTATACTCTGTCGCCAAATTAGAGGGTACTTGAAGTGACTGCATTAGGATCAAAAATGACCTTTGTCAGAGGATTGCATAATCTACATTCTCCTGAGCAACGAGCAGTGGTCACCATAGGGTCTTTCGATGGGGTGCACTTAGGACACCAAGCTATTTTACACGCAGTTAAAATAAAGGCAGAATCATTAAATCTACCCTCGGTTGTGATGATTTTTGAACCTCAACCGCAGGAATTTTTCTCTGCTGAGAAGGCCCCGGCTCGCTTAATGCGTTTACGCGAAAAAGTTGAGGCATTGCACATATTAGGCATAGACAAGGTTGTTTGTTTACAATTCAATTCTGTGCTCAGAAGTCTCACTGCAGATGAATTTGTTGACCAAGTATTAATCAAGGGACTGGCAACACGCTATTTGATCGTGGGTGATGATTTTCGTTTTGGCTGTGACCGTGGTGGTGATTTCAATATGCTAAAAGCAGCTGGAGAATGTCATGACTTTGAGGTCAGGGATACGAGGACTCTGGAGAGTTTAGGTCAAAGAGTTAGTAGCACGCTTGTGCGAGATGTGCTGCGTCGCTCTGATTTTGAACAGGCCGAAAATTTGCTGGGGCGTCCATTTACGGTAAAAGGTCGGGTTGTATATGGCCAGCAATTAGGCAGAAAGCTGGGGTTTCCAACTGCTAATGTGCAGCTCAATCGTTATAGTGCGCCAATCGCTGGTGTTTTTGCTGTTTTGACCACAATTGGTGGAAAAATCTACCAAGGTGCGGCGAATGTTGGAATACGGCCTACGGTTGGGGGCTTAGTGAAGCCTATTCTTGAAGTTCATTTGTTGGACTTTCAGGGAGATCTCTATGGACAACGCATAGAGGTGGAATTTAAATGTAAAATTCGCGATGAAGTAAAATTTACCACAATAGATAGCTTGGTAGACAATATTCGCCGTGATGTTAACAATATAAGAGCCTGGTTTGACCGGGCAGATAATACCTAGACGAAGGGTAATAATGAGCGATTCTACGACAGATTATAAGGGCACTTTAAATCTACCAAAAACTGGCTTCCCCATGCGTGCTAATTTGGCGCAAAGAGAGCCCGGCATGCTTAAAGAGTGGCAGCAAAGTAATCTGTATCAGCAGATACGACAGGCCCGTGCGGGGTGTGAAAAGTATATTTTGCATGATGGGCCTCCCTACGCCAATGGCGATATCCATCTGGGCCATGCGGTTAACAAAGTGCTCAAGGATATTGTGGTGAAGTCACGCACCATGAGTGGATTCGATGCGCCTTACATCCCAGGTTGGGACTGCCATGGACTTCCGATAGAGCATAATGTTGAAAAGAAGATTGGCAAGGCTGGGGCTAAGGTGGATTACCCGACCTTTAGGCAAAAGTGCCGCGACTATGCCTTGCGTCAGGTTGAGGGGCAGCGTAAAGATTTTATTCGAATTGGTGTCTTTGGTGACTGGGATAATCCGTACTTAACAATGGATTTTGGTGTTGAGGCAGATATTATTCGAGCTCTTGGAAAAATTGCAGCCAATGGCCATTTAGTGAAAGGCTATAAGCCGGTGTTTTGGAGTGTGGTTGGTGGCTCTGCATTAGCTGAAGCCGAAGTTGAGTATCAGGATAAAACCTCTTTTTCGATCGATGTAGCCTACCCAGTTAGTGATGCTTCGGAATTAGCCAAAGTAAAATCTGCGTTTTCTGGACTGCCCGGTGATGGTGCAGTTAATTTTCTTATCTGGACAACTACACCATGGACAATTCCTAGTAGCCAGGCTATTTCTGTGGGAGCAGACTTAACCTATAGTTTGGTGCAGTGCACAAAAAACGCACAGCCGATGCGTTTAATCTGCTCGCAGGTTTTGCTGGAATCGTTGATGGATCGACTGGGTATTAGCGACTATAAAGTATTAGCTAATTGCGAAGGGGCTGCGCTTGAGAATGTGATTGCTAGGCATCCCTTTTATGCGCGTGATATACCTGTACTTTTAGGAGAGCATGTTACTACTGATGCAGGTACAGGCTGCGTGCACACGGCGCCGGATCATGGAATGGAAGACTTTGTGGTCGCTAAAAAATATGGTATTGGCACTCTCAATTATATTATGGACAATGGCACTTTTAGAGATGATGTTGACCTTTTTGCGGGAGAGCATGTCTACAAAGTTGATCAACATATACTTGATGTACTGACTGAACAGAGCCTATTGATGTCAGTTGGAAAAATTACTCACAGTTATGCCCATTGCTGGCGAACAAAAACCCCATTAATTTATCGAGCAACGCCTCAGTGGTTTATCTCCATGGATAAAAATGGGTTGTTAGACAAGGCCAAACAGGCCATAAAGCATGTTAACTGGCATCCTGATTGGGGTGAGGCACGAATTAAAGGTATGCTTGATAACAGCCCTGATTGGTGCGTTTCTCGACAGCGCACCTGGGGAGTACCCATCACCTTATTTGTGCACAAACAGTCTGGTGAACTCCACCCAAACACAGCTCAGTTGATTGAGCAGGTTGCCAGTATGGTAGAAACACAAGGTATAGATGTTTGGTATGCCCTAGATGCTGAAGAATTAATCGGAACCGATGCTAATGACTATCAAAAAGTGACTGATACCTTGGATGTCTGGTTTGACTCTGGTGTAACTCATGGTTCAGTTATAGGTGCAAGAGACGAACTTAGTTATCCCGCGGATTTGTATCTAGAGGGGTCTGACCAACATCGAGGTTGGTTTCAGTCATCACTAAAAACGGCCATTGCGATCAATGGCACTGCGCCCTATAAAGCAGTGTTGACCCATGGTTTTACCGTAGATGAAAACGGTAGAAAAATGTCCAAGTCTATTGGTAATGTGGTGTCTCCACAAAAAGTAATAAATGATTTAGGGGCAGATGTTCTTAGGTTGTGGGTTGCCTCGGCGGATTTTAGTGCTGAAATGACCGTGTCTGATGAGATTTTAAATCGAGCGGGAGACTCCTATCGCCGTATTCGAAATACAGCACGTTACCTCTTGTCTAACATAGATGGCTTTGATCCTGATACTCACCGTGTTGATCACCAGGATATGGTCGCACTTGATCGTTGGGCGGTAGACTGTGCTGGGCAACTTCAAGATGAAATTGTGACTCATTATGAACAATTTCAATTCCATCAGATCTATCAAAAGTTACACAATTTTTGTGTCAGAGATATGGGCGGTTTTTATCTAGATATCATTAAAGACCGTATTTATACCTGTCCAGAGGATAGTATTGCCAGGCGTTCAGCGCAAACAGCATTATTTGATATTGCCGAAGCATTTGTTCGTTGGATTGCACCGATTTTGAGTTTTACTGCCCATGAAATTTGGAGCTTTTTGCCAGGAGACCGCAGTGAATCGGTGTTTGTCGCTCAGTGGTACCCACTAGCACGCCTGGGCGATAATGAAGTCATTGACAAGGATGATTGGCAGAATATTCTGTCTGCCAAAGAGGCAATTAATAAGGTGATTGAAGAGGAGCGTAGTCAGGGCGTTGTCAAAGGGTCATTGGGAGCTGATATATGCCTATATGCGGATGCTGGTCTCTACAGTTCTCTGGCTAAATTGGGTGATGAATTGCGGTTTGTGACTATTACATCTAAAGCAACGTTGTTACCTATAACGGCATCTAACGATGTTGCGCAGTCGCCTTTGGGCGGTCTGCGTGTTGATTTAGCCTTGTCATCGGCAAAAAAATGTATTCGATGTTGGCATTATATTGATGATGTGGGCACCAGCTTAGAGCATCCAGAGGTTTGTAGTCGTTGCATTGGCAACATTAGCGGCTCAGAGGAAGTTCGAGTTTATGCCTGATAATAGCGTGAAACAACTAATGAAGGTTGGGTTTCAGTGGCAGTCACATTTGCTACTATGGTATGTCGTTGCTGCAGTCGTCTTGGTGATAGACCAGCTGACAAAAACATGGATTATAAGTGAATTTTATTTGGGCCAACGAGAAGTTATAAGT
Organism: Porticoccaceae bacterium; assembly: GCA_029254005.1. GTDB lineage: Bacteria > Pseudomonadota > Gammaproteobacteria > Pseudomonadales > Porticoccaceae > HTCC2207. Next base: position 2,188 of record JAQWYJ010000107.1, on the reverse strand, counting down.
TCATTCTTTAACTTAGTAAGTGTGCGCAATTATGGTGCTGCTTTTAGCTTTTTGAGTGATGCCGGAGGTTGGCAGCGATGGTTCTTTACGATTTTATCATCAGTGATAAGTGTCATTATTTTTGTTTGGATAGGACGACTGGGCAAGTCAAATGCCTTGGAGAGCTTAGCGTTAGCACTTATTTTAGGTGGGGCGTTGGGTAACTTGTATGATCGAGTAATGCTAGGTTACGTAGTAGACTTTCTAGACTTTCATTGGTCCGGCACTCATTTTCCAGCTTTTAATGTAGCTGATGCCGGCATTAGTACGGGCGCTATGCTACTTATTTTAGATATGTTTATATCTCCCAAAGATTCTCAGAGGTAAGGTTACCATGACACTACAAATTGAAATGGGTACCAAAGTAACACTACATTTTGCTCTGACATTAGAGGACGGCACCGTTATTGACTCTAATTTTGAAAGAGAACCCGCAACCTTTGCTGTGGGCGATGGTAACCTACTACCAGGCTTTGAGTCGGCATTGATTGGCCTTGTTGATGGCGATGAAAAGGACTTTATTATCACTCCTGAAAATGCCTTTGGTCAGCATAATCCGCAAAATGTTCAGCAGGTAGAGCGCGGAAATTTTGACGAAAAAGAGCTCGAAATTGGCGCTATGTTTTCTTTTCAAAATGGTGACGGTGAGCTTCCGGGAGTTGTTGTTGAATTGCAAGATCAACATATCATGATTGATTTTAATCATCCTTTGGCAGGCAAGGCGATAGTCTTCAAAGTGAAAATACTTACTATATCGCCGCAGAGTGTTCACTGATGGATATCAAGCTGGCTAATCCGAGAGGTTTTTGTGCTGGCGTCGACCGTGCGATTGATATTGTTGATCGTGCATTAGATCTTTTTGGTGCCCCTGTTTATGTGCGTCATGAGGTTGTTCACAATAAATTCGTAGTTGATAATCTTCGTCAGCGTGGTGCGGTTTTCGTAGAGGAAATTAAAGAAATTCCTGATGATGTGATTTGTATTTTTAGTGCTCATGGTGTGTCTCAGGCTGTTCGGGAAGAGGCAAAGGCGCGTAAGTTGAAGGTTTTCGACGCTACCTGCCCATTGGTTACTAAGGTACATTTTGAGGTGACCAAATACAGCAATGATGGTGTGGATTGTGTACTTATTGGACATGCAGGGCATCCAGAGGTAGAAGGCACCATGGGCCAGTTTGATGGATCTAACGGCGGTAGTATTTTCCTCGTGGAGGATGAGCATGACGCTCTTGCCCTAGAGGTTAAGAATCCGGCTAATTTGGCGTATGTGACGCAAACTACACTATCCATGGATGACACTTCCAAGGTGATTGATGCACTGCGTAAAAAATTTCCTGAAATCCAGGGTCCACGTAAAGACGATATCTGTTATGCAACTCAAAATAGACAGGATGCCGTTAAGCAATTGGCCATAGAGTCTGACTTAGTTTTAGTGGTGGGTTCCGTAGCCAGTTCTAACTCGAATAGACTCAAAGAGCTAGCTGAGCGCTGTGGATGCATAGCCTATTTAATCGATGGGCCAGATGATATGCAATCTGAATGGTTTGAAACCGCGCAGTCCGTTGGTGTTACAGCTGGCGCCTCAGCTCCCGAAGTATTAGTTCAGGGAGTCATTGCGCGTCTAGTACAATTTGGTGCAAACCCTCCAAAAGAGTTGGAAGGGGTTGACGAGAAAGTGCGCTTTACTCTTCCAAAAGAACTTCGCCCCGCACGTCATCTGTGAATATCAGTCGTTGCTGGCCATATACTCAAACAATGCTTTGGTTGATGGGTCCAATGTGATGTTGGATGAATCATCAAGTAGCGCGTTGGCCATTTTTTTCCCTAGCTCGACGCCCCATTGATCAAATGAGTTGATATTCCAAATACTTCCTTGGACAAACACCTTGTGCTCATAGAGAGCTATTAGCGCGCCAAAATTTTTCGCTGACAGTGATCTCATGAGAAGAGTATTTGAAGGTTTGTTTCCAGGATAGTGACGATGTGGTTCTCCAGAGGGCGCTGGCTGTCCGGTCATAAGTGCTGAGGCTTGGCCGAGCATATTACCTAACAGTACGCGGTGATGTTCCTCATTACTAAGACTGTCTTTAACAGTACCAATGAAATCGATCGGCACTAATCGTGTACCCTGATGTAGAAGTTGAAAAAAT
>JAQWYJ010000040.1 GCA_029254005.1 Porticoccaceae bacterium | reverse complement strand
CATTTGATGAGACAAATCAAGGGATGCGGTAGGCTCATCAAGGACTAAGAATTGCTCCCCATAGACCTCTTTTTCCCATATCTGAGCCAATACCCTAGCCAGTTGAACACGCTGTTTCTCACCGCCAGACATCTGCGTAAAAAATCGGCTTTTAAGGTAGCTTGCATCGACCAAATGTAGTGCTTCTCTAACAATTTCACTATCTTTTTGAATACCTGTCTGGTGTGGTATTCGACCTAGACTAACCACCTCTGAGGCAGTAAAAGGAAAATCTAAGGAACTATGCTGCGGCAGTACACTCATTATTTTAGCGCGCTGTTCAGAAGGCCACTGATCCAGTTTTTTATCATTCAACAACACATCTCCCCTAGTAGGCAAAATATCACCACTGAGCACCTTGATCAGGGTTGATTTCCCTGCACCATTGGGACCAACAATAGCTGTTACTTTTCCAGCGCTTATTGAAAGATTAATATTTCTCAATATATTAAAACCAGACAAGTATAAGGAGATATTTTCTGCAACTAAGGCCATATTGTTGATGCCTTTCGCTGATGTGTTAACAGTAAAATAAAGAAAGGAGCGCCTAACAGAGCGGTTATAATACCGGTAGGTAGCTCGGTGGGCGAAATTATAACTCTAGCCACGGTGTCTGCTATTACTAACAAAATGCCTCCTGCAAGTGCAGAAACGGGTAATAAGTTTCGATGGTCCGGCCCAATAAGAAGTCGAACAATATGCGGTACGACGAGTCCTACAAAGCCAATCATACCCGCTATAGCAACCGATACACCGACACCTAAGGTGGTCAAAACAATCAGTCTACGTTTAACTTTTTGAACATCAATACCCAGGTGTCTGGCTTCAGACTCACCCAAGAGAAGTGCATTTAGAGCCTTACTGTCTCTGGGAAATAAAACTAAAACCACAAGACCCACAGCACCAATGATAGTAACACGCGACCAATTAGCCGTACTCAAGTTACCCATTTGCCAAATACTGATTTGACGGAGCATTTCGTTATCAGCAAAATAGCTTAACAAACTATTTAGGGCACCAGCAAGCGCACTCACCGCCAACCCAGTCAAAAGCATGGTTGTCACCGACGTACCCAGGGCAGAGGTAGACAGGCGATACACGAACAGAGTGACAAGAAAACTACCTATAAACGCCCCTAAAGCCACCAGCGAAAGGCCGATAATTGAGTGAGACTGTAGCATAGAGCTGGCGAACACAATCATCACACTGGCACCAACAGAAGCGCCACTAGAGACACCGATCAGCGATGGCGCTGCCAATGGATTTCTAAACAATCCTTGCATAACGGCACCACTAATAGCTAGGATCGCTCCCACCAGGAAGGCTAATATGATTCGAGGCAACCGAATATCAAAAATCACAGCGGACAAATAATCATCTTTTATAAGCACATCTGCTTGGCCTAACACCAAATTGATGGTTCTTTGGATAATGGCGCTCACGGGGATATCAATTGTTCCCACACTCAACGCAGCCAACACTACAATGGGTAGCAGCACCCATAGAAGCTTAGACAGAGCTGAGGCAGTTAAACCACGCAATTAAAAATCCACACCTTTTCGTGCTTTTATACCATCGTGGTAAGCATGCTTTATATCTTTCACTTCGGACACGGTATCTGCTAATTCTCTTATAGCCTTGCCTCCTCCGCGTCCAGTTAATACAACGCTTTGATTAGCTGGACGAGACCTAATTGCATTAAGTACTCGATCTTCATCAAGATATTTGAAACTAAGCATATAAGTGACTTCATCCATAACCACTAGATGATAGCTAGGGTCTCTGAGCATAGGTTCGACGAATGCCCAGGTTTTTTCCGCTGCAGCCATATCACCAGAGCGGTCTTGAGTATCCCAAGTGAATCCAGTACCCATCTGATAAAAATCAACCTCAGGCAAATGATTTTTCAAATATAACTCTTCTCCAGACAGTTGCTCACCTTTAATAAATTGAACCACTCCAACACGATATCCGTAACCGAGCGCCCGCAAAACCATGCCAAATGCGGAACTGGTCTTACCTTTTCCATCACCGGTAAGTAATATAACTACACCGCGCTCTTCATCAGCTGACGCAATTTTGGCATCAATATTTTCTTTTTGTTTTTGCATCTTTTTCTTATGAACTTGATCTTTTTTTGCTGTATCGTCAGTCATTTTTTCGTTAACCTCTAGAATTTAATTGTATTGCCGACGGTAATCCCTCGGGCAATTCATGAATAGTTGGGTGCAGGGTATGAGCCATAATTTCTAAGGCATCTACCAACCTTGGTCCGGGCCGGCTGAAATAGGCATTACCATCCACTAGAAAAACGGTGGTACCTACGGCCTCATGTAACTCCCTGAAGCTATCTAATGCCAAAAATGCGTCGACATCCTGCATAGACCGTTGAATATCAAAACCGCATAAGGCAATAAAAATAATCTCAGGCTCTGCTTCGATTAACTGATCCCACGAGCGACGCTGAGATGGCTCTTTCTGAGCACCAAAACAGGGTATTCCTCCTGCCAGAGCAATAATTTCGGGGCTCCAATGGCCGCCGTCAAACAGCGGCTCTAGCCAGTCTAACAAAGCAACACGTGGCCTCAACTGACGATCTACAATTGCTGAACGCTGCGCTACAGCATCAATACGATAACGTAAATTAGCCTTATAACGTTGCCCTTTATCCACACAGTTTGCTGCTTGGGCTACCAAATCTATAGTCTCTAAAACATCGTCCAAACAAATCGGCTCAAGATTAATCACCACAGGATTACCCGATAAACGTCCAACAGCTCTGGCAACCTCATTTCCAGAAACAGCACAGACATCACACAATGCTTGAGTAACAATAAGATCTGGATCTAATTTCTGCAAGACGTCAGCATTTAACGCATAAAGCGCAGCATCCTGAGTAAGCTGCTCAGTCACTAAAGTATCTATCATAGCGCTGTCTAGCCCCTCGGGAATAAGCGAACTGGTGAGGATTGGCAGCCCAACCACAGAAGTGGGAAAATCACACTCATGAGAGACCCCAACTAATTGATCGCGTAATCCAAGACCACAAACTAGTTCAGTTGCACTGGGTAACAATGAGACTATTCGCATACCAAGGACTCCTTATAACGTTAAACTTGCCTTGCAAACATTGAACTATATCGGTTGATATATTTTTTAGCATAAAAACCAAGACACTATTCCCCATCAGCTCAACTCATTCGGCAGACTAAAGAAACACAGCATTTGGCACGAACCGCGATAAGATTTATGCCAAACTCTGCCATAGGGTTATAATTTTGTCTTGGTTAAAAGCTATATCTCAGACCGACATTACCACCAATACCCAATGTTTGATAACCAAACACCTCTTCATAGTCTTCATCTAGAGCGTTTTCCAACTTAGCATAAATGTCTAAATTATCACTAGCCTGATAGTTCATATTAATATTCACTAAAGTATGGCTTTCTAGTGTGACCACTTGAGAGGGTTCCGGAAACGGTGGAAAGTAAACGTCCGTCTGGTCTCCAGAAAATTGAATATTTGTGTTCACATGCAGATTACCAGCGGCCTGCCAGCCCACATTAATACTAGCAATGTGGCGTGGCCTGCGGACCTCGCGAACTTCGTCACCACCAGTTGAATCAGTATAAGTGTAGGATGTTGCGACAGAAATTGTATCAGAAATATTTCCAACCAAACTAAGCTCACCACCTTGCCGATGACTTTTTTCAGTCATATTAGCCGAGGTATACGCATATGTTATTGGATCTAAGACAAATCCATTAATTTCATTTTCAAGCTCCGCATCAAAAAGCGTTACGGAGAGTCGCAAGTCATCATTTTTAATTTGCTGATCAACTCCTACCTCCCAACTTGTAGACTCTTCAGGTATCAAACTCGCATTACCAATAAAATTTGTATAAAAGCCAAATCTCTCAGTAAATGTTGGATTTTTGATAGCTGTTCCAACAGCACCTCTCAAGCGTGTAGTGTCAGAAATCAAGTAAATTGCCTCAGATCTAAAGGTCTTTGCACTGTCAAACTCTGAGTTATCATCATAGCGAATACTTGTTGCTAGGGTAAGCTGGTCAGTAATATCACCTCGATACTCAACAGCCAACGCGTTGGTAGTGCGCATTCGATCCTGATTGGGATCATAAATTCCCCAGGATACTTCACCGCGTTGCATCCAATCTTCGGACTCACGCTCAGCCAGCATAGACAAACTACGACTGCCTTGGCCCCAAGAGAGTGATCCAGTGTATTGATATTGATCTTTAGTAGATGCGGTCTGATTTCCCTTTGACCCATCTGCATAGGCAACATTGTCGTTCTTTGCTTGGGATATGATTATTTTATGGAGCAAGGCGCCATCGGACGAAGAAAAATCTCCCTGAAGAGCCATTGTACTATTAGTAAACTCTGACAATCGATCTTGGTCTTCAACAAGCCCATCAAAATCATTATCGGCATCAAACTGATTCATGCCATCTGACTCTCGATAAGAAAAAGAAAATTTAGTTTGATCGGTGGGAGCCCAACCTGACTTGAAGTTTACCGTCGTATTGCGATAACCATCATCCTCATTGCCACTGCGTGAGATATTATCACCCTTGGACTCTAAATGACTTACACCCAAGCGCATATCAAGGTTATTAATTCTGCGCCCGATATTGAAACCGCTGTAATCTGTCGACCAACTTCCAGTTTCAATAAAAACTGCGGCACTAGAGGACTTATCTGCGCTGCGAGTTATTATGTTGACCACACCTGCCAGAGCATCACTACCTCGCAAGGAGCTCTGTGGTCCACGAATAATTTCCACGCGTTCAATGTCAGATGCATTTAGGGTTGCCCAACTGAATTCATCACCTAGCGATGGATCATTTGCCTCAACGCCATCGATGGTTACCAGCAAATGGTTTGCCTCAGAACCGCGGACACGAATTTGGGTTTGTGATCCGAGCACGCCAACCTTGCTAACGGAAAATCCAGGTACATCTCGCAGAATATCACTTAAGCTGACAATAGCTCTATTTTCTAATTGTTTACGATCAATAATGGTTACCGCATTTGCAGACCGTGACGCTTCTATGGGTAACAGCGATGCAGTAACCAGAATTTCTTCTAATTCAGATCCTTCTTCAGAGATTACTGTGGGACTATGGAAACTTAACAGCGCAGTCGAAAGCGACACTGCTGCGACTAAATTGATATTTTTATGCATTATTTTGACTCTCTATAGCTCACACCCGAGCAATTAAATGTACGATTACGGAGAGCATAGAAATGGCAGAGGGACAGAGACTGTCAATCAGCACAACACCGCACCCCGCGGTTTGTCTGCATAGCGACAGGCCGGTCTCCGGACTCATAAGTGAGTATTTACTCTATTTGGCAACCTTCCCATGCAAAG
>JAQWYJ010000104.1 GCA_029254005.1 Porticoccaceae bacterium | reverse complement strand
TTATCACTTACTTGTTGAGCATCTGCCAAGTCATCTATAGCTGTACAATATTCTGAGCCATCATCCTCGTCCCAATTTTTCATGAATAATCCCTCTACCTCATAGCCCTGCTGTAATAGCAAATAAGCAGCGACAGAGGAGTCCACACCACCAGACATTCCAACAATAACTTTTAAGGGACTATTCATATGAAATTAACATTATTCTACTTAATTGATACAACACTATAAGCTGTTGCGAAACATTTCCAAAGGGAAAATACGGCCCGACAAATAGTCATCGACCGCTAGATGTACCATTTCACTGCGTGGTTTGTTGCTTGAACTCTTTATCGCTGGCACTGACATCCATTCAGCATAATCTATATCAGAATCAAGCTCAGCCTGATCATCAAAAGCAATTGGCTTGGCCGTAAAAACTAATCGATAATATGTAATTCCTGTTATTGACGATCTTGCATTAGAAAAACCTAAAAATCCATTCAATTCAACCAACCAACCAGTCTCCTCTAAGGTTTCTCTGATTGCCGCTGCCATTACGTCTTCGCCCGGTTCAACATGGCCGGCGGGCTGATTAATGACTTGCGAACCATTTTTTGTTTCCCTAACCATTAAAAATTTTCCGTTACGTTCCACTACGGTAGCAACGGTAAGATGAATCTTATCCGGCATTATTGAATGCTCTTTTTATGTGTTTGATCGTATCTATATTCCCCGGGCTTCAAGTCTCCTAGCGTCCAACTGCCAATAGCCCTGCGCACGAGTCGTAACGTAGGTAGACCAACAGCCGCTGTCATCCGCCGTATCTGTCGGTTTCGGCCCTCGTCAATAACGATTTCCAGCCACGTATCAGCGACAGTTTTACGCGATCTAATGGGTGGGTTGCGTTTCCATAGTGCGGGTTCGGCAAGTACTCTACAAGACAAAGCCCGAGCGAAACCATCTTTTAAATCAATACCTGCCCGCAGCGCCTCACAGTGTTTGTACGTCGAGATTCCCTCAACATGTACCCAATATGTCTTCCGCAACTTGAACTTAGGATGGCTTATTTGTTGCTGTAGGCTCCCATTGTCTGTGAGCAGCATAAGACCCTCTGAATCATAATCTAGTCGTCCTGCAGGATACACCTGCGGTATAGATATATAGTCACCTAGGGTTTTTCGATGACCTTCATCCGTGAATTGACTCATGACCTGATATGGTTTGTTAAATATTATTAATATAGACATGAACACAATCCCAAAAAAGTCACTATAGGTGAAACTCTACTACAAAAAAGACGATTATCTGTGTTAATATTACGTCATTAGGTAAAACTTTTACATTTAAAAATCCTGCAGTCCAATTTTAACGTTTGTTTTCAGCGGAGACCCACATGGGATACCAACATATACAAGTGCCACAAACTGGTGAAAAAATCACAGTCAATTCCGATTTCTCGCTAAATGTTCCAAACAACCCTGTAATCCCATTTATCGAAGGGGATGGCATTGGAGTCGATATCACTCCAGTTATGGTCAAGGTGATAAATGCTGCAGTGTCCAAAGCTTATTCTGGGGATAAAAAGATATCATGGATGGAAGTATATTGCGGCGAAAAAGCTGCTGAATTGTATGAGGGAGACTGGTTCCCCGCTGAGACGCTACAGGCTGTTCAGGATTACATTGTTTCAATTAAAGGGCCCTTAACTACCCCCGTTGGTGGTGGTTTTAGGTCGCTTAATGTTGCCTTACGTCAAGAGTTAGATCTATTTGTATGTCAGCGACCGGTTCGATGGTTCTCTGGTGTACCTTCGCCAGTTAAAGAGCCTAATAAAGTAGATATGTGTATTTTCCGGGAAAACTCCGAAGATATCTATGCGGGTATTGAGTGGAAGGCTGGAACTGATGGAGCAAACAAGGTTATTAAGTTTTTGCAAGAAGAGATGAGCGTTAGCAAAATACGGTTCGACACTAACTGTGGTATTGGTGTTAAGCCAGTATCAGAAGAGGGAACAAAACGTTTGGTTTCCAAGGCCATCCAGTATGCTATTGACCAAAATAAACCATCGGTTACGCTGGTGCATAAGGGTAATATTATGAAATTTACCGAAGGTGCATTTTGTGACTGGGGCTACGAGGTGGCGCGTGATGAGTTTGGTGGCCAAGCGCTGGATGGTGGTCCATGGCATGTGGTTAAAAATCCAAGAACAGGTGAAGATATAGTCATCAAAGATGTAATCGCAGATGCAATGTTACAGCAAATTATTTTACGCCCTGACGAATATAGCGTGATAGCGACTCTAAATCTTAATGGCGATTATATTTCTGATGCTCTGGCCGCACAGGTTGGTGGTATTGGTATTGCGCCCGGCGCAAATCTGTCTGACGATGTTGCCATTTTCGAAGCTACCCATGGCACGGCACCCAAGTATGCCGGTCAAGACAAGGTTAACCCAGGGTCACTAATCCTATCGGCTGAAATGATGCTTAGGCATCTTGGATGGAGTGACGCAGCTGACTTGGTCATAAAAGGTATTGAAGGAGCAATTACCGAAAAGAAAGTTACCTATGATTTCGAGAGACTGATGGATGATGCGACATTAATGTCGTGTTCCGAGTTTGGTGATGCGATGATTGCGAATATGTAACATTGGTTACGCTGTAAAGTAATTCAAAAAGCCCGGCTGTTTTGTCGGGTTTTTTTTGTGACAGAGATTAGGTTGTGGCTCATCAGTTTATGCTCTTTGGATGTCAAGCCTGACAATATCCGTTAGCCTGGGTCTTGAGTCTTAGCCATAGCATCGATTTTGCGCTTTGCTAACCAGTATCCTAAGACACCAAAAAGTATTGAGCCTACCGCTTGGCCAATTAGCACACCTGCAGCGTGCCAAAAATAGCTTCCTACCATCACAAAAGGGATCGTTCCAACGGTTGCTTTTGCGACATTAAGCGTACTTGCTAAACGTGGCGAATTGAGATTATTAAATACTGCATTTGATACAAAAAGCATTCCATTAAAAATAAATGTAATTGCAAGAAATGTGCAAAATAATCCAACAATATCAGCAGCTTGAGAATCTAACTTAAATAGATTAATTATCATTTTTTGAGATAACAGCAAAGCTCCCGACATGGCTACACAAAATACAGATACAACCACCAATGAATCACTTAGTGTGCGCTTAATTCGATCCCATTGGTGAGCGCCATAATTTTGACCTAATATGGGGCCTATTGCTCCGGACACGCTAAACACAAATGCAAAGCAAACAGGCGTTAGGCGACTTATTACGGCGTAGCCTGCAACATAACTATTGCCATAAATTGCAATTGTAGCAGTGACGTAGGCATTACCTAGGGGTGTTGCTGTGTTGGTCACTATCGCAGGCAGCGCAATATCGAGGATCCGTCTCATGCTTGCTTTAAATGTTGTATAGCTTGGCCTGGTGAGAAGTTTGTGTTTGAAATGCACTCTATGTAGTGCATAAACAAACACTCCCAAACGAGCAAACACAGAAGCAATTGCAGCCCCTGTAACACCCAAGCTCAGGCTAAAAATCAGAATAGGGTCCAGTATGGCATTGATAATACCACCAGAGAGAGTTGACAACATAGATCCCTTGGCGTCGCCCACGGCTCGCAGTACTGCGCTGGCAGCCAAACCGACTGCTAGAAGAACTGCAGCAGGTAGCACAATAATCAAATACTCTTTGGCAACAACAGACGTTCGGCCTTCGGCTCCAAGCCAGTTCAGGAGATTATCGAGGCTAAAAATAATTACAATCACTGTAACTATGCTGATAAGAGCAGCAATTATCATCACGTTTATAGCATAGTCTTTAGCTTTACGTCTGTTTTGAGCGCCTAGTGCTCGTGAAACCAAGGCCCCGGCAGCAATGGACGTACCGATAGAAATTGAAGTCGCTAAAAAGGTGAGGGTACTTGCAAAACCGATCGCGGCAACCAGCTCTGGTTCGCCCAGCAAACTGATAAACCACATGTCCAGTAAATCAACGAAAAAGATTGAGGTTAAACCAAATGCACCAGTACCTGCCATTACGACAATGTGACGCATCAGGCTACCCTGAACAAACTTTGCGCTCTTTTCCATAGAAATCTCGCGAGAAAAATGAAGGTCTAAGAAATACTAATCTAAAACGTAGATTAACAAGACCGATGGTATACGCATCATATCAGTTCATCGATGATCTATTAACAAATCCAGGTAATTCAATGGCAACTGCGCCAGTTGAAGTATAAAGTCAATAAGTTGCAAAGGAGTGTTACTATGTTTTTAGACCATTGCAGGTTAATAGCCACAGGTCTTGATATACTGCGTTAAACCCTATATTTTCAAGCGTTATTTATGATCGGGTGGTTCACCAAAGCACATGTGTTTATCGAGGGTAAAAGGTAGTTATTTGGAGAGGCCAAGGTAACATGTCTTCCTCTCTGTCATGAAAAAGATCAGGATTAGATTTACAGTATGTTAATGAATTTGTTAAACACCAGTGTTGGACTCGCATTGGGTGGTGGAGCAGCTAAGGGTATAGCCCACATAGGCGTTCTTCAAGCCCTAGAAGATGCTGAGGTTAAAATTGATTATCTTGCAGGCACTAGTGTCGGCTCAATGATCGCAGCTCTTTATGCCTTTGGTGTCGATCTTGAGATCATTGGAGAAGTGGCGCAGCAGCTAACTCTGTCAAAAGTGTCGAGCTTCAAGCTAACTAAGACTGGTTTTTTTAGCACCGATTCGATTAAGGCTTTGATCATAGATCATCTAGGCACAGTTAACATTGAAGATGCGAACATTCCTCTGGCCATCATTGCTACCGATATCAATACGGGAGAACAGGTTGTATTTCGTTCTGGCCCTCTGGCAGAAGCGGTTTGTGCATCCTCTGCAATACCTGGAGTGTATATTCCGATGGAGATCAATGGTCGAATGCTCGTGGATGGGGGCTTGGTACAAAACGTACCTGTTGGTCCTTTAAAATCCATGGGTGCAGGGGTAACTATCGCCAGTCATCTAAGCAATGTTGATCGCTATCCACAACCAACCCATATCCTGGACGTAATGCGAAATGCATTTGAAATTGCGGTCAGCAGGCATACACAAACTCAGCTTAAAGAGGCTGACCTAGTGATCGGCATGAATCTCAGTGATTTCAGTCTAAGAGATAATACAGATCGCTATGATGAACTCTTTGCAATCGGCTATAATTCAGGCAAACAGCAAATAACAAAACTAGCTTGGTATCACAAAACTAACTTGCTTATGTATGTGTGGCGCTTAATACAGCAATTAGCTCCTTTCAAGGTACCAGAATTAATCAAGACCTTGGGCACTGAAAAAGACGTAACATAGAGACAAATAAGTTCACATTAGAGCAGTCATATGCAAGATAGGCTGCATCTTTAGCCGACACTCCAGTTTTTTTCGCTATATTGTATCGATGGTTATTAAACGTTCTATTACTTACATGCAATCTATCGGCGCCTAATTCAGTATTTTTGAAAATCGTTAGAACTTCTAGCACATGCATCTCTCGCCGGGTAAGCATTTTCACAGAGGCTGACACTTTGAACTGATCAATAAACTCGTCAACATACTGATCAATACCGCACTCATCGGACGAGATGTAGTGACACATCGTGCCATCTGTCAGCGCATTGCTTAATGTATAGTTTTTTAGCGTGTCAGACACTACAGTATTGATTTGGATGGGCAGCTGGGCGCCAGAACTATTATCTACAAAATGCCAAATATTTACTGACGTTATAGCGTCGTATTTAAATCTTCTTATTATTAGCACCGTCAACCTCCATGTCAGCGAACAAACTAACTCTAATACGGTAATAAATGAATAGGTACCATCACTCATTTTTTTAAAACTAGTAAAGTCATGGTCTAATCGCGCCGTCATTAGCTCCATTAGACTAGCATACGCTGCTATAAGGCTAGGTATTTACCGACGTTTCTGAGCCATCAAGCTAGGGGTGCGTTAAATTAACTGAACTCAATAACAATAATCAATCCGCATTCTCAACGCAATGACCTTGTTAAGTTCGTTGTTTTTCAGGAAGTGTATGCTATTGACGTAAGACAGTCATCTGGGACTACTTGCCATTTATAAGGTAAGGTTTATTGCTATCATAATGTACCTTTATATCGCAAAAGAATGCTACAGGTGCCTCTGTGGGCTACCATGCGTATTGGATATGCCTATTATTTGTCTTGATGGTTCACTTCGTGGACGCTCTTTCCGTGCTAGTAATTTTTTAGGACTCAAGAAGGTAAAGTGAGATACTCCAAGAAAAGCAGCTGATCTTTAGTGCGTCTCGGTCATTACAGTCACTGGACTGGCAGGCGTAGGCGCTAGAACCAAAATTTTAATCCTTGTATCAGTGTCATAATTACCACTTTTTCTCCCACGAAATATGAACTCAAGAAGATTGGAAATACTCAGTTTACTATTCTCACTACTGAAAACTATAACGACACCTGTGGGTCGAGATCGTTAGCTTAAAGTAGACATACCTGAGAGAGACAGCGCGTGCATTCCTATGACGCTTGGATGCCTACTCTACGCATATGCTTACTAAGCGGTTTATACCAAAAGATATCATGATCTTAGGACAGTTGTCATATGCGGCAAAGGATGATTAGTTACAAACTGTACTCCTTTTGGATATACTATTTTGTGTGAGTAAAAGGCAGTTTTAAGTTAGATAATAATGTTATCTGCTGATAAACTTTGCGCAAAGCATCTTAACTTCAGAGGCTTTTGCCATACAAAGACAGCTTAACGCACTAAAAGCATAAAATAAGGCTTGGTATTAGGCGCTATCTCGTCGGATATTTAGTAACTTTGCTCGGATGTTTATTATTTTATGAATCGCTGCTCCACCTCAATTATTGTCATGCTCATGCTCCTTTGTGTCCACGCATCTGCTACCGACGATTCAATTAATGAATTGCTTAAACAAGCGCTTCAGGGAGATCTTAGCTCTCAATACACGCTTGGATACTTGTACCATAGTGGAGACAATGTCCATAGAGACATTAATCTAGCGATTAGTTGGTATCAAAAAGCAGCCTTAGCCGGACATCAGAAGGCAGCTCATATACTTGGCACTATTTATGACTTCGGTAGAGAGGTACAAGAAGATAACCCAAGAGCGGTAAAATGGTATCGTGCAGCTGCTGCCCAAGGTGATCCGGAAGCTCAAACATCATTGGGTAAGATGTATTATAACGGCGAAGGTTTGAATCAAAGCGATACCAAAGCATTTGCTTGGTGGTCTGTTGCAAGTGCCCAAGGGTTTGAGCCTGCCAAAAGATTAATACGAGATATAGGTGTTATCATTAGTCAGCGGTACATTGATGAGGCGACTGAGGCTGCTGAAGCCTGTCGCTTGGCTAACTATGAAAACTGCAAATTCTGAAGTCGGATTACTTCGCTGGAGCGACGGTAGTTTTACCTCTTTCGCACATTAATCGTCTTTTTTTATGTTAGTGACGGTTGTCTCAACATTGTCGTCTTTTAAAATTTCATCAATTTGATCAATTGACAAATAGTCCAAATCCCAATGATTACAAATGTCATTTCGGTATCGAGTGTGGTTCTTTGCTGTTGAAACTGATTTTCTACGATTAAAGTAACTTAGCAACCTTTGACTAATAGACATGAAGATACCTTTTATTGCATATTTTGTTAATCTCTAAGGGCACTGGATTAATTTTTTGGACGCTCTTACGAGAGCGTAATTACCCAATTTGAATAAAGATATACGTCTAGCTAAACATTGTCATCCAAAATTTTCATTATCCGCTGTCATCACGCTAATTTGTGCCAAACCAAACTCTGGCACACAAATGGCGGGGCAACCAGAGGTTAACGACATAATCGAAAAGACACGTTAAACAATATCCTTTTTGTGCAGCCCGCGCAGCATGGATATGCTCAGAGTAGGCATCCAACGACTGTGAGATTGCAAGCCCTGTCTTGTTCGTAGATGTGTCTGCATCAAGATAACGATCTGAATCCAAAGGTGTCACTATCGTCTATAATAATGAGCAATAGTAGACTCAGTATTTCTTACATTTGGGAGATTGAAAATAATTAAAGATTTTTAAGAAAAAAACTAACGTAACAAACCTTTTTAAGAAACTAATTTAGAGGCCTAGGGTCTTACTTTTAAACCGCACTCATTCACTAACATCATCGGTACCAATAATAACCATGCGAAAGCTATCTTCTATCGTCATTCTCATTGGCATGACACTTAGCTGTATAAGTCTTGCTTTGCAAGGTGACAGCTACCATGCCGTTGTTGCCCTAGCTGCCTTTAGTCTTATTGGTCTTATCAATCTTTTTCGCTAGCCGCAGCTCTCACGTTTATTCCAAAGCGTGACACTTAAAGACAGTTTTGCGTTTCACGCTAAATATTTTTACCATGATAATCAAGCACAACAATGGTGTAAGACATAGTCTTCAAGCCCAGCAAATACAACAAGTAAAATCCTATGAGAGGTGTCCTGTGGTATCAAAA
This sequence comes from Porticoccaceae bacterium, assembly GCA_029254005.1. Taxonomy (GTDB): domain Bacteria; phylum Pseudomonadota; class Gammaproteobacteria; order Pseudomonadales; family Porticoccaceae; genus HTCC2207. The sequence continues at coordinate 18,071 of JAQWYJ010000104.1, read as the reverse complement.
TGCGGATTTTTGCAAAATTAAGCTGTGTTACGCAGCACCAAAATGAAATAAACAACGTAACTCCATTGGAAGTGGTAAAAACACTGCACATCCCTGGACATCGCTAGCAGTGCATTGACTAACTGATGTACTATTGGCGCTTGAGAAAACTTTTACTAACGGCAGCTACCATGACACAGCAGAATGACCCAAACTGGCAAGATGATTCAGACACAGTAGCAGAACAGGCACCCCCTAGGTTGCAGAAACCTAGGATGTATCAAGTCGTTCTGCTAAACGATGATTACACGCCTATGGAGTTCGTGGTCGAGTTGATAGAACAGTTTTTTTATAAGTCACGGGAAAATGCGACTCAGATAATGTTAAAAATTCATACCGAAGGAAAAGGCGTTTGCGGCGTCTACACTGAAGATATAGCTGAAACTAAAGCGGCACTTGTTACCCAATATGCCCAAGACAATCAGCATCCATTATTCTGCCAAGCAGAACCTGCCAACGATGATGAGGATTAGTAGAAATGATTAGTAGGGAGCTAGAGGTTACGCTTAATTTGGCATTCAAAAGTGCCAGAGAGAAACGCCACGAGTTTATGACCGTAGAACATTTATTGCTAGCACTTCTAGATGATGCTTCGGCTGTCTCTGTGCTGAAAGCCTGTGGTGTAGATTTAAAATCACTACGTGAGGACTTGAGTGAATTTATTGACGCGACCATGCCGTCTATCCCTGAAACTCATCTTGAAATTGAAACTCAGCCTACCCACGGTTTTCAGCGAGTATTGCAAAGAGCTGTTTTTCAAGTCAACTCAGCAAATCACAGTGAAGTGGTCGGTGCCAATGTCATTGTTGCCATTTTTAGTGAGCAAGAAAGCCAAGCTGTGTATTTTTTGAGGCTGCAAGACGTGGCGAGGATTGATGTTGTCAACTACATATCTCACGGCATTTCTAAATATGCTGACCAGTCCGAACCCAATGATCACCCTGATCAAGATGCCTCTGAATCAGGTGAGAACGGCGAAGAAAAGACTAAAAGCTTACTCAGCCAATTTGCTACTAACCTCAATGAACAGGCAATGCTTGGGTCAATAGACCCTCTGATAGGTAGAGATAATGAGATTGAGAGGGTTAGTCAGATCTTAATTCGACGCAGAAAAAACAATCCGCTACTTGTTGGCGAGTCTGGGGTTGGTAAAACGGCTATAGCTGAAGGTTTAGCAAAGCTGATTGTCGAAGAAAATGTTCCGGAACCCATGCTAGGGAGCACAGTGTTTTCTCTCGACATGGGATCTTTACTTGCGGGAACAAAATATAGAGGAGATTTTGAAAAGCGTCTCAAAGGCCTTATTGCTGAGCTGCTTGACTTTGAAAAGTCTATTTTGTTCATCGATGAAATTCATACTATAGTGGGCGCTGGAGCGGCCTCTGGTGGGGTGATGGACGCATCTAATTTACTTAAACCACTGCTAAGTTCTGGACAGCTAAGATGTATTGGGTCAACTACATATCAAGAGTATCGAGGTATTTTTGAGAAGGACCATGCACTGGCACGACGTTTCCAGAAGATTGATGTACCTGAGCCAAGCATTGATGAGACGTTTCAGATACTCAAGGGGCTTAAGTCACGGTTCGAAGATCATCATCAATTAAAGTTCACAAACCCAGCTCTTAAGGGCGCAGCGGAGCTATCGAGCCGCCATATAACCGATCGGTTCCTGCCGGATAAAGCGATTGACGTGTTGGATGAAGCTGGTGCATATCAAAGATTACAGCCGGAATATAGGCGTAAGAAAACTGTTGGATTAAGCGATATTGAATTAGTGATTTCCAAAATGGCTAGAATCCCGGCGAAAAGTGTCTCTGCTAGCGATAAGGCCCAACTTAAAGATCTGGCCACTAACCTCAAGATGGTTGTGTTCGGTCAAGACACAGCTATTGATGCCTTGTCCACCTCAATTAAATTGGCTCGCGCAGGGCTGAGAGAAGGCAGTAAACCGATTGGTAGTTTTTTGTTTGCTGGGCCCACAGGAGTGGGTAAAACAGAGGTATCCAAGCAGCTTGCAAACGTATTAGGCATTGAGTTGGTGCGTTTTGATATGTCTGAGTATATGGAGAGACACACAGTATCAAGATTGATTGGCGCGCCTCCAGGGTATGTAGGCTATGACCAGGGTGGGCTTCTCACAGAAGCGGTCACTAAGCAACCACACTCGGTCATTTTGCTTGATGAGGTTGAGAAGGCACACCCTGACGTTTTCAACTTATTACTCCAAGTAATGGATCATGGCACTCTCACTGACAATAACGGTCGCAAAGCAGATTTTCGCAATGTCATTTTAATTATGACAACCAATGCAGGCGCAGAAATCATGAGTCGTGCCTCTATAGGCTTTGCTAACCAAGATCACAGAACAGACGGTATGGAAGCCATTAAGAAAATGTTTACGCCCGAATTTCGTAATCGTTTGGACAGCATAGTGCAGTTCGGTGAGCTCACCATTGAGGTGATTAAAACGGTTGTTGATAAATTTCTTGTCCAGCTTCAATCTCAGCTTGATGGAAAAAAAGTATTTATTGATATTGATGATGATGCTAGGGAATGGCTAGCCAAAAATGGCTATGATGCGAAGATGGGCGCCCGCCCAATGGACAGGCTGATCCAAGAAAAGATCAAAAAGCCTCTCGCAGAAGAAGTGCTCTTTGGTTCATTAGCTGACAAAGGCGGAACAGCGTATGTGCGCGTGGAAGACAACGAAATCGTGATCACCACTGATGAAGCAGAGCTAGCGTCTGCTTAGTCAGGCGCTGGCCAAATCTTAAAAAGGGGGCTTGCTATTAGCGCTCACGAAAGGTGATACGACCCTTTGTCAGGTCATAAGGTGTCATCTCTACTTTCACCTTATCGCCGGTCAAAATGCGGATGTAATGCTTGCGCATTTTCCCTGAAATATGAGCAATGATGACGTGATCATTCTCTAACTTCACCTTAAACGTTGTGTTAGGCAGCGTGTCAATTACTTCGCCGTCAAATTCAATGTGATCTTCTTTGGCCATACGTATATTTCTTACCTTTAAAAGGGGCGCAGTTTGCCTGAAAACAAGGCTTATAGCAAAGTCATTTGCGCAAAACCCATGTTTTTCCTTGTAAAAACTCAACGGGATGGTAATTTACCTTATAGCTCATCTTATTACATGCTTGTATCCAGTAACCCAAGTAGACATGCGATAGATTTAATTGTTGAGCCCACAAAACCTGTTGTAGTATTGCAAAGGTACCTAAACTGCGCTTACTCAGCGATGGATCAAAATAAGTGTAGATCGCAGACAAGGCGTTGGGAAACACGTCAACAACAGCGCATCCAATCAGCCGGTTATCCAGTCTAAATTCTATATAAGTAACATTTCCCGGAGAATCTATAAGAAATTCAATATATTGCTGCTTACTTGGTGGAAACATATCCCCACCAGCATGACGTTCTGAAATATAGCGCGCATAAAGGGAGTAATGCTCGGTAATGTTTACGTTGGCATTATTCTGAATAACAACATCTGAATTATATTTTAAGCAGCGTTTTTGTGACTTATTTGGCACAAACTTAGTCGCTACGATGCGCGTTGGAATACAAGCGCGACAGGATCGACACTTTGGTTTGTATGTGTGTACTCCACTGCGGCGAAAACCCATGGCGGCCAGTTGCCCATGAAGACTAGGATCTAAAACCTCAGAAGGATCAATCAGTACCGTGGTTGCTATTTTGTCAGCAAGGTAACTACAAGGATGTTGGGTGGATTGCAAAAGCTTTATTGGCTTAGTAATTATCTCAGACATGGTTGGCATCCAATGGAATTAGGTCGCAACAAATCGGATCAGCAGTAACAAAGAAACCGTAGTATACAGCGGGGGCTTGTGAAATGATCACCAAGCATCTACGCTTGTCTGATTAAAATTCCACTGCAAATGCTGATTATTACATGCGTTTAAATGGTCTAAAAAAGCTTGCCGAGGAAGAGTTTGGGCACCAAGAGACATCAAGTGGGGATTGACTATCTGACAATCCAGCATGGTCATACCTTGACTGCCCATCCATTGCAATAAATGAGCTATGGCTATTTTAGAACCATTACTCACCTTACTAAACATTGATTCGCCACAAAATACTCTACCAACATGGACGCCATAAATGCCCCCAACCAAACAATCTTCCTGCCATACTTCTATGGAGTGGGCATAGCCGCGGCAATACAGTTCGGTATATGCATTGATCATTTCAGTTGTAATCCAGGTTCCCTCACCACTGCGAGGTTCGGCACAGGCACTAATAACCGCAGCAAAAGCCAGATCAGAGGTTACAGTATAGCGCTGTTGCCTAAGTAACCGACGTAATCGAGACGAAATATACAGTTTTTTAGGTCGAATTATGCATCGCTCAACCGGACTCCACCAAAGAATTGGCTCACCCTCCTCATACCAAGGGAATATGCCTTGGCTATAAGCAGATATTAAAGTCTTTGCCTCAAGATTTCCGCCGGCGGCTAATAATCCATCAGGTTGTTTTAACGCACTATTTGGGTTTGGAAAAACCGGATTCTCTGGGTGCAAGACAGCAAGATTCATTGGAATAAGTCGCGTTAGTGGTTTATGACTTTTAGACCTTAGCTGTCTAGATAGCGTTCTGCATCAAGTGCCGCCATACAGCCACTGCCGGCTGATGTAACTGCCTGCCTGTACACGTGATCAGCCACATCACCGGCTGCAAATACTCCAGGAATGCTTGTTTCTGTGGCATTGCCCGCTAAGCCTCCGGCTATAGTCAAATATCCATCTTTCATAGCAAGCTTGTCGGTGAAAATATCGGTATTTGGTTTGTGACCAATAGCAATGAACACACCGGTCACATCTAACTCCATAGTTTTGCTTGAACTAGTCTCAGCCAATCTTATTCCTGTAACACCAGCCTCATTCCCAAGCACCTCATCTAAATTTTGATTCCAGAGAATTTTTATATTGCCATTTTTTTCTTTTTCAAAGAGTTTATCCTGAAGCATTTTTTCAGCTCTTAATTGATCTCTGCGATGGACTAAAACCACCTCAGAGCATATATTTGAGAGGTATAAGGCTTCTTCAACAGCAGTATTACCACCGCCGACAACAGCAACTTTTTGGTTGCGATAGAAAAAACCATCACAGGTCGCACATGCAGAAACACCGCGCCCCATAAACGCCTGCTCACTTGCGAGGCCTAAATATTGCGCGGAGGCTCCAGTAGCAATGATCAGCGAGTCACAAGTGTAGTCACTTGAGCCGAATAACTTAAATGGTTGTTCTGCTAAGTCTACGGATTCAATGTGATCAAAAATTGTTTTAGTATCGAAACGCTCCGCATGATTTTGCATGCGAATCATAAGATCTGGACCTTGCACACCATCTGCATCACCGGGCCAATTGTCCACATCTGTCGTTGTGGTCAGCTGTCCGCCCTGTTGAATACCAGTGATTACCACCGGATTTAAATTAGCTCGAGCAGCATAGACAGCTGCAGTCCATCCCGCAGGACCAGACCCAAGAATTATAAGCGGGTAGTGTTGTGATTCAGGCATAAAACTCTCAAAATTGACTATTTAATATTAGATTAGAGCTCACTGGCTCGATCGGGAGACCTATCATAAAGAAACAATTGTCTAAGACCAAATGCCTTTTTATATTTTTTTTATTATCCTCATTAAAGTGCTTCCAATTCTGTTGTTTACTTCAGAATCAGATACAATTACAAGGTTTCGAACTATTGGATCATTCATCTTGAGTAACGACAAGAAAAAAACTACCCGAAAAGCGCAGGCACAGGCACAGGAAATACTAGAGAACTCCCGAGGAAGAGTGTTAGTAGCTGAAGGGGCCCTTATTGGATGGCTAGCGCTGTGTATCGTCCTTTTTTTAGCACTACTTAGTTATTCATCAGAGGATCCAGGTTGGTCTCATACCGGGAATCGTGATGAGGTCGCTAATCTAATTGGACCCGCCGGGGCTTGGATCTCAGACGTACTCTTCGCGCTTTTTGGGATGATGGCCTATTTACTGCCGGTATTGCTAGCTGTTCGCGCCCTTCAAATATTGCGTACCTATTTTTTAAAAGAGCCCGATCAGTTTGATTCAATCACGTTGGTTTTACGCATCGTTGGGTTCCTCTTGGTGATGATCAGCGCAACATCACTTGCCACGATACAATACCACGATATTGTTAATGCTTTCCCTGAGGGAATGGGTGGCATTCTTGGTAAATATACTGGGGATGCGGTAATTTCTATTTTCAGCCATACCGGCAGTACACTGTTACTGTTAGCGTTATTTCTATTTGGTCTTACTGTTTTTGCGGATATATCGTGGATAGGTCTTATAGATACTTTAGGCACGATAGCAATCACGACAATAAGGAATATGGGCCATTGGTATACGCTACGCAAATTGCGCAAACAAGAAGAGAGAACATCAAAAGCCGCCTTGTCCGAGCGTATTATGAAAGTTGAAACTGCAACAAAAAAGCAGCTGACCCGGGTGCCACCTGCAATACAGCAAACGGTTCAGGCTGTTCCCCAGAGCCCTAGAGTTTTTCGTGAGAAACAGCAAAAGCTCTTTGATGATACTCAAGTCGTTGGTTCACTGCCACCTATCAATCTTTTGGATGCGCCTGATAAAACATCCTCGGTAGGTTATTCGCCCGAATCCCTTGAGCATCTTTCTCGTCTGCTTGAACTTAAATTACAAGACTTTGGTATCTCCGCTGAAGTCGTAGAGGTATTACCGGGCCCGGTTGTAACAAGATTTGAAATACAGCCAGCGCCGGGTATAAAGGTTAGTCGGATAAGTGGTTTGGCAAAAGATCTTGCTCGTTCGATGGCAGTTATTAGTGTGCGTGTAGTAGAAGTTATCCCAGGCAAGTCGGTTGTAGGAATTGAAATCCCCAACGAAAAACGTGAAATGGTCCGACTGAGCGAAGTTCTCTCCTCTGAGGCTTATGATCGATCTACTTCACCGCTGACATTAGCACTAGGAAATGATATTGCAGGGGTACCAACGGTTGCGGATCTCGCTCGAATGCCGCACCTACTAGTTGCTGGTACAACGGGATCAGGCAAGTCCGTTGGTATTAATGCAATGTTATTGAGTCTGCTCTTTAAAGCATCACCTGATGAAGTAAAACTCATATTAATTGATCCAAAAATGCTTGAACTGTCGATTTATGATGATATACCCCACCTGCTAACTCCAGTAATAACAGATATGAAAGATGCCGCTAGCGGATTGCGGTGGTGTGTTGGAGAGATGGAACGTCGCTATAAACTCATGGCTGCCCTTGGAGTGCGAAATATCGCTGGGTACAATCGTAAGATAGAAGATGCAGTGAAGTTAGGAAACCCCATTATTGACCCACTTTGGGTATTTGACCCTAACGCTATGGGCTGGGATCCAACGGAGGAACCGCCAGAAGCACCTCAGTTGCAAAATTTACCCTACATAGTGGTGGTGATTGATGAGTTTGCCGACATGATGATGATTGTCGGTAAAAAAGTCGAACAACTCATTGCTCGTATAGCACAAAAGGCCAGAGCTGCCGGAATTCACCTAATTTTGGCAACTCAACGACCCTCAGTTGATGTTATTACCGGGCTTATCAAGGCCAATGTTCCGACCCGTATCGCATTCCAGGTATCCTCTAAGATAGATTCACGGACTATTCTTGATCAAGGTGGAGCTGAGCAGTTGTTAGGCCACGGCGATATGCTTTATTTACCCCCAGGTACCAGTGTGCCAGAACGTATCCATGGTGCTTTTGTTGACGATCATGAAGTCCATAAAGTCGTTGCTGATTGGAAACGCCGGGGAAGTCCAAATTACCTCACTGAAGTCACTGATGAAGCGTCTGTGTCAGGAATTACTGTACCAGGCTTTGATCACAGTGATGATGGATCAGATGATCCCGAATCTGATCCTCTGTACGATGAAGCTGTGGCATTTGTATTAGAAACTAGAAAAGCCAGCATCTCATCTGTGCAGCGAAAGTTACGAGTAGGTTACAATAGAGCTGCTAGATTGATTGAACAGATGGAAGCAAGTGGTGTAGTAAGCGCGATGAGTTCTAATGGAAGCCGAGAGATACTAACCCCAAATCATAATAAATAAAGCGATAGAGTACAGTGAAAATTAAACTTCGACATTTAATGGGTTGTTTTCTATTTATCGCGCCTTTATTGGTCTCAGCCAACGATGCCAACGATGATTTGTTAGCTCGACTCGATGCAATAAAAACGATATCTGGCGTATTCACCCAATCATTGCGAGATGATTTAGGCGATATAATTGATACGTCTCAAGGTAACTTTACCCTAGCAAAACCGGCTAAAATACGCTGGAATGTCATGTTGCCTTTGGAACAGCTTATTGTGTCTAATGCTACATTACTATGGATCTACGATCCTGATTTAGAGCAGGTAATAATTGAATCTGTTGATTCCAACTCCCAGACTACGCCTATTGCACTGTTCAACGGTGATAATGACGATATCCATACACATTATCAGGTGTCTGTTATAAACAATGAGATGACAGGCGATACTTTTCTGTTATTGCCAATTGATGACGCTAGCTTGTTTAGACGAATCGAGATCAGCTTTGATAATCTAGGTCCTATCATGCTAGCTATAACTGATAGCCTTGATCAGGTAACACGAATAGACTTCCACAATATCGTCTTAAATGAGTCTGTTGATCCGGCTTTATTTGAGTTTGTTGTACCCGCCGACACTGATATTATCAACAATGTCCAATGACCTCTTTTCTCAAAATGCCAAGCGCCCTCTGGCCGCCCGTATGCGCCCTCACAATCTTGCAGACTTTTATGGTCAAGAGCATCTCACTGGAGAAAACCAACCGCTACGTGAAGCCATAGAGAGCGGTTTACTGCATTCTATGATCTTTTGGGGTCCTCCTGGTGTTGGAAAGACTACCTTAGCAAGAATTCTTGCCAAGAGAATGAATACTCACTTTGAAAGTATTTCCGCCGTTTTTTCGGGGGTTAAAGAAATACGTGCTGCTATCGCCATAGCACAGGAACAGCGTGATATAAGAGGGCGAAAAACTATTTTATTTGTCGATGAGGTGCATCGATTTAACAAATCTCAACAGGATGCGTTTTTACCTTTTGTTGAGGATGGTACAGTGATATTTGTCGGTGCAACCACCGAAAACCCATCATTTGAGGTCAATAATGCGCTACTTTCTCGGTGTCGGGTGTATGTTCTTACGCCACTTACTGAGCGTGATATTACACAGGTGATTGATCAAGCTCTTGCCGATAAACCCAATGGGTTGGGCAACAGAAATATAGAGATTGGTAATGACACTAAGATGCTTTTGGCCTCTGCAGCTGATGGTGATGCGAGGCGAGCATTAAATCTACTAGAAATAGCCTCTGATTTGGTCACTGAAAATGGTGGTCAGGTGGTGATTAGTAGGTCAACTCTTGAAAATATTCTGCAGAATGACTACAGGCGCTTTGATAAAGGCGGCGACTATTTTTATGATCAAATTTCTGCTTTGCATAAATCTATTCGTGGATCTTGTGCTGATGCAGGTGTGTATTGGCTATGCAAAATGCTAGACGGAGGTTGTGATCCTATTTATTTAGCACGACGGCTTGTGCGCATTGCTAGTGAAGATATAGGCAATGCGGACCCTCGCGCGCTTGAGATGGCGCTAAATTCGTGGAATGTGCAAGAGCGCCTTGGCAGTCCAGAAGGAGAGTTAGCTTTGACCCAAGCGGTAATTTATATGGCTGCTGCCCCTAAAAGTAATGCGGTTTATAAAGCCTATAATGCGGCCATGGCAGATGTAAAATCCCAACCAAGCTATCCCGTTCCAAACCATTTACGAAATGCACCGACCAATCTTATGAAAAAACTCGATCACGGTAAAGATTATCGCTACGCTCATAACGAACCTAATGGCTATGCTGTCGGTGAGACCTACTTTCCCGATGAGCTGACTGGCATACAATATTATTTTCCTACCGATAGAGGCTTAGAAAAGAAGATTGGTGAAAAACTTGAATATTTACGAAGCCTACAAGATACTCACGGCTCCGTTAATAAGGAGGACTGATAATAGTGCATTGGTTAGCTGTTGCCGTTGGTGGTGCCCTAGGCTCTGTGACGCGCTACGCGTGTAGTGTTTGGTTTTTTGATATTTCCAGCCAGAAATTTCCCTATGCTACTTTGTTTGTGAATGTCATCGGTAGTTTGGTAATGGGTATTTTATATGTCATCATCATAGAACGTGTAGCCATGTCCTCGGAAATGCGCAGCCTATTGATGGTTGGTTTTCTTGGTGCATTCACAACTTTTTCAACATTCTCGCTAGACACGCTACGTTTGTGGCAAAATGGCGATAATTTAATATCACTGATTTATGTAATAGCCACCATCACTCTTTGCCTTGTGGGTGTCAGTGTTGGCGTTTGGCTGACTCGATTAATCTAAGGAACCTAACATGATAGACCCCAAGTTATTACGCGCTGACTTGCCCAACATCGCTGAGCGATTAAAACTGAAACACTATGATCTAGATTGTAATCATTTTTCAATGCTAGACGCACAGCGTAAAGATCAACAAATAGAAGCTGAAGCACTACAACAAGAACGCAACAGCTACGCAAAGTCTATGGGAAAATTAATTGCCCAAGCTAAAGCAAATGGCGATGATATAGAGCCATTGAAACAGCGGGGAGAACAATTAAAAAACGATTCGTCCACAGCTGATGCGAAACTAGCTGAAGTTCAAACGGCAATTGATGAATTGTTGCAAGGCATACCAAATTTACCTCATGCATCAGTCCCAGCTGGAAATGATGAAAGTGATAATATAGAAATCCGTCAATGGGGATCGCCACTGGAGTTAAGTTTTGGGGCTAAAGATCATGTTGATCTCGGTGCAAAACTTAATGGTTTAGACTTTGATACAGCATCGAAAATTACTGGATCTCGTTTTTCCTATATGCGTGGCGGTCTTGCCAGCTTGCAGCGCGCATTGACGCAATTTATGTTAAACACTCATATTCAAGATCATGGCTATGAGGAAGTTTATGTGCCTTATATTGTTAACCGCGACTCTTTATTTGGGACCGGACAATTACCTAAGTTTGAAGAAGATTTATTCAAACTCGAGGACGAGCGGGGCTTTTATTTGATTCCAACCGCAGAGGTTCCTGTAACTAATATTTATCGTAACGAAATTGTTGATAATCTACCGATTAAATTTGTAGCTCATACACCCTGTTTTCGGAGTGAAGCGGGCTCCTATGGAAGAGACACTAGAGGGTTGATTCGCCAGCACCAGTTTGAAAAAGTTGAAATGGTGCAATTTGTTCATCCTAATGACTCATGGGATGTTCTTGAGGAACTCGTTGGCCATGCCGAAGCTATTTTACAAAAACTTAAGCTTCCATATCGGACGGTGGCGCTCTGTGGTGGCGACCTTGGGTTTTCGGCAGCTAAAACCTACGACATCGAAGTATGGCTGCCTTCACAGAAGAAATATCGTGAAATTTCCTCTTGCAGCAACTTTACTGATTTTCAAGCTAGACGGATGAAAGCTCGTTTTCGTAATGGTCAAGGTAAACCTGAATTTTTGCATACCCTCAACGGATCAGGTCTAGCTGTAGGGCGCACATTACTTGCGGTTATGGAAAACTATCAGCAAGAGGATGGCTCAATTGAAATTCCAAATGTACTGCAGCCCCTGATGAATGGTGCAACTCACATCAGAGTTTAGTCCTTCTGGGTAAAAAAGGTTTGAAATATCTATGTCCACAGAATTTGATTATGATTTATTTGTTATAGGGGCCGGCTCAGGTGGAGTTAGGTCCGCACGGATGGCCGCATCCAAAGGTAAGCATGTGGCAATCGCTGAAGATCGCTATCTTGGCGGGACCTGTGTAAACGTCGGTTGCGTGCCAAAGAAGCTCTTTGTCTACGCTTCTCAGTTCCCAGAAATGGTACATGCTAGTAAAGGCTTCGGCTGGAGCCCACTCGGTGAGGCGACACTAGACTGGCCCAAGTTGAGAGATAGAAAAACGGATGAAATTCATAGACTTAATGGAATATATCAACGTTTAATCGATAATAGTGGCGCAGTACTTTACGATGGACGCGCAACTGTTCTAGGGCCTAATCAAGTTTCTGTAAATGGTCAAATTCATACTGCCGAGACGATTCTGGTGGCTACAGGTGGATGGCCATTCATTCCAGACTTTCCTGGAAGCGAGCATGTAGTGAGCTCCAACGAAATGTTCTTTCTCGATCAACTACCAAAAACCGCGATAGTGGTTGGCGGTGGTTATATAGCCGTGGAATTTGCTGGAATATTAAATGGCCTGGGCGTACAAACACATTTAGTTTACCGAGGCACTCGGTTACTTAAATCATTTGATGCAGAAATGAGCAATAAGGTCACACAAGGAATGATTCAAAAGGGTGTAAATATTCATTTGGATACTGAGGTTGCCAACATTCAGAAGAGTGCGGAAGGGCTAGAAATTAATTTTTCTGACCATACAGCAATGTCTGCAGATTTAGTTTTATATGCCACTGGGCGAGTCGCAGCGACTAAAAATTTAGGCCTAGAAAATACCAAAATAGTACTAAGATCAGACGGGTCGATACCTGTAGACAATAATTTTTGTACTCAAGAGCCATCTATCTACGCATTAGGCGATGTTATTGATCGTGTCCAACTAACGCCAGTGGCTATTCAAGAAGCCATGGTGCTGGTTGACCATCTCTATGGTGACAAGCATGCTTTTATCGACTATGACAACATTCCTACAGCAGTATTTTGCCAGCCAGAATTAGCTACTGTTGGCTTGAGTGAGGAAGACGCCCTGAAAACTTATGGTGACATATCAGTATACACGTCTGACTTTAAGCCAATGCTACAAACTCTAGGTGGTGGAGATGATCGCATCAGCATGAAGCTCATTGTAGCTAAAGTATCAGACAAAGTGGTTGGCTGTCATATGGTGGGCGATCATGCTGCAGAAATAATCCAAGGTATAGGGATTGCTATTAAAGCCGGCGCCACCAAAGCAGACTTTGATGCCACTATTGGCATTCATCCCTCAGCGGCAGAAGAATTTGTTACCATGCGTGAACAAACTCGTTAAAACTGCCCCTTAGCTCGTTCTAGTAGACATAGACTCAAAAACTTTAAATCAGCCAAACTACGTTCAGCATCGACGTTGCCCTGATGAACTATCACTAGTAACAGAGCGTGACTAATCTCTAACCACTCACGGCCAAGTCTTTCTAGTTCAGATGTGTGGTTAGAAATTTCCAGTCGTTTAAACATACGTGCCATGGCGCTAATAATGGTTGCATCATGTTGGTTGTCTAGCGCTTTAAGTTCTGGAACGCCATACATGGCTTGCACTAGAGGCAACAGACCTTCTTGCTGTTGATAGGTTAATAACATCCTATCTGTACTAGTTTCAACAAACTGCTTAAGGCCAAATGATTCAATCGGGTAGCCCTCAAGTTCGCGCAATCCATTATCCATCTCATCTAACCATCGCTCTGCTAAAGCATACATAATTGCATATTTGTTAGGGAAGTAATGGTAGAGGGTACCCACTGAAACGCCGACAGTTTTAGCAACTAAAATAGTCGTTAAATCGTCCTGGCCAACCGCCTCAAGTAAGCGTGCGGTGACCTGCAATATTTCCTCGCGTCTTTCTAAAGCACGTTTTTGCACAGGCGTTGATCGAGGTGTTAATTTTCGCTTAGTGTCCATTTAATAACCTTAGCATCGATCACGAAGTGAATAGTAGAGCATAGCACTCACCATTCCTGGCCAGCGCAGTAGTGTGCCACCGGGAAATTTTGTGGAATCTAAATTTGACATCACATCAAATCTTTCTAGTTTTCCACTAATTGCTTCAGCGACAAGTTTACCTGCAAAGGTTGCTGTCGGAACTCCGTGTCCGGAATAGCCATGCATATGCCATATGTTATCCTGAAGACGTCCAAAGTGAGGCAGGCGATTCATAGTAATAGCAAGGGTTCCACCCCAACCAAATTCGATTTTGGTATCAATTAACTGCGGGTAAATCTGCAACATATACTTTCTGACAAAGCTTTTGATGTCAGCTGGAAACGCGCGTCGGTAATTCTCACCACCGCCAAAGATCAGTCGATTATCTGCAGACAATTTCCAGTAATTAATAACGAATCTAGTATCCGCCATTGAAGTATCTTTCGGTATTATTGCATGCGCTGAAGCACTATCTAAAGGCTCTGTAGCTAAAACAAAATTATTGATTGGCATTATATAACCATTAATACGCGGCTCAAGCTTTTCAATATAACCATTGCAAGCAAGTACTATTTCATCAGCGCTTACCTCGCCATTAGCCGTTTTTATCAATAGCGGGGACCCGCCGTAAGAGGTCACTCGAGAGTTCTCGTAAATTCGAACACCTGCTTTTAACGCTGCATCTGCAAGTCCTAAGGCAAAGTTTAACGGATGTAGATGACAGGACACCTTGTCCCACAGCGCGCCATAAAAATTATCACTGGCCACTACCTCATCAAGACGATCAACTGGGATGTATTCCATATCGCTAAAATTATAGCGATCCTGTAAGAAATTCATTTCCTCATACAAATCCTTACATAGGTTAGGCTTATGGGCTAAATGGATGTTGCCAGCCTTTAAGTCGCAGGCAATATTATGGTCTTCTATGAGGGATTTTACAGTAGCGACAGCCTCTAAGCTCATTTCCCACAAAAGAGTTGCCGCATCATCGCCAAACTTGGTTTCTAAATATTCCTGATCTGCTCGCTGACCAATACCAACATGACCGCCGTTGCGCCCGGAAGCACCGAAAGCAATAGTTTCTGCTTCTAGAACAATAACAGAGTAACCCTTCAGTGCTAGGTGAAGGGCTGAAGACAAGCCCGTATAACCCGCGCCTACGATGCATATATCAGCAATTTCCTTCGATTGAAGCATTGAAAGTGACGGTCGCTCGTTTGCTGTAGAGGCATAATATGAATCCATAATTACATCCAGCCCAAAGGTTGTATAGATTGACATTATGAGTATTTTGAATAATAATTCAACTTTTATTGAACAATAATTCAATTTATATAAAATTAAAGGTGCGCAATGGCTGATCACAATGACATCGAAAACTGGCTAAAAGAACATAAAATTACTGAGGTAGAGTGTTTAGTACCCGATATGACGGGTAATGCACGAGGGAAGTTCATCCCAGCAAAAAAGTTTTTAAAAGAAGATAGTCGTCTGCCGGAGGGTATTTTGGCGCAAACGGTTACTGGTGAGTACTCAGACGACTTTTGGGATTTATTGGATACTGTCGATGGTGACATGCTGCTTGAGCCAGATCCGAGCACTAAACGATTGGTACCTTGGGCGAATGAGAGTACTGGTCAAATTATTCATGACTGTTTTACTAAAGGTGGTGAGCCTCATCCATTCTCAAGCCGCAACGTACTGAAAAGGGTGTTAGCACTGTACGAGGAAGCTGGGCTTAAGCCTGTCATTGCGCCGGAGATGGAGTTTTATCTAGTGGAAAAAAACCCGAATCCTGGTTTACCATTAAAGCCACCAGTAGGTCGCTCAGGTAGACCAGAAACCGCTCGACAGTCCTACAGCATTGACGCAGCTAATGAGTTTGAGTCGTTTGTTGAAGGAATGTACGGCTATTGTGACGCTATGAACTTAGATATCGACACCCTGATTCATGAGTCTGGGGCAGCTCAATTAGAGGTCAATTTTATTCATGGCGAGCCTCTTGACCTTGCAGATCAGGTGTTTATCTTTAAGCGTACGGTGCGCGAAGCTGCGCTAAAAGACGGTATCTACGCCACCTTTATGGCAAAACCCATGGCCTCGGAGCCAGGTTCCGCCACTCATATTCATCAAAGTATTTTGGATACCACCACAGGTGACAATATATTTGCCAATGCTGAGGGTGAGTACAGCGAAACATTTTTTCACTATTTGGGGGGATTGCAGAAATATACACCACTGGTCATGAGTCTCTATGCCCCCAATGTGAACTCTTACCGACGCTTTACTCGCGAGATTTCCGCACCAATCAATCTCCACTGGGGCTTCGACAACCGCACCACGGGGCTTCGCGTGCCAGATGCCTCGCCCAAGAATTATCGCATCGAAAATCGCTTTCCTGGCGCCGACGTCAATCCCTATCTGGCCATAGCGGCCACCTTGGCCTGTGGTTACCTTGGGATTAAAAATAAGATTCAGCCGTCAGCGCCCCACGAAGGCAATGCCTATGACGAAGAGTTTGACGTACCCAGAACCCTCGAGGAAGCGCTGCGAGGTTTGCATGAAGACGAGGGAATTGTTGAGATATTTGGGGAGAAATTTATTGAACTCTACACTTCTATGAAGTTAGTAGAGTTTGAGGAATTTAATCAGGTCATCTCTTCCTGGGAACGGGAACATCTCCTGCTAAACGTCTAGATCAATATCGATTTAAGCTGCTTTGTCCCTTTGACTCCCTTGCAGATGTCCAGCAAAGCAAATTACACTAATTGCCAACGTCCTTGCGTGGGAAGAATAGAATGAAGGTAAAATTAATGGCTGGCGCATTGGGCGCCGAGGTTATGGGTATCGATCTGACCCAACAAACAGATGTCAGCACTTATCATAATATTCGCCAGCTGCTGGTGGAGCACGAGGTGCTATTTTTCCGAGATCAAGATATCACTGCAGCACAGCAACATGCATTGGCGGCTTCTTTTGGCCCTTTACAAACTCATCCGGCATATGACTCAGTGGAGGGGTTTCCAGAGATTACCATTTTGGAAAGCACTGCGGATAAACCGAGCAAGATTGAGTGCTGGCACAGTGACATGACTTTTCGCGAACACCCACCCATAGGCACCGTATTGCGTTCAAAGGTTATTCCCAAGAAGGGCGGTGACACCCTTTGGTCGAGCATGACCAGCGCTTATGACGCGCTGTCCCAGCCAATGAAGACTTTTTTATCTGAGCTTCATGCGGTGCATGATTTTTCCCATGGATTTCGCGAAAGCTTGGCGGAAGAGGGCGGTAGGGAACGCCTCGCTCAAGCGGTGGCAGATAATCCGCCGGTGACACACCCGGTGATATGCACGCATCCTGAGAGTGGCAAAAAAGTGATTTTTGTCAATGCCCTGTTTACCACACACATCCTTGGTTTAAGTCCCGCGGAAAGCACCAGCATACTCAGTTTTCTCTATGAACATATCAAAACCCCTGAATTCACCTGCCGATTCGCCTGGGAAGAGAACTGTATTGCTATATGGGACAACCGCAGTACCCAGCATAAACCTATCAATGATTATTTTCCTGCCCACCGACGACTAGAGCGTATTGTCATCGATGGTGACAAGCCCTATTGACATAAAATCTTAACTTCTATCCGCACTTTTAGTTCGTTCTAACGTTAAATGATGAGTCTGTTAGGCGTTGGTTTTTTTAAACTCAGACCTTTCATACATCCTCTTGTCGATTATTCATCACCAGTGGGTTGGTCGATATTTCTTCGATGTTTGTGACGCCGCTTACTTTCACTTATTATATGCACTTATCTATAGTTTTTACTTTCTACTGGGGTAGTTATGTTGCCTAAGCTAGGCTGTGAACTCAAAACGAAGAGCGCAGGTCGTGTAATTGGAGAGTCAAGCTTTAAAAAATAAAATCCACCTTAGATGCTACCTGTGGCGCGCGTTAAATAATTTTATATATATGGTGCTTCTGGTTGTTACAGCTACAGACTTGCTAGCAGAGGATTTCGTCGAGAACTTTAGTGATAGCAGCTTTATTGATCTCGCCCTGACAACGGCCAACGTTTCCACTGAAGATCAGGCCGTTTATTTGACGTGGTCGAATGGGCAAACACACCGGTTACCAAATAGTAACAGCTCGGGCACGCCTGTCGGTGGTGAGTCGGATAATACGTTGTCCGTGGCTTTTGCCGATGTGGATGGTGACGG
>JAQWYJ010000036.1 GCA_029254005.1 Porticoccaceae bacterium | reverse complement strand
AGCTCTCTATGATAGGCAAAACCCGCCAGTAGGCTGGTGTAGACGGGCTCATCGGTACCAGTGATGATGAGGTTGGCACCGCCAGCCTTATAAAGTTCAAGCAGCTCAATAACGCGCTGACGGTATTCAGCCCAGTCTGATTCTGGTGGAGGTGAGCCTCTAGCTTCTAATAAACCTTTCGCATAGGGAGTGAAATATTTTGCTTCATCGGTCCAGACCATGTCATGAATGTGTTTTTGCCGCAGATTTACGCTACCGTACATTTGCAAATTGGGATCGTAGTAGACTTGCTTCTGGATCATCAGCTGAATAATTTCTGCCAGTTCGTTGGGGTCGGCTTCCTCCGGACTCAAGGCCAGCAACAACTGGTGTTCGATACGGTCCATACCCATGGTAATTGCATCTAAGGTGGAAACATCGTATTCCACCAGATAGTTGGCTAGGTGGCCAGTAGTAGTCAGTCCGTTTTTTTTCGCCTGATCTATAATGATTTTGGTTTCATGAGGCGTGGACTGCTTGATTTTGATACTACTTATTCCAGTGTTGGTCCAATAGTCTACTTCTTGTCTGATTTCATCATCTGTGATGTCGTTGGGCCAGGCAATGCAATCATCCTCCGCAACTTTGACGTTATACTCACAGCGAAAACCGCCGAAGTATGGTCCAGATGACAATAATCTTGGGCCTATGGCCTCTCCGGCCTGAATTTTGTTGCGCTGATCGATAATCCTTTGCGGGTTCATTTCTCCTGCGGACCAGGTGCTGGTGACACCGTTGGCTAGGTAAACCAAACTATTGTAGTAGGCTTCATCTACTCGTCCCTCATAGAAGAAGTCCAAACTATAGTGAGCATGCAGATCGATAAAGCCAGATAATATGGTTTGATCGTCGGTGAGTTGAATAAGCTTACTATTAATTGCCACAGTGTCTTGTGCAATATCAACGGCTACAATCTGATCACCCTGAAGTAGAATGCCACTATTGCGCCGTCGCTCATCGCTGAGGCTATCGAATAGCCAGCCGCCGCGAATGAGAATAGTGTTTGCGCTGGTATTTGTTTCAGGCCAAGACGTTTGTGCTTGGGAAAAGTCACTTGCGCAGAAGATGAAAATGGCAATAACCCAATAACCTAACCACATGATTGAACTACCTCTACAAGATTTTAATAAATCTCCCATCTAGCTCTGATTGCCATATTGGTTAGCAGTTAGAGAAAATCTTGTTCTAATAATGCCAAATTTTTGTTTATTTAACAAAAGTTTTTATGAGTACCTAGGGAGTCAGGTATTTGATGTTTAGCTGGAAGAGAGGTAAAGCTGACCCTATTATAATGGCGTAACTTGATCCGCATTACCATGAAAGCCATTTGGTTGTTCTTTCTAAATGCATCTGTAAATACGACTCTAAATGTGTTGTGGTGGGTTTTATTATCTGTATTTTTACCTGTAGCCAGAGCTAGGCCTCTCCTGATGAACCCCCAGTGCTTGTTGCTCCTGATGAAGCCAGGCAAATTACCAACTAAGCCTTAGGTTTTACTTGGTAAATACAGTCTTTTTTTAAGAAAGAAGATAGTACTGCGGCCAGTTTTGCCATCGATGTCAACCAACGTCAGGTGGCCGACAACGGCCAGGTTGATGCGTCCATTGTTGATATGATACAAAAAGCCCTTAGGTCAAGGTCCTGATAGAATTGAGACTTATGACGCAGTGGATGAGGAATCTCATGAGACAGCAAAAATGTTAGCTCAGTGGACAAGCGTAGTACATAGTCCGGACATTATCTTGACTGAAGGGACCTTATACTGGAGAACCCCTAGTGTCTATTAGTCCAGTCTCTGCTCTAGTAGAGAAGAGCTGGAATGAGAATACAAAAACATTGTCAGTTGTCTTGTCATATATGCTTGGTGCGTTGGAAGTCACTGTTTTGCTGACAGATCCTGATTCAGATGGCGATGCAGTCATAGACTCATAGGATACTTTTCCCTTAGATCCAACTGAGACGATTGATACAGATACAGACGATCCCGGGTAGCTAGGCAAATCAAGATGATGACGATGATGGTATAACTGATGCGGGGGATCTAGCCTGTGGTCTAAATCCCAATGATACTGCGTCAGAATAAAATAATGACGGGGTTAGAGTATTGAATGAGTTTCTAGCAGGAATAATTCCCTTAGATTCTATTGACCTTGATGGCAATAGTAAATGTGACGCTCTAACCGATGATCTTTTATTAGTCAGAGCGATATTTGGTCTAGATGACGACATCTTGATGTCAGAGGCCATCGCTACTGATGCAATATATAAGTCCTCAGAAAAGATTGAGTCAGGGATTGTAATCTTATGTGATCTTGCCGATATTGATGGTAATGGGGATATCCAGGCACTCAGCGATGGCTTGCTTACTTTGAGGTGTTTATTTAGTTTGCAAGGCGATGTAATAATTGATGGTGTTGCGAGCAACAATGCAATAAGAACCACTGCGCAACAAATTGAGGCGCATGTGAATACATTGATGCTTCGCTGTAACTAAATTTTATGCCAAACAAGAAGACGGTCTGCCATGTGGTTTTTTCTCTCTATCAGGATAGAGCCATCAAAATGGTTAGGTTGTTTAGTCTCAGTAGCTCATGTAGTCAACGCTTTGAGATTACACCATGGGCCGCTACATGTTCATTTTAATATCTAATGGTTAAGTCTAACCATTGACCCATTTTGGTTTGCGTTTTTGAGCAAACGCGGTTACACCTTCTCGAGCATCTTTAGTCTTTAACAAACCCCCAATTTCAGTTTCACTAAGCGCTAGAGCTTTGTCCCAGTCTCCTTGAGCATCAACTGCGTTGAGCACCCGTTTTGAGGCTCTTATAGAGGTTGGTGAATTAGCTGCGATGGTTTTAGCTAATTGCCGTGCTGCTTGCAACACGTCTCCGCTTGAGCTCACTGAATTAATTAGTCCGAGATGCACTGCCTCATTTGAAGTCACATGACGACCGGTGAGTATTAGCTCCATGGCTGCTTTCTCGCCAATTTGTCGGGTTAAACGCTGAACACCACCAGCAGCTGCAAACAAGCCAACTTTGACCTCTGGTAATGCAAATATTGCCTTAGGATCTGCCACGGCAACATCGCAGGCAAGGATGATTTCAAGACCGCCACCCATAGCTACGCCATTTACAGCCGCAATCACAGGTTTTTCTCGATCAGTACGAGAGCAGAGCCCAGCAAATCCAGAAGAAGGAATAGACATATCACCACCACTGGCGGTTATTTTTAAGTCATTACCGCTGCAGAATGCTTTGTCACCAGCACCGGTAATAATCGCTACCCATAGCTCTTGATCGTTCTCGAACTCATCAAAAATTTCTGCTAACTCAAAGTGTGCAGCACTAAATAGCGCATTGTAAGCCTCAGGCCGGTTTAGAGTAATTTCAAGGACATGCCCATCGCGATTTAGCTGAACATACTCAAATTGACGGTGTAGAAATTGATCATTCATAGAACTTCCCAAGGGTTGAGTATTAGATAAATAGTTCTTACCTGCTTGATGTTGAATGGTTATTTTTTGGCCAATAGGGTTTTCAAACAGATGCAAGGCTTTAATGGAGGCACGATGGTCAGCTCGCAGGGATGCCATGATTCGTCCCTTAGCATTACGGGCAAACAGGTAGGCATGATCGGGTCCATATTTGCCATGGCGGACTGTGTAGGCTTCTATAACCGCCTCACAGTTTTCCGCAAGAAGAGGGTATTGCGGCTGATCAGCGATTTTTTGTTGAAGGTGCACAGAGGTATTCTTAACGCCACTGTCAGTCCAGTTGCTGGGAGACCTAGCGGCGTACACACCAGCTGATACCTTACTAATAAACCCGCCATTAGCTAAAATTAAACCATAGGCTGCTCGGTCGACACGAAGTTTTTCTACAAGGGACGCAATTGCGTGGGTTGAGTAATTATTACCAGCGCCACCAAAAAAAGGTAATCCACCGGTAACACTCATCTGATCAGATGTAGCATCCAGCCCTAATACTTCAGCCGCCAGATGCACAACAATGGGAAAGCAGCTATAAATATCGTGATAGGTAAGGTCTTTGGCAGCTATACCACTTTCTTCAATAGCGCTACGCAGCGCTATTTCCAATGCTTTTGATTTAGACAGATCAGGCCTTTCAGATACAATTTTATCATTTACAGTGGCGTAGCCGTGAAGATAGATCCATTTCTCTTCTGGGATACCTAGGCTTTGGGCATGTTCAACACTGGTTAAAATTAAACTTGCACCCTGATTTACCGAATCTTGGGCTATATTCCATTTTAGGTAGGGATCGCATACAGGATAGTTCTGTGCTGAAGCTGTTGATAAAAATGGTGCTTCCATCAACTTGGGAAATTGTGCGAAAGGGTTTAGTTGAGCGGTCTTTGACAGACCGACACAAATTTTTGCCATATAGTGCTGATACTCAGACTTTGACAAACCTAGCCGTCCTCTCAGAGCTTCTTCTAAAACGGCATAGGTTTGTGGCGGTAGTCCTATACCATTAGCTATTTCATAGGAAGATATAAAGTCTGTCTGCGGACCTCTATCATGTATTTCAGTCTGCTCATCAGAAGACCAGTCAAGAGATATTTTATGCTTCAGTGCAGTTTTCAATGCTGCTTTAGCTTCGCTGCCAACCAGCAATGCTGTGCGAATCTCCCTATTATAAATAGAACGACATAATTCGTTCACCAGAGCTTGCGGTTGTTCACCTCCAGCGGCTGAATAGGTGATTTTTTTCGCTTTAATAGAGGCTTTGGCTGCAATGGCTGCGGGAAAGTTAGTAGCCTTACCAAAGGGATCAAAAGGACGATGTAAAGAATCCGTGAAAGCTCTAATGACTACCATATGGTCAATGTTGTCTGTTAGTGTTTTTACACCGATATCTTTTTTGGCACGATTTATCGCTTCCGTAGCAAGGCTCACAGGACTGGGTGCTTGATTTTTGCCATCCCAGTGACTAACAACTTGGCCCACACCAACAATAATTGGAAGATTTTTTTGACTACTCATAGAATCCTTAATAGCGCCCTTAAATGCTCGCAAAACCCGCATTATGGTTTGGTTAGATCTTAGAGGTTGTGGCTGTGTAGCTAGTAGTAAGATACCGCTAGACAAGACCTTCAACTACTTTATCGCTGAGAATGTAACACATTAGTCCTATTTAGGCACAGTGGTTGTATCTTTGTATCTTTGTATCTTTGTATCTTTGTATCTTTGTATCTTTGTATCTTTGT
>JAQWYJ010000031.1 GCA_029254005.1 Porticoccaceae bacterium | reverse complement strand
CACGATGCCCTCGGTCGAAATCGGCATTAATCATTTTGTTTGGTTATGGCAATTAATAGTTACTTGACTATAATGTCGCCAGCCTGGGCTCGTAGTTCAATGGATAGAATAGGGACCTCCTAAGTCTTAGATGCAGGTTCGATTCCTGCCTAGCCCACCACTGGTATGTAGAAAGAAGTGTTAACCTTGGTACTCTTGTCTAGTTGCAATTTTGCTGGTCTGATTGAAAGCACTGGATGGTCAATTTCTGAGCATCTAGGATCTCTTGAGGACTCATATCTATTTCTATACTGTCAATGCCTCTAGCGGCTTGTGCGTTACCCTGTGCTTCAGCTAAAGTCCACCAGACATAGGCTTTTTTGTAGTTAACTGCAGTGCCTTGGCCCTTTGCATATATATATCCAAGAGCATTTTGTGCGTCGACATCGCCTTGTTTAGCAGATTTGGTATACCAGCGCATGGCTTCGGTAATGTCTTTAGCGACTACTTTGCCGGCAGAATAAATGTAACCTAGTCTCGCTTGTGCTGCAGGATCACCCTGATCAGCTGCGAGTTGGAACCACCTAAGCGCTTCTAGGCCGTCCTTTGGTAGACCTTCACCATTGGTATACATCATAGCAAGATTAAATTGCGCGGTTACATTGCCTCGGTTAGCAGCTTTGAGATACCAATTTGAGGCCTCGTAGTTGTTTTCTGTGATACCAAGACCATTATCATACCGATAGGCAAGATCTAGTTGTTGCTCTGCTGTAGCATCCTCTGACTCAGCTAAACGCTTAAGATCTTCAAAGTAACTATTGGCCCACGCAGAATTTACCGGGATAATAATTAGTAGTATGCTTAATAGACGCATGGTTAAACTCGTTTATGGTTGTGTGATAAAGATAGTCTCAAACATTGTGTATTGATGCAAACAAAGTAGTACAAGTTTAGTTTTACTGGGGATTTGCCATAGAGAGTAAGGTAATTGGCATATTATTGTCTCTTAGCGGTATCAAAGACCGTACAATAGCATATTTTATGCTGTATTCATTTAATATCAATTCCGTCCTTTGCTTGTGTTTGACTCATTAATATAATGTTGTTTATGTGATCTACCTCTCATGCTAAGACTCATATAATCGTTAATCTTACATATTAAGTGATGATTACTAAAAAGACACAGTGAGGTCGTTGGGTTTGGTTATGAAAAATATAAGTAAAGTAGTGATATTCAGTTGGGCGTTCACTATTCCTTGGTTACATGCGAATGAGGCTGATGAAGTCTTGATGGCTGAGATAAAAGATCTGCGGCTGCTTGTCCAGAATCAAGACCTTCGAATTAAACGACTAGAGACATTGCTGTCTTCTCCGAAAAAAAAGCAAGTCGTTGTCGATCGGTTTTCATGGCAAAACCCCGTACTTTGGAAGCGTATTGAAAAAGGCATGAGTCGTCTGCAGGTGGAAGCGTTACTTGGTTCACCAACGCGTGTAAAAAAAGATATTGCTCATTGGTGGACTATATATTATCAAGGGGAAAAAGCTGGCTCCGGCTATATTAGTGGTAATGTCGTGCTAAATAAAGATGACCGCGTGGAGATGATTAACATACCTAGCATGTAGCCCCTCTTGGCTCCTACATTAGGTGTTTAAAGTGTTCACTTTAGGTTCTTTTGGGTCCCTGTGGCTCGATAATGAGAATATAATATTTGCATTAGTGAAAACTATTAAATATTACAGATTGATTAAGAAGCATAAAACTAGGTTGATAAAATGGCTAAATTACTATTTTTAAGTATGGGGATCCTTTGTCTTGGAGCCTGTTCTGATACGATATCCAAGCAAGAGTTAAAGCAGTTGCAGCCATTAATTGTAGACTGTGTGATGACAACATCCTCCGGATCTGATGGTAAAAGTAGGGAGGTTATCAGTGACGCTACGACCAGAAGAATGGCATCAGTGGCTCTAAGCGTCGCCAAACAATCCTGGACAGAGATAAAATTTGCTAGTGGTAAAGCATACAATTTGTCTGTGACCCTTTCTGGATCACGCTACGGTTGCGAGTTTGTCAGTTCATTAAAAGAGAGCTGGGAGATTGCAGCTGTGTATAAAGATGACATACAAATTTTTAGTCGATAAATTGTTTTGACTTTACTCAGCTACCGCGGCGTTCGATTTTGGTTTTTAATGTAATGGAATATTCATAAGTGTGCTTGAATTGGACATTTCAAATGTAATTTGCATCAAAGGGTGGATTGATTGATCTAAGCCGCTACGAATTGTCGATGCCAGAGAGAGTAAGAAAGCAAATGGGGCAAACTATTTAGCTTTAAACGATAGAGCAGTAAAGTTACTGTCAAAAATACCACATCTCAAAATGAGTTATTGTGTGGTCGTCAAATCTGCTAGTTTCGGTGCAAACATGTTAGCCATTGCACCTTGCAC
>JAQWYJ010000029.1 GCA_029254005.1 Porticoccaceae bacterium | reverse complement strand
GCTGCTAATCTGGCACTTCAAGAACGTCGTCCTCTAGTGTGTTTCTCCGCTACCGGTGGGGCGCGTATGCAAGAAGCGCTAATCTCTTTGATGCAGATGGCAAAAACGAGTGCTGTTCTGGAAAAAATGCGTTTAGCTGGGGTACCTTATATTTCTATTATGACTGATCCGGTATACGGAGGTGTGTCCGCTAGTTTGGCTATGTTGGGCGATCTAAATGTGGCTGAGCCTGGTGCAAGAGCGGGTTTTGCAGGTCCAAACATTATTGAACAGACGGTGCGTCAAAAACTCCCTAAGGGCTTTCAGAAGAGTGAATTCTTGTTGGAAAAAGGTCATATTGATATGATTATTCCGCGACACGAGATTCGGCATCGTATTGCAAGTGTACTGTCCAAATTGTTAAATATTGCTGAGCCTATTGATGCCTAACCGGTCTTTATCAGAGTGGTTGGCTGATATTGAAGCTCGACATCCCGTGGAAATTGAACTTGGTTTGGAGCGTGTATCGACGGTCTGGAAGCGACTGAAGGGCGATGCTGAGCAAACGTCTATCAAAACACCTAAAACGATTGTCGTTGCCGGGACTAATGGTAAGGGATCCTGCGTGGCGGTCGTGCAATCGGTGTTGGTTGCCCATGGTTATTCCGTTGGTGCCTTTACCTCTCCACATTTCTTACGCTACAACGAGCGAATATGTATCGATGGTGTGCAGGTCTCAGATCAAGACATCGTGAATGCTTTTGAAAAAATTGAAATGGCTCGCGATGAAATTCGATTAACCTATTTTGAATTTAATACACTAGCAGCACTGGTTATTTTTATGGGTAAACCCCTTGATATAATAGTTCTGGAGGTAGGTCTTGGTGGGCGTTTGGATGCAGTTAATATAATCGATGCTGATGTTTCAGTAGTAACGAGCGTAGATATTGATCATCAGGATTGGCTCGGTGATACGCGAGAGAAAATTGCACGGGAAAAGTTGGGTATTGCACGAAGCAATGTCCCTCTGTTAGTAGGGGAGCAAAACCTTCCAGTAGGCTTTACCGATCGAGTTAATCAATCTGGCGCAAGACCAATTTATTATGGTACAGACTTTTATAGTCAAACTGATGCAGATGGTGAGACGTTTAGCGCTATCCTGACTACCCACCAGGGTACTCAAAAGATTGCTGGACTTTCTTTGAAAAGTTTACTTCCAGTGAATGTATCACTGGGACTTCAGGCCTTGTGCAATTTAAATATTGAGTTACTTGAGCAGCACTGTCACGCAGCGTTAGAATGCTTGGATCTTAATGGCCGTCGCCAATTGGTGCGTTTCAAGGGCGTGAATGTGGTACTTGATGTTGCCCACAATCCTGCCGCTGCGGCAATGCTTGCATCTTTTGTGCCTCCCTGCTCTGGTAAAACTATCGCCGTTGCCGCCGTACTTAATGACAAAGATTGGGCGGGAATTGTAAAAGAAATGATGCCGGTTATCGATGTATGGAGTATTGGGGAAATAACTGATAACCAAAGGGCAATGGATACTCGCTCTCTATTTGATATAGTATATAATGCCGGCTTAGAAGGGGAGTCCTATTCGTCGATACAAGCCGCATTTAGAGAAGCTGTTGAAAAGTGTTCTATACATGATCAGCTGGTTGTATTTGGGTCCTTTAGTGTTGTCTCCGCAGTACTAACAATAATTTCCGAAGAGGGTTGATGTGAGCGAGGGTTTAAAGCAACGAATTGCTGGTACAATAGTTCTCGGTATGCTCGGATTGATTATTTTGCCTCTGCTAATAGACTTTGCTGACCCCGATAAGATTGATCGAACAACTAGAATCCCTCCGGCACCTTCGCTTCAGATCAGTGATATTGTAAAGTCCGACAAACCCGATGCTATAACTCCCTATTCTTCTCTCAAAGCGTTATTTGATACTGACTCTTCCTCCCCAGCAGGTGATACTCAGCAGGCGTCTGGGCTAAACAGTAGTAATCTGCCCCGAGCATGGATTGTTCAGGTAGGGAGTTTTGTTGATCAGAGCAAAGCTTCAGAGTTACAACGGAAGCTATCTGCTGAGGGTTACCCCGTATTTCAAAAGAAAGTAACGGTGGATGATGAGCCGCGTCACAGAGTTTATGTAGGACCAAAATTAGATAAAAATAGAGCCAGAGAAATAAAAAAAGAAGTTGATATATTATTTGCCACCGATTCTATTGTGCTTAATTATATTCCGTAAGAGCCGGTGAGTTGAGTAAGTCTTTTTAAAGAAGCAGGTAGTCATGGAGATAACTACAATTGATGTCGCCATAATAATTACCGTGGGAGTTTCCGGAGTTATTAGTATGGTCCGCGGGTTTGTTAAGGAGGCAATGTCTTTAGTCATTTGGTTGTCAGCTTTTTTTGTGGCTATGAGTTTTAAAGAAATCGTAGCCGATCTGCTAACAAATATAATTGCCTTAGCGTCAATGAGGCAGCTTGCAGCCTGGGGACTGCTGTTTGTTGGTACATTGCTAATCGGAGCTATGGTTAATTTTTTACTAGGTAAGTTGGTTAACTCCACAGGTCTAGCGGGAACAGATCGAACACTGGGGCTTGTGTTCGGTGTATTCCGTGGATTATTAATTGTTTTAGCCTTAGTAATCATTGTGCCCGAGGCCTTACCCGTAGAACAAGATGCTTGGTGGACAGCTTCATCATTTATACCGTTTTTTCAGGCTTTTGAAGCTTCCGGTCGCGAGGCAGCAGAAGTTTTTTCAAATTTCATTATGGGTTGGATTTAATCATGTGTGGTGTTGTAGGTATTTCAGGTACATCAAGCGTCAACTTGCGACTTTATGACGCGTTGACCATGCTCCAACATCGTGGTCAGGATGCTGCAGGTATAGTGACTGAATCAGACGGTGAGCTTCATCAGTGTAAAGGAGAAGGCTTGGCCAGAGATGTATTTCGGCGGAGTCATATGCTTCGCCTGACAGGCAATAGTGGTATCGGTCACGTCCGTTATCCAACAGCCGGTAGTTCCGGGCCTGCGCTGGCTCAGCCGCTCTATGTAAACTCTCCCTACGGTATTTTTATAGCGCATAATGGCAACCTCACCAATGCCGAAAAATTACGTCAGCAGATTTTCCGCCAAGATCTACGACATTTGAATACTGACTCTGATTCAGAAGTATTACTCAATATTTTCGCCCATGAATTACAAGAGCGGGGTAAGTTAGAGCCTACTTGTGATGATATATTTGCTGCAGTAAGTGGTGTTCATAGACGCTGTAAAGGTGCCTATGCGGTTGTAGGGTTACTGGCAAACTACGGCTTATTTGCGTTTCGTGATCGTTTTGGTATCCGACCCCTGTGTTATGGTAAACGTGAAACAGTGGCGGGCACAGAGTATGCAGTAGTGTCAGAATCTGTAGTCTTAGATAATTTAGGTTTCGAATTGATTCGAGATTTAGAGCCGGGTGAGGCACTCTTTGTTGACAAATCTGGCGTTATTCATCTACATCAGTGTTCTGATGACTCTCAATTAGTTCCTTGTATCTTTGAGCATGTTTATTTTGCTCGTCCCGATTCACTGATTGACGATATTTCAGTGTACAAGTGTAGATTGCGTATGGGTGAAAAACTTGCAGAAAAATTAATTCGCCTGAATCCCGGTTTTGAGATTGATGTCGTTATTCCAATTCCAGATACGAGCCGTGTTGCTGCTCAGTCTTTGGCAGAACGTTTAGGTGTAAAGTTGCGTGAAGGTTTTATGAAAAATCGCTATATTGGACGAACATTCATCATGCCAGGGCAGACCGAGCGTAAAAAGTCAGTGCGCCAAAAGCTCAATGCGGTGAAGTTAGAGTTTGCTGGTAAAAATGTGCTTCTAGTAGATGATTCAATTGTTCGTGGTACTACCTCTGAAGAAATTATACAAATGGCCAGAGATGCGGGTGCAAAGAAGGTGTTCATGGCGTCGGCTGCACCTGGAGTAAGATATCCAAATGTGTATGGTATTGATATGCCATCTGCAGATGAGCTGATAGCACATAACCGAACGGATGAAGAAGTGGGTGAGTTAATTGGTGCGGATTGGCTTATTTATCAGGATTTACAAGATTTAATAGCATCAGCTTCTGAGGGCAACGATCTTATTCAGCAGTTTGAATGCTCGGTCTTTAATGGGGAATATATTACTGGTGATGTCGATAAAGAGTATCTTTCTCGAATTGAGTCACTGCGCAATGATGCTGCTAAGAGTAATGACAATCTTCCAAGTGAGTCCAAAAAAAGTCAGGTCATTGGTATTCACAATAATAGGATAACGGAAGGTTAGTTGATCTAATGGGGCAACCTCTATAACCAAAGGCTTAAAGTGGCAACTATAGGAGTACATTGTGGAACTATTTAGTAAGCATGCAGGCATGCCAAGCAAAGAAGATTGTCTTCCTGGCAGATCCAGTGAGGTGATCATTGCAGATAGACATTTAGTTTCAGGGGAACCAATGCAAGCTCCATTTGCAGCTCATCTTAAAACAACTGTATTTGCCATGGGCTGTTTTTGGGGTACCGAAAGGCGCTTTTGGGAGCAACTAGGTGTAGTTTCAACAGCTGTTGGTTATGCTGGAGGTGTTACGCCTAATCCCACCTACGAAGAAACCTGCACTGGATTGACAGGTCATACCGAAGTTGTTTTGGTAGTATTCGATCCGGCTATTATTAGTTATGAAGATTTATTGGCAGTGTTTTGGGAGTCTCATAACCCTACCCAAGGTATGCGGCAGGGCAATGATAGAGGTAGCCAGTATCGGTCAGCCATTTATTGCAGCGATAAACAA
Organism: Porticoccaceae bacterium; assembly: GCA_029254005.1. GTDB lineage: Bacteria > Pseudomonadota > Gammaproteobacteria > Pseudomonadales > Porticoccaceae > HTCC2207. The sequence continues at coordinate 26,338 of JAQWYJ010000029.1, read as the reverse complement.
GAGCTTCAAGCTGCGCAGGTTTCTGCGAAAGATGTTCAAGAAAAGCTCTCTAGACTCGGTTTTGGACAGATCACTACTGAAATAGCGTTGGCTTCTACATTTTACTATGCTGAAGACTATCACCAACAGTATTTAATCAAAAATCCTACGGGTTACTGTGGGCTAAAAGGGACAGGTATTAGCTGCTAAAAGTGACGGGTGATTACAGCGTTTCTCTCGTACATATTATATTCAGATAATTAGTAGCTCATGAAGTACCCTATGCCGATGTTACTCTTGTCAAATGACGCTGAATGAGCCATCACATTAGATGCTTAACTCGGTTAATGCGCGCTTGACTTAGCAGCGTATTGCGTAGCGCAATAGTCAATGCCTAGACTCTCGAAATGGCACTATTTAACTCCCCAACTAGCAAATATAAAACCAACGACGCGACATTACCAAAGGGCATTGCTGGTATTTATAAACAAGACCGGAGCGGTATCTTTATAATCTTAAAACTTGTGCAGTCTGTTTAATTCCAGTTATTCGCCCAGAGAGTCACGCAAGTAGCCATGACGCTAATATTTATCTAGCCAAGAGCTCTCATCTTAGGCGTATATGGCCATAGGAAATTATTTAGTATTGAAATATTTTTGATCAATGTTTATCTATTGTTTATTCGTGCGCGCTCTGCCTCGGGGTCAGCAAGAGGAATGGCTGCCAGAAGATTCTTGGTATACGATGCCTCGGGATTGGCCCAAACTGCTTCTGTTTTTCCTTGCTCTACAATAACTCCCCGGTTCATAATAATCACGCGATCAGAGATGTAGCGGACCACGGACAGATCATGAGAAATAAACATCATGGTAAGGTTGTGGCGTTCTACCAAGTTGAGAATCAAATCTAAGATCTGTGCCTGAATGGTCACATCTAAGGCTGACACAGGCTCATCAGCAATAATAAAGTCGGGCTTGGTGGCAATGGCTCGCCCGATAGCAATGCGCTGTCGTTGGCCACCTGAAAATTCGTGAGGGTACTTTCTCAGTTGTGACTGCGCCAACCCTACGTCATCCATAAGCTGACGAACTTGATGACCTATATTTTTACTAGTAGCCACACCGTGATAAAGAAGTGGTTCTGACAAAGTTTCGAAAACCGTCATTCTAGGATTTAAAGACGCATAAGGATCTTGAAAGATCATCTGCATTTTTTTCCGCCACGGAACAAGTTGTTTAGGGTTTAGTCCTGTTAGGGTTTGACCTTGAAATTTCACCGTTCCTGCGGTGGTGGGTGCTAACTGCAAAATAGAACGTCCAAGGGTCGATTTACCAGATCCTGATTCGCCAACCAAGCCTAGAATTTCACCGCGTGCTATGGTTAGGCTAATATCATCAACAGCTTTAATGAACCTATCACCAGTACCCCCCTGAACATGAGTTTGATCTATAAAATAGGTCTTTAGATGACTCACCTCGACCAAATTATCACTTACATCAGAGCGATTCAGGATGGTTTTGGGGCCCTCAGGAATAGCGTCAAGAAGTTTCTTTGTGTATTTGTCCTGGGTGCGATAAAAAACTCTATCGGTATCACCGGCCTCTCTAATAGTACCTTCACACATGACGATTACTTTGTCAGCGATCCCAGCGACTACTCCAAGATCATGACTAATAAAGATAACTGCAACATTTCTGGTTTGCTGCAACTGTTTAATCAATTCGAGAATTTGTGCCTGTATAGTAACATCCAGAGCTGTGGTCGGCTCATCACAAATCAGTAGCTTAGGCTCCGTTATTAGTGCCATTGCTATCATTACCCGTTGTCTCATGCCGCCTGAAAATTCATGAGGATAACTATCAAAACGATTCTCCGGATTGATAATTCCGACTTCGTCTAGCAGTGCAATTGCTTTTTCCCTGGCAGCAGAGCGTCCTTGTCTTTGATCCATATTTGGGTGATAAATTAAAGGTTCAATTAGTTGCTCACCTATGGTTAAAAATGGATTCAGCGAGGTCATAGGGTCTTGGAAAATGACCGCAATATCATTACAGCGATGCTCCCTCATCTCAGCCGTATTGCAGGTTAATAGATCCTTACCATTGAACAGAGCGGTGCCTCCTTCTATCTTAGCTGGAGGTTTTGGCAGTAAATCAAGCAGGCTGTAACAGGTAACCGATTTACCAGAGCCAGATTCACCGACGATTGCTAACGTTTCGCCGCTATCTACGGAGAAAGATACGTCATCAACTGCCTTTACTATTCCGTTGCGTGTATGAAAATATACTTTCAAGCCATCTACTTCTAGAATTGCCATTTTAGAGTCCTGTTCTAATCTTTAGAGGTTCTTGGGTCTAGTGCGTCGCGTAGGCCATCACCTAGAAAATTCAGTGCAAATAGGGTAAGAGAAAGTGCAATACCCGGGAACATAAGTAACCAAGGATACTCCTCCATTGTTTCTACTCCATAATTAATCAGCAAACCCCAAGAGCTCTCTGGCGGTTGTATGCCGAGACCGAGAAAGCTTAAAAAAGCTTCGAGTAACATAACACTTGGTATTGTCAGGGTGGTGTAAACGATCACTGGTCCTAGAGTATTAGGAATAATGTGTCGGCGAATAATAGTCCACTGAGAAAGGCCTAAGGAATTGGCCGCTTCTACAAATTCTAAATTACGCAGCGCCATAACTTGACCGCGGACAATTCGAGCCATAGTTAGCCACTCAACCGCGCCAATGGCCAGAAATAGCAATAAAATATTGCGTCCAAAGACGACCATTAGCAATACAATGAAAATCATGAAGGGTAGGGCGTACAGAATATCCACAATACGCATCATAAGAGCATCGATGCGACCACCAAAAAAGCCGGCTGTAGCACCCCATAAAATGCCGATTACCAAAGCAACAGCGGTGGCGATAAAACCCACCATCAAAGAGACGCGGCCGCCATACATAATACGGGTTAACATATCTCGGCCAAAAATATCAGTTCCTAACCAGTGTGCCATCGAGGGTGCAGTGGCGCCTAGGTCTAGATTCTGTGCTTCATAGCTGTAGGGTGCTATCCATGGGGTTAGTAAAGATGAAAATATTAGTATCACCAGCACACTCAGTCCAAATAGTGCCATATGGTTCTTACGTAATTTAATCCAAGCATCTTTCCATAATGAACTGCCGTGTTCTTCAAATTCTTTAGTCATATCTTTAACGGGCTCCGCCATTATTTAGTTCCCCTAATTTCTTGTCGTAGTTTTGGATTTAACCAAATAGCCAACATATCAGAGAGCAGATTAAACACGATGATCAATGTTGAGAAAAATACAGTCATACCCAAAATCAGAGTGTAATCACGATTAAATGCAGCCTGTACATAAAAACGGCCAAGACCGGGTATTTGAAAAATGGTTTCCACAACAAAAGAGCCCCCAAGAAGTCCTGCAAAAGCGGGGCCCAAGAATGCCACTACTGGAATTAATCCACCACGTAGAGCATGTTTAATAATGATCAGAGGTTCACTGAGACCTTTTGCACGAGCTGTACGAATATAGTCTTGTGATAGGACTTCCAACATACCACCTCTGGATAGTCTAGCGATGTAAGCTGCATAACCAGTGCCTAAGGTGATTGATGGCAGAATTTTATCACCAGGGATGTCACCCCAACCCGATATAGGCAACCAATCTAAGTAAATACCAAAGACCAAAACTAATAATGGTCCGAGTAAAAAAGAAGGCATACAAATACCTATCATGGCAGCTGTCATGGGAACATAGTCTTGCATTGTGTTGGGCCTTAGGGATGCGGTTACCCCTGCAAGAACGCCAATACCGACGGCAATTAGCATGGCATAAAACGCAAGTTCCGCTGTGGTGGGCAAACCTGCGGCTATTAGCTCGTTGACGGTTCGACCTGAGTACTTAAATGATGGCCCAAAGTCTCCTTTAACGACATCGCCAAGATAATTGAAATACTGCTGCCACACGGGCTGATCAAGGTTATATTGTGCTTCAAGAGCTTTGATTACCTCTGGAGGTACGGCTTTGTCGGCAGAGAATGGACCTCCTGGGGCGGAGTGCACCAAAAAAAAGGTAGCCGTAATGACAACTAATAGAACTGGAATCGCCTGTAATAGTCTGCCTAATGCAAATTTGATCATAGATTGGTATCCTTTTCTGCCGCTTCTATGGGAGACTCAAGATAAATATCTCTGTAGGATGGTTGGTCTAATAGGTTACTGTCATAATTTTTAACTGAGGGATGAATGAGACGTTTTGATGCATAGATATAAATTGGTAGCATTGGCATTTCGTCAAGCAGTATGTTTTCAGCTTGAGTAAAAATAGCCAGTCTCTCCTCATGAGTTTTTGCTTTGGGAGCTACTTCTAAAATAAGTCGATCAAATTCCTCATTACACCAACCCGTACGGTTATTTCCGCCATCACATAAAAATAAATCGAGGAAATTATTTGGATCTACATAATCGCCTATCCAGCCAGCGCGGGATATTTGATATTGACCAGCGCTTTCACTGGCAAGGTAGACTTTCCATTCTTGGTTTAGTAGTTGGATATCAATATTTAGGTGTTCCTTCCACATTTGTTGTATAGCAACTGCGATTTTTCTATGTGCCTCGTTGGTATTGTAAAGAATTTCTGTAGTAGGAAATCCTTCACCATTCAAATAGCCGGCGTCGGCTAGGAGCTGTCTTGCCGCTTCTGGGTCGAAGTTAAATTGACGTGGTGGCTGGTAACCTATGGTCCCCGGTGGTGTTATTGCGTAAGCAGGGGTCTCGCCTGCTTTGACAATATTTTTGGTCAATTGATCTCTGTCAATGCTCATTGCTAAGGCTTGTCTAACGCGCTTGTCTGCCAGATGTGGCTGATTTATGTTTACACGATAAAAGTAGACGCCTAAATAGGGTGCGAGACGCAGTGATGGATCGCGTTTTTCCTTGTAGACACTAATTTTGTCCGCCGGAATGTCATTGCTAACATGCAGCTGGCCAGCTCGGAACATTCGTTCTTCAGTGGTTACATTTTCTGTTGGATAAAAAATTATTTTGTTAAGTCGCACGTTTGTCGCGTCCCAATACAGAGGATTCTTCTCTACTACTATACGACGATTAATTTTCCAATCAGCGAGTCTAAATGCGCCATTGCCAACAAGATTTCCTTCATAGGTCCAGCGTGTACCGCGCTGATCAGCCGTACCGAATTTTTCGATCGTGGCTTGGTGAACAGGGAAGGTACTGTAATGGTCGAGAAGTTGCAGGAAATAGGGCGTTGCGTTAGTTAGGGTAACTTGCAATGTGTGGTTATCAAGTGCCTTGATACCAACATCGGCGAAATCTTTGATCTCACCTTCATAATATTTTTGAGCATTTTTTATTGGAAACAACATGTAAACGTAAAGGTTACCTAACCCTGGCTGCATGGCTCTCCACCAAGACCATACATAGTCCTGTGCTATATGTGGGTCACCATTTGACCATTTTGCATTTTTTCGTAGCTTGAAGGTGTACACAGTTCCATCGTCACTGATGGTCCATGACTCAGCAATACCGGGGATAGGTCCTAATGTTTTTCGATCTTTTAATACCAGCCCCTCCATAACGGAAGTAATGATATGGTGCTCAGGTACACCAGTGGCGATGTGGGGGTCTAGGCTCTGAGGTTCTGTGCCATTGCCCCAGTGTAAGATACTATCGCGATTTCCATTTGAGACGTTGTTTTCTGAAGTCCCGCAGCCGACGAGCAGTAACAGTATAAGTGTTAAAAGGCCGTAACTAAAACCAGAGTGTATGTTGCCTGAGGTTGTCTTTGAGCAGCTAGGGCTATCGAATGTTTTCATAGACTATCCTTTTTATATACGCGCTGTGCAGTGTAGTAAAGCTAAGCTTATATGGGAAGGATATAAAGCTATAATCTATGCCTATTCGAATATACAGCTGCAAAAATTTTTAAAAGTTTAAATTAAACAAAGCTAAGGTTGCACTTATAGGATAAACCTCGGATAATCTGCCCGGTTAGTTCAAGGGCGGCCCTCTTTGGTCCCTTCGCAACAGCCAGCTGCGAACCCCGCCAGGCCCGGAAGGGAGCAACGGTAGTGGTTATGTTGTGTGCCGAGGTGTGGCTACTGAGGGTCGCCACCATTAGTACTTTCAGCACAGCCCCTAACTGGTATACTATTAGCCTTAAACGTAAATGAGAGGCTTTATGAGCTACCAGGTCCTTGCCCGAAAATGGCGGCCCAAATCTTTTTCCGAAATGGCAGGTCAGGAACATGTCCTGCAGGCACTAATTAACGCGTTGGACAATGATCGGCTTCACCATGCCTACCTATTTACCGGTACCCGTGGCGTGGGCAAGACCACCATAGGTCGTATTATGGCCAAATGCTTGAACTGCGAAATCGGCGTTTCATCCGTGCCTTGCGGAAAATGTACAAGCTGTTGTGAGGTGGATGAAGGCAGATTTATAGACCTCATTGAAGTCGATGCGGCATCGCGCACTGGCGTCGATGATATGCGAGATCTTTTAAATAACGTCCAATATGCGCCATCTCGCGGCCGATTCAAAATTTACTTAATCGACGAAGTTCACATGCTGTCTAAGCAGAGCTTCGCGGCGCTGCTCAAAACCTTGGAAGAACCGCCGGCCCACGTTAAATTTTTATTTGCTACCACTGATCCTCAAAAATTACCCATCACAGTCTTATCAAGATGTTTGCAGTTTAATCTAAAAAATTTGAGTGTAGAGAGAATTACAGGCCATTTGAAATTTGTGCTCGAACAAGAAAATATTGCCTTTGATGATGCAGGTATCTTGGCTTTAGGTCGTGCCGCAGATGGCAGCATGCGCGATGCGTTAAGCCTGACAGACCAGGCTATAGGCCATGGTGCTGGCAAAATCCATGAGTCCGATGTGACGTCTATGTTAGGTACTATTGATCGTCGCTATGTTGTAGATATATGTCAGGCTATGGCTAGTCAGCACGGCCCCGATCTTTTAGCCGCGATTGCGACAATGGCAGAACAGTCTCCTGATTATGATTTGGTACTGGCAGATATCTTGTCTTTCTGGCATCAGGTGGCTATTTTACAGACTGTACCTGATGCTGTGGACACTGATGTTGAACACTTTAAAGTCCTTGTGGATATAGCTGGCAATGTGTCCAGAGAAGATGTCCAGTTATTTTATCAAATCTGCTTATTGGGAAGAAAAGATCAACCTTTGGCTCCTGACCAGCGCTCTGGATTTGAGATGGTTATGTTAAGAGCTATGGCATTTCGACCTGCGTCAAAAGGTCGGCCCACCAATACTGCTGAGACTCCTGTGGCGGTGGAGTCATCGGTAAAAAAGTCTGATGCTGGAGCCGAGGATATCCTAATAGATGTCCCCGTAGGCTCTATGAACGATGTGAATAATTCTCATATGATTAGTCTCCATCAGGATGATGGATTCGAATCAGAGTCTCTCTCTAGGATATTAGATCACAACGTTGTTAAGGGAGAGGCCAGTGTAGGGTTAGCTGATGACAAAAATAATGAAAATAAGACTGAAAATGATCAAAATCATAAAGCGCCTTGGGCTAGCGAGAGTACCGGAGTAAGGAGTGGTAGTAACAATCTAATCGTTAAACCTTCAAGTAACACTTCAAAAAGGGAATGTTTCAGCATCACTGATGATGCAGTAGGGGGCATGTCTTCTAATAAGCCTCTATCAAGCATTTATGAAAAAATCGCTTTAGATCAATTTTCTCCATTAAACTGGATTACTGTTAGAGGTCAGTTATCTATTGGCTCTTCACTTGGCGAAATTGCAAGTCATTGCCTTTACGAGGGACGAGATGGTAATCACTTGGAATTTCTAATTGACCAACAACACAATAGTCTATTTGATGAAAATCACCAGATTGGTTTAGCTGCGGCACTCAGCGATTATTTTGGGCATTTGTTGGAAGTGATTATTACCTCTGGGGTAACAGAACAAGAAACGCCACGAGCGGTAAGTGTTCGCAAGACTGCAGAGCGTCAGGCGGAAGCAGTTAATTGTTTAGACAATGATCCTGCTGTGATTAAATTTAAAGAAACTTTTGGAGGAAGCATAGATGAATCCTCTGTACAGCCAATAAACTGAGGACACCATGGATATCAATAATTTAATGAAACAAGCGCAGCAAATGCAGGAAAAAATGGCAAAAATGCAAGAGCAAGCGGCTAGCACTGAAGTTACTGGAGAGTCTGGGGCTGGTATGGTACAAATCGTTATGACTGGACGCCATGATGTACGCAAGGTGACACTAGATCCATCTTTGTTGACTGAGGATAAAGAATTTCTTGAGGACTTAATAGCAGCGGCTGTGAATGACGCAGTTCGCAAGGTAGAATCTCAAACAAAGACTGCAATGAGCTCTATGACTGGCGGTATTGATTTACCTGCCGGGTTTAAGATGCCTTTTTAGCATCACTTTATGAAAGAGCCTAGCTTCATTTTGATTAAGGAAGAGTAGTGTACGGTAATTTAATTGACCAACTTATAGATGCATTACGTTGTCTGCCTGGCGTGGGCAGTAAATCTGCACAACGCATGGCACTACAATTACTTGAGCGTGATAAAGCTGGTGCTGCGCATTTGGCGGCAAGCATTGCTGAGGCCGTAGAAAAAGTCGGCCGCTGCGAACGCTGTAGAACTCTTACTGAAGATCAAATTTGTCGGATATGTAACAATAAGGCGCGAACTGCTAGTCAGATTTGCGTAGTAGAAAACCCCGCTGATTTATACGCCATCGAGCAGGCGGGTAGCTTTCGCGGTCAGTATTTTGTGCTATTAGGGCATCTATCACCCATCGATGGAGTGGGCCCTGAGCAATTAGGTATTGATCAATTGATCAATCGACTTAGAAATGAAGATGTATCAGAGCTCATCCTTGCCACAAATTTAACCGTTGAAGGGGAAACTACGGCACATTTTATTGCACAAAGCAAAGTCCCTTGGTGTGGCTGTTTCACGCATAGCCTATGGGGTCCCTATGGGTGGAGAACTTGAGTACGTAGATGGTGGAACTTTGAACTTAGCCCTACAAAGCAGAAAGGAAATTTAATTGGCTCATTGGATCGATTCAAATGAAAAGCTTATGTTAGCGTTGCAAAAACTGCAGACGGTAGATGTATTAGCCCTGGATACCGAGTTTATTCGCACCAATACGTTCTATCCAAAAATTGCCCTTATTCAGATTTCAGATGGCAACGATTGTTGGTTAATTGATGTTCTAGGCATTTCCGATTTTACCGGGTTGAAAACGTTACTTGAAGATTCATCAAATACTCTCATTTTTCACGCCTGTGCAGAGGATTTGGAAGTTCTTGATCACGCATTGAATATTGTTCCTACAGGAATTTTTGATACGCAATTAGCTGCTAGTCTGCTCAATATTGGCCAGTCATTGGGCTATGCTGCTCTAGTAAAAAAGCTATTTGATATTGAGTTAGACAAACAGGAGACCAGATCAGATTGGTTGGCGCGACCGCTGACGGCTAGACAACTTGATTATGCTGAAGTAGATGTAATCTATCTACACAGACTGTTCGCTGTATTACAGCAACATCTAGCTGAGATTGGTCGTGTTGGCTGGTTAACTGAAGAGCTTGATGCTCTGCATTGCCTTGTGGAGGGAAGAAAAGTCAATGACAATTATTATCACAGGTTTAAAAGTGCCTGGAAATTAGAACATTCGTCATTGCGAATCCTCAAGCGACTGTGTGATTGGCGAGAGGCTGTGGCCAGAGACCAAAATAAGCCAAGAGGTCATATCATCAAGGATAACTCAATCTTTGAGATAGCACGCAGAGCACCTACAGTGTTGGCTCAACTCAATGGAATCGATGATCTACATCCTGGATTAATAAAGCGGTATGGACTAGATATACTCGACCAGATTGCCAAGGCCAGCGTTGATGTTTTTCCTCCCTCTCTATCTAAACCTCTGTCCAAAGGCGAAACTTTAGTCCTGCGGAGTATGCGAGATGCCTTAATTGTAGTTGCTGATGAAGAGGGGATTCCTCCGGGAACATTATTTACCAAAAAGGAATTGGAATTAGTTTTGCGGGCATCAATGGGGAGTAAAGATCAGTGGCCCGAGCGTTATATCGTTGGTTGGCGTGGTCCGCTTGTAAAGCCTGTGTTAGAGAAAGTTTTAGTTGAGTCATGCGTATGAATCATGCTGCTGACAAACTCCTCTGTGACATATATAAGGGTAGTAAAAAGGAAGGTATGTATATTTTTGTTTCGCGTGAAGATGGATTATCAAAAGTTCCGGATGGCTTAATGGTGCGTTTTGGTGCACCGCTCCGTGTAACTACAGTGGTTTTAACTGAGGATAAAAAATTAGCTCGGGCTGATGCAGTAGCCGTTATCATGGACATCAAAAATCAAGGCTTCTATTTACAAATGCCACCACCGTTGGTAGCTTTGGACTCAGGTATTAACGAAAATTCTATGCTACCTAGGAGTCATTAAATGCCACCTTTTTGGGAGTCCAAGACCTTGTCACAAATGAATGACTCTGAATGGGAGCTACTCTGTGACGGGTGCGCCAAATGCTGCCTGGTTAAACTTGAAGATAGAGATACTGGAGAAATTTTTCACACTAATGTGACCTGTAAATTACTGGATATTAATACTTGTGAATGTAGTCAATATCAGCAGCGTCATTCGATTGTTAATGACTGTATTTCGCTAAACAAAAAGAATATTGAGACGCTTTCTTGGCTACCTGAGACCTGCGCTTATCGCCTAATAGCTGATGGTGAAAAACTCCCTGATTGGCATCATCTAGTTTGTGGAGATAAACAAGTGGTGCATAGCTATGGCGCTTCGCTGCAGGGCTGGGTTGTATCTGAGCTTGATGTGCGTGAAGAGGATGTTGAAGACCATGTTATTCAGTGGGTTGACTAACCATGTATAGTGCCGAAAATTATTTTTGGGGATGGTTTGTTTATACTTCTGGCGTTACATCGCTTCTCTGTGTGATTTGGTACCTGATGCGTAATCTTCGTTCTGCTGCATTGAGACATCTAGTTATTATATTAGTAGCAGTTTTTCTACTCACGCCTGTGACTGCTTATGTTGATGATCCCCATTTAGCACCGGCTTTTTTTGTGGGTTTCTATGAGGGCTTCTTAGCCAAACCCTCTGGAGGTTTTCAGCGAGGAGCTGCCCCCATTTTCGCCCTTATGACGTTCAGTGTTATTTTTTACGCGTTTCTTCGGGCTACCCTCAAGGTATTTAAAAAAACACCATAATGCTGATTTCTCTTAAATAATTCTCTGTACCTTCTCTATGCCGCCTCTTAACTGCTCCATTCCTTTTCTGATACCCAATAGGTCAGCCCTGCAAAGGTACTAGAGATACCCAAAATTGATATTAGGTAAGTCGGAGTCAGTGTAAAGGTGGTCGGTATCTGCGCTATAGACTGAGTAAATTCAATTAACTCCATTGCAGGGAAGTAACCAATAGCAACCCCATATCCGATTGCACCGGCCACTAAGGTAGACAGATTTTCTTTAGTTAGAAATTCTACATTATTATTATTTTTCAGTTTTGATGCGACTGTATTAACAAAAAAGCTATCGTCCAACGCCGGTTCAGAATCACGTAATTGATTGAATAGCTGATCAATATCAAATTTATCACTCATATCCGGTCTCCGTGTTTCCAACTAGATAAATCATCTTGAAGGATCTTTTTTCCTCTTGTTATCAGCGTCTTAACGCTTCCTAACGGGATTTCCATGATATTACAAATTTCGTCATGTGTTAACTGTTTATGTAAATGCAAATGTAGTGCTATTCGCTGTTTTGGCGGTAAGTTCAGCAGTGCTTTAGCAAGGTCTCTATGCAGATCAGAAGATTCAGACAAGCCCACACATCTACTATAGTTCGACACAGTCTCACTTGATGTCAGTTCCCGGTTACGAGCCACTCTAAAGTGACTAACAAAAATATTGTATGCTATACGATAAAGCCAGCTGCTGAACTTTGCAGTTCCCTTAAACGACGGGATAGCCTGATAGGCTTTGATAAATGTTTCTTGAGCGATGTCGTCCGCCAGCGCCTGGTCCCAACCGGTAATCTGCCGAAGTGAATACCTGAGGCTAGACTGGTGCCGTTTGACTAAATCCGCAAATGAGTCGTGACAATTCAATGTCACGACCTTTTGGATAAGCACCTGATCTGATACTTCATTCATGACTCTTAGTCGGCCTTGTGTTCAGACGTTTTTTGATCACCGAGCTTCCACATCAGTAGTCTGGCTATGCCAATAAATAGTGGAATTAATGCTATTGAGGCAAAGTTCCAACTGAGATACATCCCGAAGAACAGGTATAGTCCTATTCCTATACCAGTCAGCATAATGCCGCGCTGGAGATTACCTTTCGGCTCGTCAGTGCCACTAAAGCCCTGGATCACTTCGACAGGAATATCTTTACCAGCATCTAAAAATTTAGTGATTAACGCATCTCTCTGGCGACGTTTACGATGCTTGTAAAACATTACTAACCCAAGAATGATAAATGGCGAGCCAAAGATAGAGATAATAGCGATGACTCCAAGTAAAGTCTCACCTAGCCCCATATTTGAGCTAAGGTCTATGTCGATACCACCCTCAATTTCCTTGAGCGCGTCGAGTATTGCTTCCTGTTCTGATTCATCAAGGTCACTGTATTCGGTTTCTGTCAACGTAGTGATGATCTTTCCAAGGACATTTACCGCGTCCTCTTCGGCAGCAACCATCAATGACAAACCGTCCTTATTAACAGAAGTGTGTGCGGGATATTCATCCTCAGTAGCTATTTCCTCAATGACATCCTTTAACTGATCCATACCAAGATTTACTTCAATAATCTCATTATCACTAGCATCCTCGGATTTATAAACCCCCCAAACTAATAGTTTTTGGTCATCAATTTGGGTGGTATTAACATCAGCGTTAACGTTCTGTGATGGCGTTGCAGATGTTTCGGTAATTTCCGTTGGCAATTCGCTTTCTTGTCCATTTGCATAGGTGGGAGAACTCAGTGCCAGAGTAACTAGTGCAAGGGGTGCAAGGTACATGCTGAGCACTAAGGCAAGGGGTTTTAATAATTGCTGTTTCATACAGGTCTCCAGATCTTTAGTTTTCGTTTAATCGATGGCTAGGGGCCACTTTGTATCTATCTTGCTACCATGACAAGTACTGTATGGTCATGTTTAGTAGCTGATTTCTAGTTTATGACGCAACAAGTGACTAATTTAGATTCAAAAAATATTTCAGAATAGATTAAACTTTACAGCTAACTAACAATACATATATTTAACGTGGAATAACTGTTATGAAATTTACGGGTACCGATAACTACGTAGCCACTGAAGAACTTCAGATGGCGGTCAATGCAGCTGTGGCATTACAAAGACCATTGCTAATTAAGGGTGAGCCGGGCACTGGAAAAACTCTCCTAGCTGAGGAAGTGGCGAAGGCATTGGGGAAGCCATTGTTAGCATGGCATATTAAGTCCACAACCAAAGCTCAACAGGGCCTGTATGAGTATGATGCAGTTTCCCGCTTACGCGATTCTCAGCTCGGTAGCGACAAAGTACAAGATATTGGCAACTATATTGACAAAGGTAAACTCTGGGAAGCATTTACGGCCGATGAGCAGGTGGTTTTACTAATTGATGAGATTGATAAGGCCGATATCGAGTTTCCAAATGACTTGCTACTTGAGCTTGATCGAATGGAGTTTCATGTTTATGAAACTGGCGAGACAATCAAAGCCGTGCAGCGCCCAATCGTAATAATTACAAGTAATAACGAAAAAGAACTGCCGGATGCCTTCCTTCGCCGCTGTTTTTTCCACTTTATCAATTTTCCTGACCGTATGACGATGCAGCGTATTGTCGATGTTCACTTCCCGAGTATTAAAAAGCAGTTAGTTGATGATGCTATGGATATATTTTTTGATGTCAGGAAGATACCAGGGTTGAAAAAGAAACCTTCAACATCAGAGTTGGTGGATTGGCTGAAGCTAATCATGTCCGATGATATACCTGAAGATATACTAACTAACCGTGATCCGACAAAGGCCATACCGCCACTTTATGGCGCTTTGTTGAAGAACGAGCAGGACGTGCATTTGTTAGAACGACTTGCTTTTATGACCAGGCGTGAAGCCAGATAACCCCTAGTAAGAGCTAAATCTATGCTAATAAATTTTTTCAGTACGCTAAAAAAGGCAAAAGTGCCTGTTTCGATTAAGGAGCTTTTAGATCTGCTAGCTGCAATGGAGCAGAACCTAGCCTTCGGTTCGGTAGATGATTTTTATCTCCTGGCGAGAACCTGCATGGTTAAAGATGAAAAGTATTACGATCGGTTTGATCGTGCCTTTGGTGCCTATTTTAAAAATTTAGAAAACATCGATGGGATCGTTGAAGCTTTGTTACCTGAGGATTGGTTGCGCAAAGAATTTGAAAAACATTTTACCGAAGAAGAAAAAGCTAAAGTTGAAAGTCTTGGTGGCCTTGAAAAGTTAATTGAAGAGTTCAAAAAGCGTCTAGAGGAGCAACAAAAGCGTCATGAGGGTGGCAATAAATGGGTCGGAACTAATGGCACTTCACCCTTTGGGCATGGTGGTTTTAATCCCGAAGGTATTCGAATGGGAGGTCCTGGGGGTAAGGGCACCGCTGTTAAGGTTTGGGATGAGCGTCAATATCAGGACTTAGACGACTCAGTACAAATTGGCACTCGAAATATTAAAGTTGCATTACGACGCTTACGCAAGTTTGCTCGAGAAGGATCTGCTGACCAACTTGATTTAGATGATACCATTCGTAGCACTGCTAGAAATGCTGGTTTACTAGATATTAAGTTGGTTCCAGAGCGGCACAATGCAGTAAAAGTTCTTATCTTCTTTGATGTCGGTGGTTCTATGGATCCCTACGTAAAGTTATGTGAAGAGCTATTTTCTGCAGCCAAGACTGAATTTAAGCATTTAGAATATTTCTATTTTCATAATTGCCTCTATGATTATGTTTGGAAAGACAATCACCGCCGCCGTGAAGAGCAAATAGCGACTCACGATTTGATTCATAAGTACTCATCAGACTATAAAGTTATTTTTGTTGGTGATGCCTCTATGGCGCCCTATGAGGTAACCAGTCCAGGTGGTAGTGTTGAGTATAATAATGAAGAGTCCGGTGCCGTTTGGATGCAACGTATGACCGAAACATTTGATAAGCTTGTTTGGCTAAATCCGGTTCAAGAAAAGTATTGGGATTACACGCCAACGATTACGATGCTTAAAGAACTTTCCGAGGACAAAATGTTTCCACTTACACTGGGTGGTCTTGAAAAAGCAATGGCTCTGTTGTCTCGTTAGCCTAAAGCGTGTGGCGCGTGATGCACACCGGTTGGTTACGGTCTACATCAAATTTTCTATGTGAGAAAGATCTCAGGCTTTTTTACTCATGCCTGAAGAGCGCCCCAGGAATTGTTTAGTAATGTTTAGCTGTTAGCTTGTATCACTTAAAAGCACTAATTTGAGACTTCTCTAATCTAAAAAGGCCAGGGTTAAAGCCCTGGCCTTTCGTCTTTAGAGTTGCAGAATCCTGTGTATTGATTTTGCTAAACGCTTAAAGGCGATACATCACACAAAGTAGGCCTACAGTTGTCAAAACTACAGTGTAGGGAAGTGCCATCAAAACCATTCGCATATACGAGAGGCGAATAAGCGGCGCTAGCGCAGACGTGAGTAAGAATAAGAATGCTGCTTGTCCATTAGGTGTTGCAACACTGGGAAGGTTAGTGCCTGTGTTTATAGCTACAACCAACTTGTCAAAATGTTCTCTAGTGATATCGCCGGCATCGAATACCGATCTGATTTCATTGATATAAACCGTCGCGACAAAAACATTATCACTTATTGCGGACAGTGCACCGTTGGCTAAGAAGAACATACCAGGTTGGATAGCTTCTTCTTGCGCAAGAACCCAGCCAATAACTGGCGAAAATAGGTGTTGCTCATGAATTACCGCAACAATTGCAAAAAATACCACTAGTAGCGCAGTGAAGGGCAGTGCTTCTTCAAAGGCGTGGCCAATGCGATGTTCATCAATAACCCCGTTATATGCAGTAAGTAAAATAATTACCATAAGCCCAATGAGGCCCACAGCTGCCCAATGAAAGGCAAGGCCTAAGACTAAGATGACAGCGACTACACATTGCACTATTAATGCAGCATTGTCATTTTGCGTTCGCTTGCTATCGTCATGATTACTTGATTCCTGTAAAATAATCCTAACCTGATCCGGTAACTGCGCTCCGTAGCCAAAGATTTTGCTCTTCTCTAACAGTATGCAGCAGATCAGGCCACAGGCTAGGACCGGCATAGTAACCGGCGCCATACGAACAAAAAACTCTATGAACTCCCAGCCTGCACGTTCTGCAATCAGTAAATTTTGTGGTTCTCCAACAGTAGTGCAGACACCGCCAAGAGCAGTTCCCACGGCACCATGCATGATCAGGCTGCGCAAAAACGCCCGAAAATCATCGAGTTGTTGCTCGTTCTCAGCCAACACGCTAGCGTCCGAAGTGTGGTCATGGTCAGCATCTGTTAGCAGTTTGCCTGATGCTATTTTATGATAGACGGAGTAAAACCCGACAGAAATAGTGATTAGCACAGCGGTTACTGTTAAGGCATCCAAGAAGGCAGACAAAAATGCTCCCGCAAAACAAAACATAAAAGACAAGGTGGTTTTTGATTTCACGCTAAGGAGTATTTTTGTGAATACAAATAATAGCATATCTCGCATAAAGTAGATGCCGGCGACCATAAACATCAACAGCAAAATTACCTGCAAATTTGCCGAGACCTCCATATAAACTGCATCAGGTGAAGCCATACCCAAGATAATAGCCTCTATCGCAAGCAGCCCACCTGGCTGGAGGGGATAGCATTTTAGCGCCATAGCAAGGGTAAAAATAAATTCTCCAATCAAGGCACAGCCTGCTACTACGGGTCCTGCGGTTAGTAAAATTATTGGATTGAGAACCAAAAATGCGATTATTGAAGTTTTATACCAGTCTGGTGCATCACCAAGAAAGTTTTCTTTAAATGCTTGTGTCAACGTCGTTGCCATTTATAGCCCCCTAGTAAGGAAAATGTATTTTGTTTATCGGTAATTATTTAACGCTATTAGACGTCATTTTGCACCATTAATTGTGATCTTAGTTTAAAACAGATTAATCTTTCGTGGTAGAATCATTTTAACAAAAGCCGTTGCTTGATATTATTTACTGCTTTGCGACTGTCTTTTAAAAAGGGATGGTTAGGGTTCGACTTATAGGATGCATACACGTGTCAATACCATCTGCGCTAGACGGCTTCCATGCCTCATCCATTCTCTCAAACAGTAAAAAATGTTGGATTGTTGCAGTTGTAGCTGGTGATCTTTTATTGGCTGAGGATTATGGTGTGGAACCACAGCTTGTGATGAGCGAGGAACAGGCTGATACACTTCGATTTTTTCGGGAGCAGCGTTTGTGTATAGGTCAGTGGCAAGGTGATGACTGTGAAGTCTGGGATTTATTGCCCGAGGCGCTCGAATGTAATGGCTTTGTAAAGCTAGAGCTTAGGTCGGTTCTAATGCAATCCTCAGATCCATATTTCTCAATCGCTTGTAGAGCTGTCCAGTTATTAGATTGGCGGGAAAAACACCAATTTTGTGGGCGGTGCGGAAAGGCAAATCAGATTGCCGAAACCGAGCATGCCCTGATCTGTGAGTCATGCAGTATACGTCAGTATCCAAGGATATCCCCCTGTGTGATCGTCGCGGTAACGCATGGTGATCGTTGTTTGTTTGCACGTCACCCCAATTGGCCTGAAAATAGATTTAGTACTCTTGCAGGTTTTATTGAAGCTGGTGAAAGTGCCGAGCAGGCTCTTCATCGAGAGGTGTTTGAAGAAGTGGGGTTAGAAATTCACAATATTCGTTACATCGGCAGTCAGGCATGGCCCTATCCTGGTCAACTAATGTTGGGATATTTAGCTGAGGCTAAAACAGATAATTTTGTTATTGATGGTGTAGAAATAGCCGAAGCTCATTGGTTTAAGTATGATGAGTTGCCATCAGTTATTGCACCACCAACTATCATGGCAGGCCGTTTAATTCAGCAGTTTGTTAGGGAATCAGAGGATCGCCTGGCAGATTAGTACACTATTTTGCTGGTTGGTTTTGTTTTACGTATTTAATTAAGTGGAGTTTGATTTGGAATTTTTAGCAGATTACGGTTTATTTTTTGCTAAGGTAGCAACCTTTGTTGTCGCCTTTATTGTTGTGCTTGGGGCGCTTATGGGTGCTAGTCAAAAGGGTAAGCAAAATACAGATAAAGGTTATCTGGAAATTACGCCATTAAACGAGCAGTTTGAAGATCTAAAAGAAACTATGTTTATTGCAACGGTAGATGAATCATTGCAAAAAGTTGAGGAAAAACGCCTCAATAAAGAAAAAAAGAAGCAGCGTAGTATCGACAAAAAAGCTCATAAAAAAGACCCAGACAATTTATCTAAGAGCAAAAGTAAAATTTTTGTGCTTAATTTTGATGGTAATGTTAGTGCCTCAGCTGTAGTGCATTTGCGTGAAGAAATCACTGCGATACTCACCTGTGCAACGCCCACCGATGAAGTAGTCTTAAAGTTGGAAAGTGCTGGAGGTATGGTACATAGCTATGGGCTGGCCAGCAGTCAGTTGGATCGCCTAAGAAAACAAAATATTCCCCTCACAGTTTGCGTGGACAAAGTTGCTGCCAGTGGTGGATATATGATGGCCTGTGTAGCGGATAAAATTCTAGCGGCGCCGTTTGCGATTATTGGTTCTATTGGCGTGGTGGCTCAAATGCCCAATTTCAATAGGCTACTGAAAAAAAATGATGTAGATTTTGAATTGCTCACCGCAGGTGAGCATAAGCGTACGCTTACTATGTTTGGTGAAAATACGACCAAGGGTAGAGAAAAATTTATTGAAGAACTCGAGGAGACTCATCAGCTGTTCAAAGACTATGTTGGCTCTAGGCGTCCCAATTTGGATATTGACAAAATTGCTACCGGCGAGATTTGGTATGGTGCTCAGGCCAAAGAGATTGCTTTGATTGACGACTTACAGACGAGTGATGAGTATGTTGTATCCCGTATTCAAGAGGCGGATGTGTTTGAGGTAGCCTATGTGTTTAAAAAGAAACTTCATCAAAGACTGGGCTTTGCTGCCGAAGAAAGTGCTGATCGCTTGTTGGTTAAGTGGTGGTCTCGTTTGACGCAAGGTTCCCACAAGTATTTTTAATAACCTGGGAGTTTAATCTCGTCGGAGGTTGTCTGAAACGGCAATGGGACTTGGAAAGTTAAACACTACGATATAGCTGGACACTAAAAACGTTATTATCGCTACACCTTGTATTAGGTGCGAGGCATAGGTGTCGATCAGACCATTGTTAAACGCTAAATAGGCAATTAATAAAGAGAATTCACTATTTTGGCCAAGTCGGAAGCCTATATCCCATGCCAGAGAATCTGACTCGCTTTGGGACCTTAAAAGGTGGTGATAAATCCATGGTTTTATCACCAGCATAGTAGTGGCTAGCGCGATTGCAGGTAGGGCAATGGCGCTAATTAACGCGAGGTTAAAGCCGCTTCCAAGAGAAAAAAAGAAAAGTATCAAAAAGAAGTCCCGCAACGGTTTAAGCTGAAGAGCAATAATTTGTGCTATCGGGCTAGTAGCCAAAGCAATTCCAGCAACAAAAGCACCAATTTCCCTCGAAAGACCAGCTAAATGTGCTATCTCAGATATGCCCAAACACCAGCCTGTGGCGAGCAGAAACACGTATTCACTAATTCGATCAAAGCGAATAAATAACGGCAACAACAGATGTTTTACCAAAACAAAACAGCCACCGATCAAAAGTGGTAACGTGATAAGCGTCCTACCAAGGGGTAAAATGTTTCCCACACTGAGATCACCAGAGATGAGCACTAACAAAACTGCTATGGCTAGGAAATCTTGCATGAGTAGCATGCCGATCATTAATTCTCCAGAATGTTTATGATGTAGTGCAGTTGTTGGCAATAGCTTGATTCCAATAATTGTACTAGAAAACATCATTGCAAAACCGATGAAGACGCTTTCCGTGGTATTGTAGTCAAAAAGTTTTGCAACACTAAAGCCAACAGCCGCAAACAAAAAAGAGCTAATAAACGTGATGTGAGTTACTTTTTTTAGCACTCTAAGAAGGGCCTGTGGTTGCATATCGAGACCCAAAAGAAAGAGCAAAAAAACGATACCGATACCGCCGATTTGACCAATCAAGTCTGTATCTGTGATTAGGGCAAGTCCATAGGGCCCTAAAATGGCTCCAAGTAATATGTAAGCGACTAAAAGTGGCTGGCGAGCGAAAAGGGCCACAGATGCGATAGCCGCACCTCCGCTGAAAATGTAAAAGAAAGAACGGATTAGCTCATCATGCATAATTTACTAGATTCCAGTTACTGTCACCTTGTGACGTCAAAATATTTTAGGTTACTTTTATCTATAATAGTGCACGAATAATAGACTTTAATAAATGCCTAACTTGCCAAGCGGATTGCGACAATTTGTATTGGTCTTTACCTTTTAGGCCTTAGTTTAATTTTTAACATAGCTTTGGCGCCGCGTGCTCTTTGAAGCGGGCAGTAATGTCGACGCTGAATTTTAGGTTGGCTGTTTATTTTAGATTACCAGCAAAGCAGCTATTTTAACCTACTATTGCTATTCAAATGTGAAACAAATTGAGACACTTTACGTATAAATTGATAGGATGTGATTTTTAAAAAAAGACTAGGTAAAAATGTAATGAATAATGATCAAGACCCCTTCGCCAACGACGACTCAAAAGCTGATGCGATCGCTGCTGTTGCCGTGCTTGTTATCGTGGTGACCGCTGTTGTTTATTGGCTGTCTCAGTTTTAGCGATTACCCTAAGGTTTAGAGTCAATGAAAAGCCAGCAGCCAGTAGGTTATTTAGTGGAACAACAGCGAGAAATTGTTGAGGCCTACATTTCACATGAGCGTTTTAACAAGCCTCAAAGCAGTACAAGAAATAAACACCTAAGTGATGAAATTAGGCGACTATTAGATAAAAAAAATGCAGTGCTCATTGCTCATTATTATACTGATCCTCTTATTCAAGAACTCGCAGAAACCTCGGGTGGTATTGTTTCCGACTCATTAGAAATGGCGCGGTTCGGCAATCATCACGACGCCGATACCTTGGTCGTAGCGGGCGTTAAGTTTATGGGGGAGACAGCAAAAATATTAACCCCATTGAAGCGTGTACTAATGCCCACATTGGAAGCAACTTGCTCCTTGGATGTTGGCTGTCCTGCAGATGAGTTCGCGGACTTCTGTGATTTGCACCCTGATCGGACAGTTGTGGTCTATGCAAATACTTCTGCTGCGGTAAAAGCACGTGCAGATTGGGTTGTCACCTCAAGTATCGCAGTTGAAGTTGTAGAGCATCTTGATAGTTTAGGTGAAAAAATTCTTTGGGCGCCCGATAAGTACCTTGGAGGCTATGTACAAAAGCAAACCGGCGCTGACATGCTGTTGTGGGATGGCAGCTGCATAGTTCATGAGGAGTTTAAAGCTAAAGGTATATTGGATCTGAAGCAGGTTTACCCTGATGCAGCTGTGTTGGTTCATCCTGAATCGCCAGATTCTGTTGTTCAATTAGCGGATGTGGCAGGCTCAACATCTCAACTTATTGAAGCTGCAATAAAGCTACCTAATCAACGCTTAATCGTGGCGACTGATCAGGGGATCTTGTATAAAATGCAACAAGCAGTGGGCGATAAAGAACTTATAGTTGCTCCTACTGGTGGTAGTGGCGCAACCTGTAGAAGTTGTGCTAGCTGTCCTTGGATGGGGATGAATAGTTTAGAAAATCTATTATACTGCCTTGAAGAGGGTACTAATGAAGTATTCGTAGATGACGATATTGCTCAACTGGCCGTCCAGTCTCTTGACAGAATGATGCGTTTCAAGGCCGAATATCTCAGTTAAAGTTGCTCAGCTTTCTCTTCCATTTTAATAACTTCACGCAGACGCTGCCTGTAAACTGCGGAGCGCTTAAAATCGTGTTTGACAAGTCCCAAAGCTAGATTGAGTTGCTCCCGAGCAAGACTAAATGCGGCGACTAATATGAAATATTCCGCTCTAGCTTCATGAACGCCTGAAATGTTGCCAGCTAAACCTCTCACCTCCGCAAGTCTATACCAAATCATTGGGTCTTGGTTGCGCTTTCTTGTTAATCGAGTAAGTACATTGCTGGCGGCCTCATACTGATGATCTAGCCAAAGGGCTTCAGCCCTAAGGGACAACAAAGGGTAACTGTCGGGGTTCCTATCGAGTAGCTGGGACGTCTTTTGCAGAGCTGTTGAATACTGTTCTTTGGCAATATAAAGCTCAACTGCTGTGAAATTAAACACTGGATCGTAGGGCTTAGCTTTTAGTAAGTCTTGCAGAAGAATATCAGCTTCAGTGTAATTTTCATCTCTGATATAACTCAATGCCAAACCATACATAGCAGCCTCTTTCTGTAGAGTGTTAGCGTTAAGTTTTCCGATAAATCGTTTAATACTATCCTTTGGCGTGTTGGCCAATGACACCAGTGCTCTGGCTTGCATAAAAAAGTATTGTGGATTTTGCGGGTAGTGTCTCATGGTCGTACCTATGGTACGACTTCGCGCGTCTGCGATTCGTCTTTCGGTGACTGGATGGGTTAGTAAAAATTCAGGTGGTCGATCGCCTGCATAGCGTAGCCGTTTTAGCATGGTTTCAAACATTTCAGCTGCAGCCTGCGGGTCACGTCCAGCTGCCTGCATCGTGCGCAATCCGAATCTGTCTGCTTCTTTTTCATTAGATCTGCTGTACCTTAACTGATTTTCTATACCTAATGCTTGGGCAGCAGCCATAGCAGCCATGCCCGCATCGCCCCCTACGGTTGCTGCCAGAACCAATCCGGCTAATAGTCCAGCAAGACTGGCTGTGGTTGATTTGCGCTGTGCTTCAATACCTCTTGCAAAGTGCCGTTGACTGAGATGTGCAAGTTCATGGGCTAACACAGAAACCATTTGATCCTCGGTCTCCGCGTAAGAGAAAATACCTGTATGCACGCCGACGACGCCACCTGGGACAGCGAAAGCATTCATAGTTGGATTATTTACAATAACAAGCTCTAGTTTTGGATCTTCAAGCTCGCTGTACGTTGCGAGATTATATAGAAGATTTTCGAGATAATTCTGCATCAGCGGGTCATCGTAAGTCTGAACTCGACTTCGAAAAACTTTTAACCAGTCCCGGCCAAGCTGATATTCTTGATACTTAGAAACAATACCGGAACTACTGTCTCCTAACATTGGTAGTCGTATTTCGCTATCTCTTGAATGGACAGAAGACGCCCATGCAAAGAGAACAATAATACTTATCATCGAGCACGTGCGGTAAAGTGGGGATCGCAATAACCAAGATACTGCGTTAGTTAACGAAAAGATCAAGAGATACAAGGTCACTATGAATTAAAACCCCCACTTTAGCGGATAATTAGATAAACTTCGACAACTGAACGCAAATGAAGTTTCGCTGATCTACCTTTAAGATACGGTTGCAGCGCTATTTGAGGTCAAGTTTTAATCGAATTTAGGAAGTCTTATGAAACAGATAGTAAATAAATGGTTAGGTCGATACTTTGGTAATGAAGAGGCTGTTTTGCTAGCCGTGATGCTCGTGGTTTTTATGTTTTTATTAGCCACAGTTGGAACGTTCTTGGGCCCGTTTTTTGCAGCCCTTATTATTGCTTTCTTGCTCCAAGGATTAGTTAATGGACTGAATCAACTGGGGATATCGCCTAAGCTATCTGTGGTAATTACCTTTGTTCTTTTTTTGCTTGGTTTAATTGCTATTCTAGTTGGCTTGGTTCCTATTGTCGGCCGACAAATGTCACTTCTTCTAGGTGAAATCCCTAATATGATTGGCCGTTCGCAGCTATTTTTGGCAGAGTTACCAGAACGCTATAGTGATTATGTGACAGAGGCTCAATTTCAGCTAATTGGAACGCGGCTCTCAGGAGAAATAGCAAATGTAGCAGAGCAAGTCATTACTTTTTTCTTGAGTAGCTTTCCGAGTCTGTTTGCAGTTGCGATTTATTTACTATTAGTGCCCGTGTTAGTGTTCTTTATGTTAAGCGATAGGGTAAAGCTGATTGGCTTCGTCGGTGGCTTACTGCCGGCTAATAGGCCGGTAATGAGCACAATAATGTCTGAGATGAATATTCAGTTTGCTAACTACGTCCGAGGGAAGGCGATCGAGATTCTAATAGTAGGTACTCTGTCATTTAGTGCATTTTTGATTATGGGTCTAAACTATGCCGCTCTGTTAGCGTTGTTAGTTGGCCTCTCAGTACTGATTCCTTACATAGGTGCAACGGTTGTTACCTTGCCAGTGTTGCTTATAGGCTTTATGCAGTGGGGTTATTCACCAGACTTTTTTTGGCTATTTATGGTCTATGGTGCAATCCAGTTTTTTGACGGTAATGTGTTGGTGCCTCTGTTATTTTCTGAAGTTGTTAATTTACACCCTATTGCTATTATTATGGCCGTTTTGTTGTTTGGTGGCATATGGGGTTTTTGGGGCGTTTTTTTTGCTATACCGCTGGCGACTTTAGTAAAAGCGGTTTTTAATGCCTGGCCAGAAGGGGCATACATGGCTTTGGATGATTCAGCGGAATAAAATGTTTATTTGTTGAGAGGCTTTGGATTTTGCTGCGTATAACGAGGGTGGGTAGCATGCGTTTTAAAGGGCCTTGTTTATGATTGAAATCACTGAAACCGACAAAGCGACAACAATTAGGCTTGAACCTAATAGATCCGCTAGTTGGCACGAGACAAGAGTGGCAATTTTGGCGCTATCTGGCTTCATGCTGCTGATAGGAACTGGCTGGCTTGTTGCTGGCGTGTGGATGATTATGCCATTTGTTTTTTTGGATATTATGGTGTTTTCCTATTTTTTTTATCGAGTATGTGAGGCCACTTACCAGAAGCAAATTATTATTATCGAAAAAGATGGAGTGCATTTTCGCGCTGGAATTCATCGTTTGGGAAGAGCCAAAACCTTTTCTCGCCCCTGTTACTTGATTTCTCACAAACGACAGTCACGAAGCCACCTAAAGGCATTTTCGTTGACTGACGACAATGAAACCCAGGCCGTAGGGGAGTTCTTAAATGAAGATGATTTAAAAACTCTTCGCAACGGACTTATTGAGAACGGATGTATAGAGCTTGATAGTCAGTGGTGGGTTCCGGAGAAAAAAAGTTCTTTTTATTAATAGCTACACTATGGCTAAAGGATGCTTTATACATCTGATGTACTGGCAGCCGTTATAGTTTTTTTTGCTGAATTATACCGCTGAGCTAGTATTTATTGTGCAATTTAGTATATTTTGTAGTTTAACTATTTAAATTTTATTAATTAATTTCTTAATATGTATGGAAATCATAGGGTTAAAAAAACATCAATCTAGCTTGCCGCTTTTAATCCTTTTTTGTTGCTCATTTTGTAGTTATACTACACGCATGTAATTTTCCTTAAATTTGACGTTAAACCGATGTTTGTCTCAAAGAGAAGCAATCAGTTAAAAAATACAAATAACCTCTAACTAGGACCTCCGCTATGGATGATTTTGATCCCATCGAAACAAAAGAATGGCTTGATGCACTAGACTCTATTTCAAGAGTACATGGGGAGGATAGAGCAAGTTATATTTTACACCAGCTGAATGCTCGTGCTAGTGAGTCAGGAATCAAGTTGCCTCAGTCGGTAACTACCGCATTTTGCAATACGATTCCGGCTGTGAGAGAAAAAATCATGCCAGGTGACTTATTTATGGAGCGACGTATTAGATCGCTCGTGCGCTGGAATGCATTGGCAATGGTTATGCGCGCTAATAGTCAAAGCGAGGGTATTGGCGGTCATATTGCTAGTTTTTCATCAGCGGCAACCCTTTATGATGTTGGATTTAATTATTTCTTTAGAGGCCCCGAGGGCACTGAATTAGGTGATCTGATATTTTTTCAGGGACATAGCTCGCCCGGAATGTATGCTCGATCCTTTTTAGAGGGTCGTTTGTCTATTGAGCAGTTAGATAAATTTCGTCGTGAAGTCGATGGTGGCGGGTTGTCTTCATATCCTCACCCTTGGTTAATGCCAGAATACTGGCAGTTTCCGACAGTTTCTATGGGTCTTGG
>JAQWYJ010000011.1 GCA_029254005.1 Porticoccaceae bacterium | reverse complement strand
TGTATATATATACAGTATTACATGGTTGAGCTTTATGCAGTATGCAGAACTTCATTGCTTAAGTAATTTTACTTTTTTACGCGGCGCATCTCATCCACATGAGCTTGTATATACCGCGGTCAAGCTTGGCTATCAAGCATTGGCCATTACTGATGAATGCTCATTAGCCGGTGTAGTTAAGGCTCATGTAGCCGCCAAAGATTGTGGGTTACCGCTTATCATTGGTAGTGAGCTTCGTATTGATAACCACAAACTGATTGCTTTAGTTACTAACCGGCAATCTTATGCTGAGCTATCAAACTTAATTACTCTGGCCAGAAGACGCAGTGAAAAAGGTAAATATCATCTCAAATGGTCAGATCTTAGTAACAATTTAAACCATTCCTTAGTTATTTGGTTACCCTCAGACAATCTTAACAATGACAATCATATTGGCGCACAACTAAGCCAGTGGTTTAAAGGTAGATTGTGGCTTGGTATACAGCATCTGCTAAAAGGTAACGAGGCTGAAAAATATTTGTATTATCGTAATTTAGCGGCATTGTGGGAATTACCAATGGTTGCCTGTGGTGATGTTCATATGCATATTAAAGAGCGACAAAAGCTACAAGATACACTGACTGCTATACGGCATAATTGCTCTGTTATGGCCTTAGGTCAGCGCCGCTTTAGTAATGCGGAAAGGCACTTGCGGAAACTGGCTTATCTAGACAAGCTTTATCCTCCTGCTTTACTAGCTGAGACTCTTGTCATCGCTAGACGCTGCCATTTTTCATTGGACGAACTACGCTATGAATATCCATCAGAGGTAGTTCCAGATCATTTAACTGCTATTGAACAACTACGCCATTTAGTCAATGAAGGCACCAAAATACGATGGCCTACAGGAGCCACAAAAATAGTTATAGCGCAGATAAATTACGAGCTAAAAGTTATTGCAGAACTTCACTATGAAAGCTATTTTCTTACTGTTCATGACATTGTTGCCTATGCTCGAAGTTGTAATATTTTTTGTCAAGGACGAGGATCTGCAGCCAACTCAATAGTTTGTTACTGCCTATTCATCACCGAAGTCTCACCTGATCAAATTTCACTTTTATTTGAAAGGTTTATTTCCAAAGAACGCAATGAACCACCTGATATTGATGTGGACTTTGAGCACGAACGACGCGAAGAAATTATTCAATATATCTACAAACGCTATAGTCGCGAGCGCGCCGCTATAGCCGCCACTGTGATCACCTATAAACCTCGCAGTGCTCTGCGCGATGTAGGGAAAGCACTGGGTCTTGACTCTCTATTTATTGAGCAGCTAAGCCAGTCACTATCTTGGTGGGATAGTCGTGCTGATCTTGAGAAACAATTTAACGATCAGAGCAGCAACACTACTGCATCTAACAACAGCACACTTATCGACCATTTCTATGGTCTTTTACAAGAGATCATGAGCTTTCCTAGGCACTTATCTCAGCACGTTGGCGGCTTTATTATCACTCGTAGCCCCATCAGTACACTGGTACCCGTAGAAAATGCCAGCATGCCTGAACGCACAGTTATCCAATGGGACAAGACCGATATAGAGGCCTTAGGGCTCTTGAAAATAGACATCCTTGCACTTGGTATGCTAACAGCCATTCACCGCTGTTTCGATCTCATTAGAGAACATCATGGTCAGCAGCTGACCATGCAAGATATTCCAAAAAATGACACTGCCACCTATGACATGCTGTGCAGAGCGGACAGTGTCGGAGTTTTTCAGATAGAATCTCGCGCTCAGATGGCCATGCTACCACGTTTGAAGCCGCGCTGTTTTTATGATCTTGTAATTGAAATTGCTATTGTTCGCCCTGGCCCTATTCAGGGAGGTATGGTTCATCCTTATTTAAAACGCCGCCAAGGTCTGGAAGCGGTTAACTACCCTAGCCCTGAAATAAAGTCTGTATTGGAGCGTACCTTGGGCATTCCCGTATTCCAAGAACAGGTTATTCGATTGGCAATGGTTGCTGCTGGTTTTTCAGGTGGAGAAGCTGACCAACTACGTCGTGCTATGGCAAGCTGGAGTAGCAAAGGGGGTGGTAATAATCAGCTTGCCAAATTTGAGCAAAAACTCACTAATGGTATGCTTAAACAAGGCTATAGCTTAGATTTTGCTGAGCGCTTATTCAAACAAATTCAGGGTTTTGGAGTCTATGGTTTTCCTGAATCCCACTCCGCCAGCTTTGCTCTTCTTGCGTACGTTTCAGCCTGGTTAAAGTGTCACTATCCCGCTGCTTTTTGTTGTGCAATCATGAATAGTCAACCTATGGGGTTTTATTCTCCCTCGCAATTAGTTCAAGACGCCCAGCGCCATAATATTAGTATAAAACCTATCGATATCAACCATAGTTTTTGGGATCATAGCTTGGAAAATAGCGACAAAAATAATATAGATATAGAATTAAATAAATCTAATAAAATACTGATTAGATTAGGTTTTAGAATAATAAAAGGTCTAAGTTATAGTGCTGTATTGAAAATCACTAATGCGAAAAGACCTTTTGAGAGCCTCAGCGACATAATCGCTCGTACTGGCCTATCTAAAGCTAACCTAAGCCTTTTGAGTAGCGCTGGAGCACTCCAATCCATCACCAGTAATCGACGCCAAGCTCACTGGCAAGCACTGGCAACAAATAATATGGAGCCTCTGCTGGAGCACGCAATGCTAGATTCAGATTTACAGTTCATACCACCCAGCGAAAGTGACAATATCTATGCTGACTATAACAATACAGGACTGACCTTAGGCCGCCATCCAATGAGCATTCTTCGTGAAAAGTTTCCCTTTTTTCGCCAATGTAAGCGTTACTGTGATTTAGCTGAAATGGGTCATCAGCGATTTGTTCGTATTGCCGGAATCGTCACCGGAAAACAACGCCCCGGCACAGCATCTGGGGTTGTATTCTTAACACTGGAAGATGAAACCGGCAATAGTAATATTGTTATTTGGAAAACTGTCCAACAACGCTGTCGCCAGGCTTTGTTAAAAGCTCAACTAGTAATAGTCAAAGGTGTTATTGAAACCGATGGCGCTGTGATTCATGTCATCGCTCACGAGCTCACCGATTGCAGCGAGCTACTCTATCAGACGACTATCCGGTCGCGTAATTTCCGTTAGATCCAGCTAGCTGTCAGAGGCTTTATGGCTCAGATTGGGAATGGTATGCAATTGCATCGTTAAAGACCTGAACGTCAATTTTTAAAGACGACCGGTAATCGCATAAATTGGATCAAACAGCCATTGAAGGATGGTTCTCTCTTCTAACACAACATCTGCCCGCAGCAACATGCCAGGTTTCAAAGATACCTTTTTGCCACTGGCCATTACCCACTGTTGATGGACTTTGACATCAACAATATAAAAAGGCTCGGCAACGGCAGTGGGCAGAGAAATCTCCCCCGGAATCAATATGGTGGTCGCCACCTCGCTGACAGAGCCAGAGAACACCCCGAACCGCTGATAGGGAAACGCGTCGTATTGAAATTTTACCACCTGCCCCTCTTCGATCAGCCCAGCTGCGCGACTGGGCACCA
>JAQWYJ010000127.1 GCA_029254005.1 Porticoccaceae bacterium | reverse complement strand
TTTATGGCGGTGAGAGAGGGATTCGAACCCTCGAAACGCTACAAACGCTTACACACTTTCCAGGCGTGCTCCTTCAGCCACTCGGACACCTCACCGTAAACTTCTACCGATTTTCTGCTTGACAAATATCACAACAGGAGCACCGGCGTGCTCGTTGATTCGAGCCATGCTATTGCATACCTCTAGTCCCTGCAAGATCGCCCTGCGGACGCCTCACTATAAACTGTTACCGCTCTCTGTCCTATCAACCATGCAAGAGATCGGCATACTCGTTTTCTACTATAATACTTTCACATTGCCCAACCAGAATTGGAATAGTCTTTTTGAGCGGCGAGACTGTACACAGATGAGCAATGAAAAGCAATGAGCTGTAATCAGATTTTAATCTATTAGGCTGCACCGATTACGAATGCTAGACTAGCAAGATGACGGAAACTGACCACAACAAAGCCTGTATAAAATATTATGGGCCATTTAGATTGGCAATAGTCACCATGTGGCTGGTGTCTTTAACTCTATCCTCACTCATGCATCAATACCACCATGGCTACATTGGCATATTCTCACTATTATTGTTTTATATCTTTATTACCTTCGGTCAGGGACAACAAGAACGTAACTATCAAGATCATCGTTTTTTTTACCCCTATTTAGACAAAGCGATTGCCGGCATGCTAATGGCATTTTTACACTTTGAGATAGTAAGCTTTTTAGTTATTTTACTAACCTCTGCGGTACCTATGTCAACTGAAAATCGCCAACAAAATATTTTAAGCAGTCTGACCATTTTAGCTAGTGCTGGGTTTGGATACGTTTTTTTTAGTGGTATGCCTTATATTTCAGAACTGCACAGCGCTGTTTTAGTTGTTATAGCTGGAGGTTTTTTTATTTCCGTAATGAATAATCTGAGATCAAAAAATTTACTACTGACTCATGATGCGGAGACAAAAAAACATATAAATACTGATTTATCTCTGCGCGTATCTCAGATGTCGAGATATTTTTCTCCCTCTGTGAGACGAGCAATATTAAATGATCACCAGTTCAATAATGTCTCCGAAGAAAAGCATATAAGTATAATGTTCTCTGATTTAAATGGATTTACTGATCTTGCAGAGCAACTAAATCCTGACGAATTAGCTGAATTTCTCAATGTGTACTTGTCTCAAATGAGTGAAATAGCGGTGCGTTTTGGTGGCACTATCGATAAAATAATGGGCGATTCAATCATGGTGTTTTTTGGTGACCCTGAAAGTCGTGGTGTTAAAAAAGACGCTATTAATTGTGTTGCGATGGCAATTGCTATGCGCAAGGCTATGGCCAAACTAACCTCGCGCTGGATTGACGCTGGTATTGAAAACCCGCCGTCTTTAAGAATAGGGATCAACAGTGGACTCTGTAAAGTAGGCCATTTTGGCACAGCGAACCACCTTAATTACACTCTACTTGGACGAGCAGTTAATCTAGCAAGCCGACTAGAGTCCTCAGCTTTGGGCGAAGAAATACTGATTTCACTAAGCACATACAATCTGATCAAAAATATTATTGAATGCGAAAACAAGGGACAATTAGAATTTAAAGGTTTTAATCAACCCGTTATTGCTTACCGTGTATTGGACTTTTTAAACCATCAATAAAGAGACCCGATACACTAAATAGACCATTCTTACACTGACTAATTAATCGTTATTTATCAATATCTAATATTAATATTATAATGTTTTTATTTTTTTATGCGGCTTCACCATCAGCTACTTTAACCCAATGACACATTAACTGCTGTATTCAGCCGCATCGATCATATCAACATAATGGCAATCTGCGGTTACTCATAATCTTTAATAGATGGACAAGAACAGGCCAAGTTACGATCACCATAAACATGATCTAAACGCCCCACGGGGGGCCAATATTTATTCTCTTTTAACGAGACTAAAGGAAACGCTGCGCAGCTCCGTGAGTACTGATGTTGCCATTGATCTGCGGACACCATTGTAGCGGTATGAGGTGCTCCCACTAGTGGATTATCATCCACCGCCCAGTGGCCTGATGAGACATTATTAATTTCTGATTTGATGGCAATCATAGCATCGCAAAAGCGGTCTAGCTCAGCTTTGGATTCGCTTTCAGTGGGCTCAATCATCAGCGTACCGGCAACTGGAAAGGACATAGTTGGGGCATGAAATCCATAATCAATCAATCGTTTGGCAATATCATCAACACTGATACCTATATCATCTTTGATACCACGCACATCTAAAATACACTCATGAGCGATTCGTCCCTGACTACCGGTATAAAGAATTTCATAATGCTCTTGTAAACGATTAGCCATATAATTTGCGTTCAATATTGCTACTTCTGTTGCTTTCTTCAGTCCCTTATTGCCCATCATACGGATATACATCCAAGTGATCGGCAAGATGCTGGCGCTTCCATAGGGTGTTGAAGATACCTGAGCACCACGCCGATTACCTTGCTCGGACTCTTTTGGCAAAAATGGCTCCAAATGCTTGCCTACTCCAATTGGCCCAACACCAGGACCGCCACCACCGTGAGGAATACAAAAAGTTTTATGCAAGTTGAGATGCGACACATCCCCACCAAAACTACCTGGCTGGCAGACACCTACCATAGCATTCAGGTTGGCCCCATCTATATAAACCTGACCACCGTGTTCATGCACAATGTCACAAATTTCACCAATCCGCTCCTCAAAAACTCCGTGTGTAGAGGGATAGGTGACCATAATTGCGGCGAGGTTACCACTATGTAGCGTAGCTTTGGACAGAAGGTCATCAACATCAACATTCCCTTCTTCATCGCACTTAACCACTACAACACTCATGCCGCACATCTGTGCTGACGCAGGATTCGTGCCATGTGCTGAACTTGGGATCAAACATACGTTACGATGGCTTTGTCCTTGACTCGCATGATAGCCTCGAATAGCTAATAGACCCGCATATTCTCCCTGAGATCCCGCATTAGGTTGCAATGACATAGCATCATACCCTGTAGCAGCACACAGCATTTCTTCCAATTGGCCAATCATCTGTTGATAACCCTGGGTCTGGGTGTCTGGGGCAAAAGGATGAATATTTGAAAATTCAGGCCAACTTATAGGGAGCATCTCTGCTGTAGCATTTAACTTCATAGTGCATGACCCAAGAGGTATCATTGCACGATCAAGAGCAATATCTTTGTCCGATAGTTTGCGCAGATAGCGCAACATCTCTGTCTCTGAGCGATAACGAGAAAAAGTAGGGTGAGTTAAAAACTCCGTAGTTCTCACTAAATCGCCGGGGAGATAATCGTTAACAGTATCTGCTATTTCTCTGACGTCTAACTGATGCTCGCCAATTAAAATATCCCACAATAGGAGAACATCTTCAGCTGTAGACTTTTCATCAAGAGAGATGCCAAGGGTATCATGGTCAATCAATCGTAAATTGCACTGCCGCTGCTGTGCACGCTCAATAATAGCTGCGGTGCTCTCCCCTGTAGTCAAAGTGAGTGTATCAAACCAATATTTATTCCGAATTTCAACACCATGCAGCTTGAGACCCTGTGCCAAAGTAGAAGTCAATGTGTGAACTCTCTGGGCAATTCGTTTCAGTCCTTTAGGGCCATGGTAAACCGCATACATACCGGCAATAACAGCTAAAAGGACCTGTGCTGTGCAAATATTAGAAGTGGCTTTCTCACGTCGAATATGCTGCTCTCGGGTTTGCAGAGCAAGTCGGTATGCTGGATCGCCATTGGCGTCCAGCGAGACTCCCACGAGCCGCCCAGGAAGATTACGCTTGAAAGACTCCCGAGTAGCCATATAGCCTGCATGAGGACCACCGAAACCCAGAGGGACCCCAAATCGTTGGCTAGATCCTATGGCAACATCTGCACCCTGGGACCCTGGTGATTCAAGCATCACCAAACTAAGGATGTCAGCCGCCATAACCACCAGACCGCGCTGTGCCTGAACTTTCTTAATTACTTCCCGATGATCGACCACATCACCACTGACACCTGGATATTGAATCAACATTCCAAAGGCATCTCCAGAAAAGTCTAATGGACTGCCAACATCAACTTGAATGCCTATAGGCTCTGCCCGAGTTTTAATCACTTGGATAGTTTGCGGGAGACAATCTTGATCGACGTAAAACCGGAGTGATTTTGATTTTGCCATTCGTTGACATAAAGACATAGCCTCTGCCGCAGCAGTGCCCTCATCGAGCATAGACGCGTTGGCAATGTCCATACCGGTGAGATCTGACACCATGGTCTGAAAATTAATCAATGCTTCCAGACGCCCTTGTGAAATTTCTGGCTGGTAAGGCGTGTAGGCGGTATACCACGCTGGATTTTCCAAAATATTACGCTGAATCACATTAGGTGTAACCGTGTTGTAGTAGCCTTGACCTATAAAACTCTTGAATACTTTATTCTTTTTCGCGATCTGCTTAAGCTCATGTAATGCCTGCTCTTCAGAGCAACTGTCATCTATTTCTAAGGGTTCTGTCATAACGATGGCCTGAGGAACAACCTGACCCGTAAGCTGGTGTAAGCTAGTACAGCCCAATACAGTGAGCATAGCTGCCTGATCGGCTGTACTAGGACCTATATGGCGGGCAATAAACTCACCAGGATTCTCTAAATCAGCTAGGCTTCGTCGCTTTTTCAACATCTGTTTGTCTCCAGTAGTAGGGGTTCGTTATTCACCGTCTTGAGTATATTGTTGGTATTGGCCTGCATCCATAAAATCGCTGAGATCAACTGCTATGGTTGGCGTCAGTTTAAATATCCAGCCTTCAGTCTCTGGTGCACTATTAAGTAACTCAGGCTCATCGATTAAAGACTCATTTACTGATAAGACAACTCCACCTAGAGGCACTGAAATCTCTCCGGCTGCTTTTACAGACTCAATCACTGCCGCCTCATCACCAATAAGTAAAGTGCTACCAACTTCGGGAAGCTCAACAAACACCACATCGCCAAGCTGCTGTTGAGCAAACTCGGTGACGCCGATGGTAACAACATCATCTTTACGACTTAACCATTCATGATCTTTGGTATAAACAACTTGACCCATCTTGTACTCCAAATAATTATTACTACTGAATTACTTTCGATTATCCGCGGTGATAACGCTGCGGCACTAAAGGCATTTTGGCGACTATTATCGAGCGCGGCTTATTCCTGACTAAGGCGGTTAAAGCTGTACCCTCTTTTGAATACTCAATAGGCACATACCCCATAGCAAGTGGCGCTTGCAGCGTCGGACCAAAGCCACCACTAGTAATCATGCCAATTACAGAACCTTGATCATCAATGATCTCCGATCCCTCTCTAACTGGGGCTTTACCATCAACTAAGAATCCGACACGCTTTCTTGAAACCCCCTCAGACAACTGAAGTAGAATCGTGTCGTCACCCAAAAATCCACCTTGCTTGGCACCATTATTTCGTCGTGATTTACTAATACTCCAACTTAGACCAGCTTCAACTGGTGTGGTATTCAGATCCATGTCATGACCATATAGACACAATCCTGCCTCTAGCCTCAAAGAGTCCCGAGCGCCCAGACCAATCCACTGACAAGCATCATAAGCCAATAATATATCTGCTAAACGATCAGCATGTTGATTTGCTACTGATATTTCAAAACCGTCTTCACCGGTATAACCAGACCGGGTAATATAGCAGTCAATTCCATCAATAGAAGCTGAGCAGCCGTGCATAAAAACTAAGCTTGCTGCATCTGAACTTAGTTCAGCCATGATGTCTTTAGCGTGAGGCCCTTGCAGGGCAACTAAGGAGTGTAGATCCAATTCAGAAAGACTGATGTCGGCAGAGTCCGCTAGATGAACCTGTAAGCGCTGAAAATCCTGAGCCTTACAAGCCGCATTAACGATCAGGAAAAAGGTATCTTCTGCCCATCGGGTAACAATCAGATCATCACTAATGCCGCCCGACGCATCGGTGAAAGTAGCATAAGTTTGCTGGTTTATCGCCAACGCTTCAAGATCAACAGGCATAAGCTCCTCTAGAGCTAACGCTGCGCCAGCGCCTTGGACAATGAACTGACCCATGTGAGAAACGTCAAATAAACCCACCTGTTCTCTTGTGTGCAAATGTTCTTGCATAATGCCAGTAGGGTACTGCACAGGCATTAAATATCCCGCAAAAGGCACCATCTTTGCACCCGCTTGTAAATGCTGGTCATAAAGTTGGGTTGTTTTAATATCATGGTTCTCGGACATACTTATAGCCTGAGTTATCGTTTAGTCATAATTTGAAGGCGTTGATGATAAAGCTCAATTATGAATATGTTAAATTAATAGCTACAATAGTAACATTAATTTTATAAATACTTAGAACTGTCAATTTGGAGTCATTATTATGAAAAATTTGCCGATGGATTTACTACGTGCCTTCGTATCTGTAGCCCAGCTGGGTAGCTTTACTAAGGCAGGCGAACTTCTGGGCAGATCACAACCTGCTATTACGTTAAAAATTAAACGACTTGAAGAGCTCATTGATGAGAACTTATTTAGGCGATTAGGTAAAAATATGGAACTATCAGAGTCGGGAATAGCGCTCTATGATTATGCAAACCAAATACTAGCATTAAATGATCTTGCAATAAGTCAATTCTCTAAAAGTGCAGTAGCAGGTAAGATCAGACTTGGTATTCCTAGTGAGTTTGCCACAGTTTTATTGCCTAGGATCGTAAGTAGGTTTGCCAAGGCATATCCAAATGTGACTCTAGAGGTCAATTGCGAACTAAGTAAACACCTTTTGACTAAAGCTGGGAAGGCTCAGCATGACCTAATTTTAGCCTTAGAGGATGGCGTTTCTGACAAAAATTCTGATTTGATAAAAACCGATGATTTAGTTTGGGTCGC
This sequence comes from Porticoccaceae bacterium, assembly GCA_029254005.1. GTDB lineage: Bacteria > Pseudomonadota > Gammaproteobacteria > Pseudomonadales > Porticoccaceae > HTCC2207. Next base: position 40,113 of record JAQWYJ010000127.1, on the reverse strand, counting down.
AGGCAATGACCAGCACTCATTAAAAGTACAAGTCATGCCACTAATTGTAGCTTCAGAAGGCTGTATTTACCGCAAAACGGCAATTCAGCATTTAGATAACAATGCACTGCCTTGGCAAATTGTTTACACCAATCCTGATCTAACTGGAATTCAACACGCTATACAAGAAGGTCTAGGAGTCACTGTACTAGCCAAAAGTACAGTACCATCAAACTTATCCATTATTCATCCTTCATCTGGATTTCCAAATTTAGGCAAGGTGAATATTATTTTACGCTGTGAACCTTTTCGCAAAGAGGATCAGGCAGTAAAGCTTTTAATCGAGTTTCTCAAAACCAGTTTAGCCTGAATAAAACTTACTGACGAACCTGTCGCAGTCGAGGCGGAATGAGGTCAGATGTACTTCTAAAAGGATTAATATCAAGCCCACCTCTACGCATGTAACGCGCATAAACACTGAGCTGAGATGGGCCACAAACAGATAAAATATCTGAAAAAATTTGCTCAACACACTGCTCATGAAAGTCTTGATGCTGACGGTAGGATACTAGGTATTTTAACAACCCATCTCGGTCAATTTTAGGACCCTGATAATCAATGTAAATAGATGCCCAGTCTGGTTGATCTGTCACCGGGCAGTTGGTCTTCAGTAAATGTGAATATAACAGTTCACTCACAGCGTGATCTGCATCACTGTCCAAAAAAGTATGGTCAGGATGATAACAATCAATCATCACTGCTCGATGGTCTAAACAGACCCCCTTTGGTTCGCCTATTGAAGAGAAACCGGCGTACTCCGACATCTCATAAAGTGCGACTTCAACTACTGCGCCACACGCATTAGAGAGATCTTTCTCTAATAAACCAACAACCTGTTGTTTATTAGCAAAGGAACTTTGAATAAAAGAATTGAGATACAGTTTAAAGGATTTAGACTCTATAATAGCGGCGCTCGTGCAGGGAAAAACAAATTCTCCAATAGCTACTTGGGGCAATCCCTGCAAGTTTAACCATGAAATCTCATAAGCAGTCCAAACATCGACACCGACAAAAGGCAACGTACCTGTGGTGTGGTGTTGTCGCGCCTTAGATCTGGGTATAGGCTGTAAAAGCGTAGCATCATACTGGTCGGTATAGTCTGTGGCTTTCCCTAGCTCTGTTTCTGAATAGTCAACCATTAGCTGCGTAACCTTGAGCCGTTCTCTAACAAATACAGTGCACTAAAAAATAATACCAACGAGAAAAATCCTACCATGCCAAAAGACCATGCAATGTTAATATCGGTAATACCGGCAATACCATAGCGAAATGCATTAACCATATATAAAACTGGATTAATCATCGACAAGTTTCTCCAAAAGTCACTAAGTAGCTCTATGGAGTAAAACACACCACCAAGATAGGTCAACGGTGTCAGTACAAAGGTTGGAATAATAGAAATATCGTCAAAATTAGCCGCAAAGATTGCGTTAATAAGCCCAGCAAGAGAAAACATCAATGACGTCATCAATACTATGGCGATGGTTATAGGCACGTTATGGATGCTAAAGTCAGCAAAATACAAAGACAGCAGAGTAACAATTGCACCTACCCCAAGACCTCGACACATCCCCCCAGCAACATACCCTAGCAATATAATCCAATTAGGTGTCGGAGAAACCAGAAGCTCCTCAATATTCCGCTGAAATTTTGAGCCAAAGAATGATGACACTACATTGGAATACGAATTAGTTATTACCGACATCATTATTAAACCCGGGGCTACAAATTGAATATAGGGCAAGCCTCCCATAGTACCAATACGTGAACCAATGAGCTGACCAAAAATAACAAAATACAACACAATGGTAATTACAGGAGGTAGCAGAGTTTGAGGCCAGATGCGCATAAACCGACGAATTTCACGACGTAAAATCGTATCAAAAGCTACCCATTTTTGATGCTTATTCATCGTCCTGCACTCCCTGTTTGTCACTTAAATTTTTCTCAACCATGTCAAAGAATAATTCTTCCAACCGATTGCTTTTGTTACGCATACTGACAATATCGATATTCTGAGAATTAAGCGCATCAAACACCTGATTAATTGATTGCGTCTTAAGCACTTCAACTTCAATACTGTGACTGTCAATTAATATTGCTGGGTAATCTTGTATCAATGGAGCTTGGGTCAATGCTTGCTGAGTATCAAAAATAAACGTCTCTTTGTTAAGTTGTTTTAACAAGGCTTTAATGCTCGTGTTCTGCACAATAGTACCATGATCAATAATTGCGATATTACGGCATAGACTTTCAGCTTCCTCCAAATAATGAGTGGTTAAGATAATCGTTGTACCCTGTTCGTTAATCTCCCTGAGAAATTCCCACATTGAACGTCGAAGTTCAATATCTACGCCAGCTGTAGGCTCATCAAGAACCAGAAGTTGAGGTTCATGAATGAGCGCTCGAGCGATCATCAACCGTCGTTTCATACCACCAGATAAATTTCTAGACAAATCATCTCGACGTTCCCACAAACCAAGTTGCCTTAGATATTTTTCTGCTCGCTCAACCGCAATGTGTTTTTTTATACCAAAGTAACCTGCTTGAGCTACTAAAATATCAATGGGCTTTTCAAACTGATTAAAATTAAATTCCTGAGGAACAACACCTATATATTGTTTCGCTATTGAGAAGTCTTCATCAATATCGTGGCCGAAAATACTAACACTCCCTGCAGTTTTTCTCACTAGGGAACAAATAATGCCAATGGTAGTGGACTTACCTGCTCCATTGGGTCCCAACAGTGCAAAAAAATCGCCCTGAGCAACATCTAGATCAATTCCCTTTAGGGCCTCAAAAGAGTCGTCATAGACTTTGCCTAAATTTTTTATAGAAAGTGCTGTTTTCTCTTGGCTGTTCAAAGGGATCATCCAGTAGGTTATCCGACGTGTTTGTAATTGGTGGTTAGCAGTATATCTTGCACGGCACCATAAGTCCGTTTTTAAGCAACTTTTAGGCTAGTTACGCTCAGCCGTTCGAGGCATAATACGTTCTTAAGCGTAAAAAAGATGATTGGTATATGCCACGCAAAACAGTCCGCCGTTTTTTACCCGACATCAAAGGATTACTAGAACGTCCGTCGCTGCGATGGATGCGCTCATTGCCCCAGGACCCAAACCTGCTACATCTTAACCGCCAGTCTGTTTCGCTAGCTGTATTTGTGGGCATTTTTTGCGCTTTTATTCCGTTGCCCATACAAAGTTTACTTGTTATCGCCATGTGTTTTTCTTTTGGTGCTAATCTTCCTTTGGCCATGCTCATTATTTGGATGAGTAACCCCATAACCATACCACCCATGTTCTTTCTTACTTATAAATTAGGCAGTTCTATTCTTGGCACTGAATTAGGTGAGTTTGCAGTCACTCTGAATTGGCAATGGTTCTCTCAACTCGGATCGGAAGTTTTACTGCCTCTGTTTGTCGGCAGTCTTATCGCTGGGTCTTTGCTGGCCACTGTGGGTTACTTTTTTGTCCTATTTTTGTGGCGCTGGAAAGTCATTAGAAACTGGGAAGCGCGACAAAATATCCGCGCAGAAAAAAATCGCTTCGATCATGATTCGTAACGTAATTCCTCTGCTGGAGCGGTGCGACTAGCGTACAGTGCTGGATATATTGTCGCAATAACATTGAGGACTAAAGCAGTACCCGCGATCATAAATACATCTGCCAAACGCATATCTACTGGAATGTAGTCAATAGGATAAATCTCTGTATTCAAAAACGGTTGGCCTAAAAAAGTTTCAACCCAACGCACAATATCGGCAACATAATAGCATCCAAATACGCCAAGAAAGACCCCCAACGTAATGCCAACAATACCGATCATCGTTCCTTGTACTAAAAAAATACTCACAATGCTCCCTCGGGATAGACCCAAGGTTTGTAACACAGCAATATCCTTGCGTTTGTTCATCACTGACATCATTAACATTGAAACAACGTTAAATGCCGCTATGGCAACGATTAAAAAAATCAGTAAAACTACCATATTGCGAGATAATTGAATGGCCTGATAAAGATTGCCATGGGTCTGAAACCAATCTCTGAAACCATACCCAAAGGGAAGTTGATTAAGAATCTCATAGCCAATGTCACGTGCATTAAATTCATCGTTGATCTGTAGCCTAAATCCATTTGCGTGGCCAGGTATTCCTGCAATTTGCGCTACCTTATCTAGAGAGCCTATAGCCAGTGACTGATCAAGTTCGGTGTGAGTGGCAAAAATGCCACTGACAACAAATGAATAAACGTTAGTAGAACCATTTTGATTTTCAGGGATAATAACCGAGACTCGCCGATCAGGCCGAACATCTATGGCCTCAGCCACCGCCGCTGATAATAATATCTCATTATTCTTAGGCATTTCCAATTGGTTTCGGTCAAGCACTGCGGCAAGCCCCTCGGGCATCGCTGTCGCATCAAGGCCTAAAAAATGGATAGGGCGAGCAGCTTTTCGTCGACTTAACAAGCCGTTTACATCAGCATAGGGAACCGCCTCAGTCACTTCCTCTAGTGATAATAGTTTACTTCTCTGGGCCTGCCAGTCCTGGACACCAGTTGGATGAATCAACTGCACGTGGGGAACTACAGCGAGAATATTTTCACGTAATTCACGATCAAAACCATTCATTACAGAGAGCACGAGAATTAACAGTCCAACCCCGAGCACCAAACCTGCAATCGCTAGTAAGGAAATAAATGACACTAGCAATTTTGAGCGTTGATCAGCAAAAAAATAGCGCAGTCCAATGAAAATTGGAATGGATTTAATCAAAATGTTGATCCACGCTAACCAGCATGCCATCCACTAGGGTAAGTATACGATCCATCTTTTTTGCAATAGCCTGGTCATGTGTGACTAATACAAATGAAATATCAAGCGACTGGTTGAGTTCTATTAACAGATCCAAAATAGCCCCAGCAGTATTGGGATCAAGATTACCTGTAGGTTCATCCATAAGTACTACGGAGGGACGAGTAATCAATGCCCTGGCCACCGCTACACGTTGCCGCTCTCCTCCAGAGAGCTCCGCCGGATGATGATGTAATCGATCACCAAGGCCGACTCTGACAAGCAAGTCAGTAGCTTTTCGTAGTGCATCAACTGAAGAGCAATCGCCAATCAGAAGAGGTAGAGCCACATTTTCAAGCGCAGAGAATTCACCCAAAAGATGGTGAAATTGGTACACAAATCCCACATGCTGGTTGCGCCAAGCTGCGCGCTTAGATGCACTTAGGGTGCGCCAGGATACATCACAAACCCGCACATCTCCGCCGGTAGGATCATCCAAGCCACCGAGCACGTTTAAAAGCGTTGTTTTTCCTGAACCGGAAACGCCCACAATAGCAATTTTTTCACCCTGCTGAATAGTTAAATTAACATCGGAAAGTACACTCAACGGCATATCAGCCTGCAAATAGACTCGACTTATATCAGATGCAACCATCACCGCTTTAGTGGTCATAACGCAAAGCCTCCGCAGGCAATATTTGTCCAGCTCGCCATGCCGGGTATAGGGTCGCTAGCATACTAACAACTAATGCACTAATCACCACGGCTACCACATCAGAAACCAATAGCTTGGAGGGCAATGCACTTATCAGGTAAATACTAGGATCAAAAAAGTAAATGCCCAGTGCGTGTTCTACTGCAGTGACAATATCACCTATATAATAAGCCACTGCAGAGCCTATTACTGTTCCGATACCAACACCCATAATAGCTACCGTCATTCCTTGAGCAATAAATATTCTGATAACTAGGCCTGAGGTTGCACCCATAGTCCGAATAACTGCAATATCCCGACGTTTTTCCGCTACCATGAGAACCAAGCTAGCAATTATATTAAACGCTGCAACAGCGATAATAACTGACAGCAATAGACTAACTACTATTTTTTCCATAGCCATCGCTTTAAATAGCGACGCCATAGTTGAAGTCCAAGATCGCCAGGGTAAATCAGGAAACACTACTTGAGCATGATGAAGAATCCAATGGTCTGCCCCAAAACCATCCTTTAATTGCACCTGAAAACCTAAAAATTTATCACCTAAACGCAGTAATGTGCGAGCATCGGCCTGATGCATAAAAATGACTGAACCATCTGCCTGAGCACCTACCTGAAAAATTCCAGAAACGACTACCCGCTTAATTCTCGGGAAAATACCCGCAGGGGTAACGCTAACTTGCGGGAGTGTTATCTGCAAGGTATCCCCGACTATTAGTCCCATTTTACGAGCAATCTGCCCACCCACAATTACTTGAAACTGTCCCGCGGCAAGTTGTTCAAGTTGTCCAGAGATCATGACTTCAGAAAGTAATTCTGCCGTTGGCCATAGGGTATCTATGCCTTGCAAATTAACACCCATTTGCCGATCACCTTGAGAAATGACAACGAAACTTTGCACCATAGGTACAATGTGCTCGACTGCCGAATCAGCGACTAATTGCGCACCCACTACCTGAATATCTGCATTACTTATTCCGTCAGATTTGGCTACGGTTATGTGCGGAAGTACTTTTAATAGCCGGCTCTTTATTTCATTATCAAAACCATTCATCACTGATAAAACAATAATTAGGGCGGCAACACCAAGTGACATGGCGCCAAAAGAAAAAGCTGATATAAATGACACATAGCCCTCTCTTCGCTTACTGCGAGTGTAGCGATAGCCGATAAAGAGCGAAAGATTCTTAAACATGCACTGATTAAACCCGAAAGCGAAAACACAAACAACAGTCAAATTGTCGAAGTAGCATTAATTCCTGTCGCGATTAGTAATAGACGAACCGTCTATTACTAACGCTGCTTTTCATCAAAATGACGATGTTCTCGGCGAACCCGATTTAAGCCATTCATTGAAGCAATTCGATAAGCCTCGGCCATAGTAGGGTAATTAAAGGTAGTACTTAAAAAATATTTTATCGTATTTGCTTCGCCTTGCTGATTCATAATGGCCTGGCCGATATGTATAATTTCTGCAGCTTCAGCACCAAAGCAATGGATTCCGAGAATTTCTAGAGTATCTTGATGAAAAAGAATTTTTAACATACCAACTTCTTCACCAGAAATCTGTGCCCGCGCCGTATCCTTAAAATATGCTCGCCCGATTTCGTATGGAATTTTCTGTTCAGTGAGCTCACTTTCATTTTTACCCACGAAACTAATCTCTGGGATAGTCCAAATGCCAGTCGCCACATCATTTACACGATGCTGATCTTCCATGGCACACATGTGCGAGGCAGCACCTCTGCCCTGATCATAGGCTGCTCCAGCCAATGAAGGCCAACCAATAACATCACCCACCGCATACACATTAGGTACGCTGGTTTGGTAATCCTCGTTCACCGATAACTGTCCTCTTTCATCAGCTTGCAGGCCAATATTAGCTAGACCCAACGACTTAGTATTGCCGCTTCTACCGTTACACCACAACAGTGCCTCAGCATGGATGCGTTTACCAGACTTGAGTTCCAATGAAACACCAGTATCGTGAGTCATGACACACTCATACTCTTCGTTATGCCGCACCATGACATTCAAATCACGTAAATGATAACTTAGGGCATCAGATATTTCATCGTCAAGAAAACTCATCAACCACTCTCTTGTATTAACAAGATCTACGCGAGTATCCAGACCTGAAAAAATAGAGGCGTACTCACAACCGATAACCCCCGCCCCGTAAATGATAATGTTACGCGGTGAACTGTCCATGGTTAAAATAGTATCACTATCAAAAACACAAGAGTGATCGAAATCAATATCATCTGGACGATAGGGGCTCGACCCTGTAGCAATTAAAAAGAATTTACTGTCAATCGTAACGTTCTTGCCATCCTGGCCAATTACAGAAATCTCATGCTTAGTTTTAAAGCTCGCTCTGCCAATGTGCAAACGAACACGGTTGCGAGCATATCCTTTGGTCCGTCCTTCCACTTGCTTGGTAATAACATCATCCGCAGCTTTCATCATTTCGGGAAAAGAAAACCAGCGCGGTTCTCCAATGGAACGAAACAACGGCATATTATTGTACTGCATCATACGTCGTACCGAGTGGCGCAGCGCCTTAGAGGGAATAGTACCTAGATGTGTACAGTTACCACCAGGTAATGCACGTTCATCTACCACTGCAACTTTTAACCCCTGCTTTACCGCATTTATGGCAGCACCCTCGCCTGCAGGGCCACTGCCAATAACAACGAGGTCGTAGGAATAGTCAGCCATACTTAAGAGCTCTTTGGTTGAAAATCCATGGCATTGTATGCTTGGACATTGAGATTATCTTGTTCGCTACATTTTTGAGGGTCATCGCCGCAGATGTCGCAAGTGTAGTTTTCTTCGCCTAGAGCGGCACCAACGCCACCACAGGAGCCGGCAATAGGCTTACCCCCCATCAATACTCCAACGGCCATACCTGCAACCAGCAGTCCAAAAATAATAATCGCCAACAAAACTTCTAACATATTTAACGCTCTCTACTCATGCCCATAGATCTACTGAGGAATACCTAAATAAGGCTCAAAAGTATCGCTATATCGACGTTTGAAAGTATCATCTTCACGAATCAACATAAAAACTGGTATTTGTAATTGATTTGCCAGCTCAAGACTGCGTTGATCACCTAAAATCATAAAAGCCGTCGCCCAGGCATCGGCCAATGCACAATTGTCTGCCACTACAGTTACAGAGGCCAATTTGTGATTTATAGGATAACCGGTTCTTGGATCAATGATGTGAGAATATCGTTCGCCATCACGTTCAAAATAGTTGCGATAGTCACCAGAAGTGGCTACAGCACCGGACACCAAGGATAAAATCTGTTCAACCTCGCTATTCAACATTGGTGTTTCAATTGCCAACTTCCAAGGCTGACCACTAGGGTTATAACCACTTACACGGGTTTCACCGCCAATTTCCACGAGATAATCCGGCAGTGCGTTCATTTCAAGTATATTTGCAATCGCATCGACCGCATAGCCTTTGGCCACTGCAGACATATCAAGCTGCAATGGCATAGTTTTTAGCAGACTTACATCATTTACGTCACGTTCAACTACTAAGGTATCAAACGCAAGCTGCGCTTTGGCCGACGCGATAGCTGCTTGAGAGGGAACAATATCTGTAAATGATTCTGAACCAAATCCCCACAAATTAACCAACGGGCCGACTGAAGGGTCTAAAGCCCCACCACTGGCTTTCCACACAGATGTTGCAACCTGCAGCACCTCAAAAAACTCCTCAGAAATCGACACCTTCATGCCCACCTTAAGCCGATTGAACTGACTAATTTGTGAGGCCGATTTATAGGTCGACATTGACTGATCTATCGCATCAAGCTGTGCATCAATCATAGCAGCAAGATTTTCAGGCACTGGCTGATCAGCAACGATGGTAATACGATAGGTCGTCCCAAATTTGTTACCCGCCAAAGTAACAATCTCAGGACCAGAATTACAACCACTGAGCACTAGTAAAAGCACTACGGGCAACGCAAAGATACGAAGAGAAGCGCTATTAGAGCAACGCGTGTTTCGCATCTTTGAGTTCAAATTAGCCGCCAAAGTCATCGAGGAAAATATTCTCATCCTCGACACCTAAATCGCTGAGCATCTTCACTACAGCGGCATTCATCATTGGTGGCCCACACATGTAGTACTCGCAATCTTCTGGCGCCTCGTGATTCTTGAGGTACTGCTCGAATAAAACATTATGGATGAACCCCGTTAGACCATCCCAGTTATCCTCAGGCTGAGGATCAGACAACGCCAAATGCCAATCAAAGTTGACATTTTCTGCTGCTAACATGTCATATTCATCATCATAAAAACACTCTCTTAAGGATCGAGCGCCATACCAAAAACTAATCTTTCGATCTGACTTTATGCGCTTTAATTGATCAAAAATATGTGACCGCATTGGCGCCATACCAGCGCCACCGCCAATAAAGACCATCTCATTTTCTGTCTCTTTAGCGAAGAACTCGCCAAAGGGACCGTAGACCGATATTTTATCGCCCGGCTTCAAGCTAAATACATAAGAGGACATCTGACCAGGTATAATACCGGTAGATCGAGGCGGCGGAGTCGCAATTCTAATATTAAATTTAACTAACCCTTTTTCTTCAGGGTAATTAGCCATGGAGTAAGCCCGAATAACTGGCTCAGTAACGATTGACTCGTGCTCAAAAAATTTAAAATGTTCCCAATCTCCTCGGTACTCAGGATCAATATCAAAGTCTGAATATTTGATGTGATGCGCGGGGCACTCTAACTGCACATAGCCCCCCGCACGAAAAGCCACATCCTCTCCTTCGGGCAGTTTGAGAGTCAGCTCTTTAATAAAAGTTGCCACATTTGGATTTGACTCAACCACACACTCCCAACGTTTCACACCAAAGACTTCTTCTGGTACCTGTACCTTCATATTTTGTTTTACAGGGGTCTGACAAGATAATCTCCACCCTTCAGATGCTTCACGACGAGTAAAGTGGCCCTCTTCAGTGGGCAACATTGCGCCACCGCCGTCATTAATAATACATTTACATTGCGCACAACTACCCCCACCACCGCAGGCAGAGGGCAAAAACAAACCTGCAGAAGACAAGGTCTGTAACAGTTTGTCCCCAGCAGCCACAGTAATTGTCTTTTCACCATTTATTTCAATATCTACGCTACCAGAGGACACCAGTTTACTGCGAGCGGCCAAAATAAATGCCACAAGAGCCAATATCACGGTTGTGAACATTGCTACGCCAAGAATAATTTCAAATTGCACACTCATATTCAGTTATTTCTCCATCATCAAAGATCGATACCACCAAATGACATAAAACCTAAGGACACTAATCCCACAGTAATGAATACGATTCCAAGGCCTTGAAGGCCTTCTGGAATGTCACTATATTTTAACTTTTCTCTAATACCTGCTAATACAGCAATTGCCAGGGCCCACGATGTGCCAGAACCAAGACCAAACACTACACTTTCAGCAAAGTCATAGCCACGTTCCTGCATCAAAAGCGAGCCACCTAAAATGGCGCAGTTCACCGTAATCAATGGTAAAAATACTCCCAATGCGTTATAAAGCGCAGGAACGTACTTGTCTAGAACCATTTCCAGTATCTGTACAATCGCCGCAATAACTCCGATAAAGCAAAGAAATACCAAGAAACTCAGGTTTACATCGGGTAATCCCGCCCATGCCAACGCACCATCAGCTAGCAGATAATTATAAAGCAGGTTATTGACTGGCACAGTAATGGTTTGCACCACAATGACAGCAATACCTAGACCTATAGCCGCATCAATTTTCTTGGACAGCGCGATAAAGGTACACATACCTAGAAACATGCTGAGCGCTATATTGTCGATAAAAATGGAGCGTACCAATAAACTGAGATAATACTCCATCAGATCACCTCGCTTGGCTGACTATTCTTGGTAATTTTAAAATCCGCTTTTTCTACTTGGGTCTTTTTCCAGCTTCTAAGCCCCCAAATCAAAAGACCGATCAGAACAAACGCACTAGGAGGCATTAGCATCATGCCATTTGCCACATACCAACCACCGTTGGTTTCCACCGGAAGAACCACGACTCCCCATAGGGTGCCAGCACCGAACAATTCTCTAAAAAAAGCAACAATCATTAGAATTACACTGTAACCAAGTCCATTACCAATACCATCCAAAAAGCTAGGAATAGGTGGATTTTTCATAGCAAAGGCCTCTGCCCTCCCCATGACGATACAATTTGTAATGATCAGCCCAACAAAAACTGATAGCTGCTTACTGACATCGTAAGCCACAGCCTTTAATACCTGATCAACGACTATGACTAATGATGCAATAATAATCATTTGCACAATAATTCTTATACTTCCCGGAATGTGGTGACGAATAAGTGATACAAAAAAGTTTGAAAAGGCACAAACTACTGTTAGCGCCAAACACATAACAAACGACACTTTCATGCTAGATGTGACTGCAAGAGCGCTACATATGCCCAAAATTTGCAGCGCAATAGGATTGTTAACGACAATCGGTTCTAGGAGTGTATCTTTGATATTAGCCATGTTATGCATCTCCTGATTTCAAGTAACCGATAAGTGGCGCAAAACCTTCTTCGCCCAGCCAATATTGCACTAGATTGTGAACCCCTCTTGTGGTCAGAGTGGCACCAGCCAATCCATCAATTTGATAGGCTCCTTCAGGACGACTCAAATCTGCCTTGCCTTTGATCACGCTAATAGCTATTTCGCCCTCGTTATATGCTTGCTTACCAATCCAACTAGCTTTCCATTTAGGGTTATCAATTTCACCCCCCAATCCAGGAGTCTCTGCATGCTCATAAAATCCTATGCCTGCAACGGTTTTTAAGTCTGCTTCTAACGCCAAAAAACCATATAGCGTTGACCACAGGCCGTAACCTTTGATCGGCAATATAATTTTCTCTAGACCGGAGTCTCCAGAAACAATGTAGACTGTTGCATAGTTCTCACGACGCTTAATTTTTGCCGGATCATTGGCTGGGCTTAGGGCAGTAGATGTTGCTGGATCTTTCGAAGACTTGCGTTGGTCAAAGGTTGCTATATCGATAGACTCGGTGAAGCGACCAGTCTCCAAATCGACAATCCGAGATGTAATCTGCTCAAACTGAGTTTCAACGTCAATATCCTGCCGAAGTAAACCAGCAGACGCAAGAATATTGGTCTTAAGATCAAGTAATTTATTTTCTTCTTGGGTGGGGCGCAATATTACCGCAGCACTGGATACAACCACTGCGCATACAACACACAAGACGAGAGCAACACTAAGTGTTTTTTGCACCGATTCACTGGCCACGAGCTAATCTCCTTTTTATGTTTGCATTAACCACAAAATGATCAATTAGAGGTGCAAACAAATTAGCAAATAGAATAGCCAACATCATGCCCTCAGGAAAAGCTGGATTGACAACTCGAATTAAGATAACCATAACCCCGATCAATATGCCGTACCAGAATTTACCATTGTTGGTCATTGCAGCAGATACGGGATCAGTCGCCATGAAGATAGCTCCAAAAGCAAACCCACCAATCACCCAATGCCAATAGAAAGGCATCGCAAACATTGGATTTGTTGAATCGATTGTATTAAAGAGACTCGATAACAGGGCTGAACCCACAAGAACACCAGTAATAATACGCCAGGAGGCGATTTTCGTCGCTAACAGTAAGGCACCGCCCATTAAAATAGCCAATGTCGACGTTTCACCTATTGACCCTTGAATTGTACCGAAAAAAGACTGTAGCCAAGTAGCTCCCTGAGACATAGCAACAACACCTTCAGTAGCGGCCACCGACAACATAGTTGCGCCAGTATATCCGTCCACTGCGGTCCAAACCGCGTCACCACTCATGTAAGCAGGATAAGCAAAATATAAGAAAACTCGACCAGTCAAGGCTGGATTTAAAAAGTTTTTCCCAGTACCACCAAAAACTTCTTTCCCAATAACGATACCAAAACTAATACCAAATGCGACCATCCACAAAGGTAAATCGGGAGGACAACACAAGGCAAATAATATGGTGGTAACAAACGCACCTTCGTTCACCTCATGCCCGCGGATACTGGCAAACAATACTTCCCAGAAAATACCAACAACAAAGGTAGTTATGTAGATAGGCAAGAAATAAGCCGCACCGTGAATAATATTATCCCATATGCTGCCGGCGTCATATCCTGCTAACAGACCAATAAACATGCCTCTGAGTCCTTCTTGAGACACCATTCCCATTTCAGCCATGATGGTGTTAGCCTGAAAACCAACATTCCACATGCCGAAAAATATAACTGGAAATGTAGCGATCCAGACAGTGATCATAACGCGCTTCAGATCAATACTGTCGCGTACATGGGAGCTATTTTTGGTTGTATCTGCAGGCTTAAATAAAGCCGTATCTACAGCTTCATACAAAGCATAAAATTTGTCCCATTTCCCACCGTCGTGAAAATGCGGTTCGTACTTGTCAAATAACTTGCGTAACAAAGGCTTAACCCTCCTTTTCTATTTTAATCAAATTATCACGTAGGATGCGTCCGTATTCATGTTTGCCCACACAAACGTAGGTATATAGGCCCATGTCATCCTCATCCAATTCTAGACAACCCAGATTTTGCGCCATTTGAGTATCACCAACAATGAGTGAGCGCAATAACTGGATAGGCAGAATATCCAGAGCAGTGACCCTTTCATAACCACCAACAGGAACCATGGCTCTCTCGCTACCATTAGTACTGGTGGTCATATTGAAAAGCTTTTTGGTTAAGGAAGAAGCGAAAGCTGGCAGCGCGGAATGCTTATCAAAACCCAATCGTAGGTAGTGAAGCGGTTGACGTTCACGCCCTTCTTTAATGACGGAGATTTGATTGTGATATCGTCCTAAAAAAGCGAAGACTGATGCTGAACAACGCCCAGATAATACTGAACCAGAAATAACTCTGTTGTCGTCATTCACTAACTCACCGATCACCAACTGGTTAATATTTGCGCCCAAGCGTGTTGATACTAACCGGGGTTTATTTACCTGCGGACCGGCCAAAGAGATTACCCTTTGCGTGTCTATATTCCCGGTGGTAAACAAATGTCCAATCGCAATGACGTCTTGATAACCTATCGTCCATACTGTTTTAGTTGTGCTAACGGGATCGACGTAGTGAATGTGCGTGCCAACCAATCCCGCCGGATGAGGACCGCTAAAATTGATCTCTCGGACACCATCGATTTCTGATCCAGGGATAGCAACTTCAGGTGCGGCGCAAAGATTTACCGGGCCTTCAGTCAAGCGCGTCAAAATGGTTAACCCATTAGCAAAATCCTCTGATCGATTAGCAATGATCACCGTTGGATCGGCCGCCAAAGGATTTGTATCCATAGCTGTAACAAAAATAGACGCAGGTTGGGTATCTGCCAAAGGTACTTTAGAGAATGGCCTAGTTCGCAATGCCACCCACAGACCTGCGTGGACTAAATTCTCGACTACCTGTTGAGGCTCTAACGCTGATAACTCAGAGACTTTAAATGTTGGAAAAACCTCAGATTCTTCACCATCCACATCAATCGTAATCGACTGAAAAATCCGTCGCTCGCCACGATTAATAGAAACAACCTTGCCTGCAGCAGGGGATGTGTATCTCGCAGCTGGATTTTTCTTATCGGTAAAAAGCAGCTGTCCCAACTTAACCAGATCGCCTTCTCTTACTGCCATCGTTGGTTTCATACCATGGTAATCTGAACCCACCAGTCCAACCTGACTGATGATAGGTCCATCATCGATGACTTGATCAGGGATACCCGCTATCGGAAGATCTAAACCGCGACGTACTTTAATCATAGAGAAACACCAATTTCTATTCTTTTGTGAGGGCTTTATGTCAACAACTGCGTCAACAACTGCGTCAACAACATCTCGATGCTGTTCCTAAACTAACAACGTTCCACTGAGCGCCGGAGAAAAAAACGGCAAAAAAGCGGCATTCTGGGTCAAGGAGTTGTGCGCGCGATTATAATAGGCTAAGGGCTACGATACCAGTCTATATAGAGACAAAGCACAAATAAAAGTGTCAGGGAAAAATATCCTCTGAACTTAAACTTAAGGATCCGGGGCAAGTGCGACAAGTATCAATGAAAAAACCCAGTTTCCTGGGTTTTTTTACGGCGTCACTTTAGATTCGGACTATGCATCTTTGGGGTATATTGGCCAAATAACACCGGCAAATTTTTCCAAACACCTTACCACCTGACAGCTATAACCAAACTCATTGTCATACCAGCAATAGAGAACACAGCTACGACCGTCCACGATGGTCGCCTGAGCATCTACAACGCAGGCCTGACGAGAACCAACAAAATCTGTTGATACCGCCTCAGTTGATGCTGTATAGCCTATCTGCTGTTGCATACTAGAATGCAGAGCTTTTTGCCGTAAGAACTCATTAAGTTCATCTGCGCTAGTATCTCTACCTAATTGCAAGTTAAGAATAGCCATAGAAACATTCGGTGTCGGCACTCTAATCGCGTTACCTGTCAGTTTGCCTTTAAGTTCAGGAATGACCTTGGAAACCGCCTTAGCTGCCCCTGTTGAGGTCAGCACCATATTTAGCGCAGCACTCCGGCCTCTGCGGCCGCCCTTGTGATAATTATCAATTAAGTTCTGATCGTTAGTGTAAGCGTGAACCGTTTCCACATGACCACTGCTAATTCCAAACTCGTCAAGTAAACATTTCAACACCGGGACGATTGCATTCGTTGTGCAAGACGCTGCCGAAATAATTTGCCGATCCTCAGTTATTTGTTGATGATTAACCCCATAAACAATATTAGGAATATCATCACCAGCTGGCGCTGTCAGCAATACCTTAGAGGCGCCAGGCCTCAGATGGCCACTAAGACCCTGGGTATCCTTCCAGACGCCAGTATTATCAACCACCAAGGCATTATTGATGCCATACTCTGTATAGTCAATTTCAGCAGGCGAGTTAGCATAGATAACCTTTATGGGATTACCGTTAACTACCAGAGTACTTTCAGACTCCAAAACCCTGACCGTCCCTTTAAATGGCCCATGAACGGAGTCTCTGCGCAACAAAGCGGCTCGTTTTTCCAGATCATGGTCTAACTTACCTTTACGAATGACAATAGCTCGCAAACGCAAGACATCGCCGCCGCCCGCCTTATCGACAAGTATACGAGCAACCAGTCGACCAATTCGACCAAATCCATAAAGCACAACATCCTGAGGTTGGGGCAATGGTTTTCTCGAAGAGCCAATGATATCGCCCAATTCTTTACGTAAAAACGCTTCAATCGTCTGTCCATTGCCCTCATTTTGAAATTTCACTACCATTTTACCCAAATCAAGATGCGCCGGGCCCAGTTGCATCTTAGAGATACCCTCCAATATGGGAAAAGTATCAAATTCGGAAATTTCATTGTGCTCTACCTGTCGTACAAAGCGATGTGACTGCATTAAATCTGTAACAGACTTGTTGACCATGCTATTGCCGTACATATAAGTCGATATATTATCTTGTCGATACAATTTACCAATTAGCGGAATCATTCCTTCTGCTAGTGCTTCTCGATCTTTCCAATCTTTGAAAAAGTCGGCGGGTAAAGGTCTTTTTTGCTCTTCCACAGGCTAAATCCTTTAAAGTTAATATTGAAATTCATGTTCAGTGATACTTGCTTATTATCCTGCACCAAATTGATACAGGCAACCAAAGTCAACGTAATCTAGGTGTATTTACATTATTTTTACAAATAATACGCTGGGCGCAGTAGAATAGCGCGCCGCGCCGCACTCAAAGAGAAATTTTAGACTATCATGACCACTTTTCACCATCACGCTACCTCACTACCTGGCGAAAAACAAAAATGGACCGGCTTGCATGAAGCAGGAAAATCATTAGCTGTAGCCGAAGCCGCTAGCAAGCACAAAGGCCTAACAGTGTTTATCACAAAATCTGCGCAACAGGCCGCAATCCAAAGTAGAGCAATACAATTTTTTTCTAATCAAAAAAATCTTCCAGTTTTTAGCTTTCCAGACTGGGAAACGCTACCTTATGACATGTTTTCTCCCCACCAAGACATTGTCTCCGCTCGATTACTTGCGCTATCAAAATTACCGCATACCGCTCAAGGCATTCTTTTAGTTCCTATTGCAACCCTAATGCACAGAATCGCACCGGTTGATTTCGTATCCTCACGGACATTTAGCTATTGTGTTGGAGCACAATTAGATCGAGAACAACTATTAAGTCAGCTGAGTCTGGCGGGCTACAAAAGAGTAGAGACTGTTTTTGAACATGGCGAGTTTGCCTTTCGAGGATCAATTATTGATATCTTTCCAATGGGTGCCAAGACGCCATTTAGAATGGACCTGCTTGATGATGATATAGAGTCTCTTCGCCTTTTCGACCCTGAATCTCAACGTACATTGCAGACAGTTGATCAAATTGACTTACTTCCTGCAAAAGAATTTCCGATGGACAAACACGCTATCAACCAATTTCTTAATAATTGGCATGATACTTTTGATCATAACCCTGAAAAATGCCCTGTTTATAGAGATGTAAAAGATGGCATAGCACCACAGGGCATTGAGTATTATCTGAGTTTATTTTTTGACCAAACTGCGACTCTGTTTGACTATTTACCTAGCAATACTCAATTGTTCACCGACGATGGCATTGAAACTGCCGCTGAGCAATTTTGGGGGGACATTAATTACCGCTATGATGAATATTGTATTGATCCAGAACGCCCCATACTCAAGCCTGGTGCATTATTCTTACCCGTAGACCGTACCTTTCAGAGTATTAAGCAGTTCCAACGTACCATCTTGGAAAGCTCAAAAAACCGATTGATAGAAGACGATGATCCGCAGATATATCCTGTTCCAGATGTTACTATTAACGCAAAACAAACATCGCCCTTGGCCAAACTATCAGCTTTTATCAGTGAAAATAAAAACCAGGAAAGCGCTAAAAGAATACTATTTTGCGCCGAATCTGCCGGTCGACAAGAGGTGTTACTGGAACTACTTACAAGTATCGAAATAACACCCTTCGAAGTAGCCAGCTGGGATGAATTTTTACTTTCTACAAAACTCCACTGCATTATCGTACACCCCCTAGATCAGGGCATTTTCAGTCCCAGCGCCAACATATGCCTTATCACCGAAGGAGAGCTCTTCGGACAACAAGTAATGCAGCGGCGCAGACGTTCCAAAGTATCCGAATCGCCAGATTATGTTTTTAGAAGTCTAGCGGAGTTAAAAATAAATGCGCCTGTTGTTCATATTGAGCATGGTGTGGGCCGATATCAAGGATTGATCACATTAGAAGTTGATAGAACATCGCAAGAATTTCTAATGTTAACGTACGCCAAAGACGCTAAGTTGTATGTTCCGGTGTCCTCACTCCATCTAATTAGTCGCTTCGGCGGCGGTGACCAAGTTGTGGCTCCCCTCAATCATCTTGGTAGCGACAGATGGGAAAAAGCCAAAAAAACAGCGGCAAAACAAGTTCGGGATACTGCAGTAGAACTTCTAGATATATACTCCCGTCGCGCCGCTAAAAGGGGTTTTGCTTGTGACGAAAATGAACAGGACTATACAAGCTTTAGTAGTGACTTTTCCTTTGAAGAAACTGCCGATCAACAAGATGCGATAAATGCTGTGCGAAAAGATTTATTGAGCCCACAGCCAATGGATCGGCTAGTGTGCGGCGATGTTGGCTTTGGTAAAACCGAAGTGGCAATGCGAGCAGCCTTTATCGTCGTTAGCAGTGGTAAACAGGTTGTCATATTGGTTCCTACCACCCTTCTTGCTCATCAGCATTTAGAAAATTTTCGAGATAGATTCTCTAATTGGCCTGTTACTATTGGTGAATTATCAAGATTTAGTACCGGAAAACAACAGGATAAGACAATCCAAGACGTTGAGTCAGGAAAAGTTGATATATTAATCAGCACACACAAGTTATTGCATGCCAATATCCAGTTTAAAAACCTCGGTCTGATGATTATTGATGAAGAACATCGATTTGGTGTGAGGCAAAAAGAAAAGATTAAATCATTACGCAGTGAAGTGGACATTTTAGCTATGACAGCTACCCCCATACCTCGAACGCTAAATATGTCAATGCATAGTATTCGAGACCTATCTATAATCGCCACTCCTCCTGCAAAGCGGCTGTCGGTAAAAACTTTTGTTCGAAAACAAGAACCTAGAGTTATCAGAGAAGCCTTACTTCGCGAAATTTTACGCGGTGGGCAAGCCTACTTTTTACATAATGATGTCAAAAGTATTCAGCGCGTCGCTGATGAATTAGCCACTTTGGTTCCTGAAGCGCGAATCAATATCGCCCATGGTCAAATGCGTGAACGCAAGCTTGAGAGCGTAATGTCAGATTTCTATCATCAACGATTTAATGTGTTAGTTTGTACAACAATAATTGAAACAGGTATCGATATACCTAGTGCTAACACTATTATCATTGAGCGCGCCGACAAATTTGGTTTAGCTCAGCTCCACCAACTTAGAGGCCGTGTCGGACGATCACACCATCAGGCCTATGCATACTTGATGTTGCCCGAAGAAAGAAAGATAACCAATGATGCCACCAAGCGTCTGCAGGCAATCTCCGCAGCTGACCAACTGGGAGCAGGATTCACGTTAGCCACTAATGATCTGGAAATTCGTGGCGCGGGAGAGTTACTTGGAGAAGAGCAAAGCGGCCATATTCAGGCTATTGGATTTACTCTCTACATGGAAATGCTGGAGCGAGCGGTGACCGCCATCCGCAATGGCGACAAACCTGATTTACAAGCCGCTTTAGAACAAGGTACTGAAGTCAATATGCATCTTCCAGCACTTATTCCTGATGATTATCTCCCCGATGTCAATATGCGTCTAACTATTTACAAGCGCTTAGCTGACTGTCAAACCAGCAGAGATTTACATGAACTTCAGGTCGAGATGATCGATCGATTTGGATTGTTGCCAACACCGACCAAAACGCTATTTGAAATCACTGAAATCAAACAGATTGGTGAACGATTAGGCCTCAAGAAAATCGAAGCCGGCCCAAACGGGGGTCGCTTACAATTTACACCAAAAACTGTTGTAGAACCCATTACTATTATTAAAATGGTGCAGTCCAATCCCGACATTTTCCGCTTGCAAAATAATGACCAATTGAGTTTCACTATGAACATGGATGATCCTAAGGATCGCTTCGCTTCGGTTCACAACATTCTCGCTACGTTGTTGCCGGCAACTTAATCTGGGAAATGTTAAATCTAAATAAATAGGCATCAAATGCTAGTAACTCAAAAAATGCCGATGACAAGTGTAACGCTAGGGATGGCTATTTTATTGTCAGCTCTGATTTTGGAGCCAACATTGGCACAGGAATCAGACCAGATGCCATCGTCATTATTCGAACCACCTGATCATTGGCAACAGGTTGAGGTTATTATCTTTGAGCAAAAGAAACGATCTGATGAGGAACGTCCTCCTCAAAACTATGACTTACAATTCCCAAAATCTTTACTTAGACTTGTTGATGTAAACGCGTTAGCTGAACAACGTAAAAATGCTATTGAAGGTGCGCTGTTGCCAGCAGCAGGTGAGGCGAATACAGATCAGCTTGTCAACACTACCAATTTAATACCCACTGTAAGGGTGCAAGACCCTGTGCTGGGTAATGATCTTGCTGATAACATTGCTACAGAAGAAGCGGAGTGGAGTATTACTGATAACACAATGTCACTTGAAAAAATAAGGAAAGACTATACTCCTGAGTATGAAAACCCTTTCGAAATGCTGGATGTAAGTGTCAGAGACCTCAATGATAGTGCTCGCGTGTTGCGACGCAGAGGTCAAAACGTTATTTTTCATGAAGCTTGGCGTTTTGTTGCACAACAAGATACAGAGGAACCTTGGGTACTAATCAATGCCGGCAATAAACTGGATCATCGTGCAGAAGTTGAAGGAGCTTTGCGGTTTTATAAATCTCGTTTTCTACATTTTCAATCAGACCTCTGGCGTATTAAATTTGCAACTGACGAACAAACTAAAAATACCAAGGCTATAACTCTACCCAAGGTACCAAGCTTAATAAGAACCACAGATAGCCCCTTGCTCTGGAGAATTTTTTATAAAAATGCGCCACATCAAGGAGCCTTGGCGGACAATTATGATAACCCTGTGGATCTAGATGACTGGAATACTGAGCATGAACCAGAGGGAAAACAACAAAACAGTATCAATCAGGCAGCAATTGGGCCTATAAAAAGTGTCGTTAATACTAATCAAGTTATCGATATCGTTGGTGACAATTATATGTTGCAGTCTTTTGATCCTGTGACTGAAAAACAAAATCTACTAAACCACGAACAGGAATATGCTGTAGCGGAAGTATGGCCAATCAACCTAGAAAAACGTATTGAAGAAGACAAAGTGTATTACTTAGACCACCCTGAAATTGGCATTATTGTGATGATAAAACCTTACCAACCCACGCCAATCAACATTCCAGACGCTTTAATCGACGGCGAGATAAGGCAAAGAATGGATGCTACGTCCAATTAATATTATCGGTTTTTTTGATGAATACTCTGATCGACAATAATTAATTGGGTTGTATCAAAGCCAAGTTCCGTAGCGCGTAATTTAAAATCAGAAAGTAATTTATCACTGACCGTGGGTGTTCGTGACAGCAACCATAAGTAATCAGTATTCATGCCTGATACAAATGCATATTGATAATCCTCTTCTTCCCTACCCACGTCAAAAATAATATAGGATCCATAGAAAGGTCCAAAAAAAGATACCTTTAGGTGACCTGTATCATTTTTTCCAACAAAGAATGCCTTTCCTTCTGCATCACTCCATAACTGAGCATCAGTTTTAAAACCTCTGTTAAGCACGGTCAGCCCACCATCATCACGAAGGGAATACTCTGCAGTAACGCCGATCATGTCGCGCTCAAAAGAATGATCCAGTCGAGCAATTTCGTACCACTGACCAAGATAAGATTCCACTTTAAAACCTTCTACAGCTCTCACACCATCAGGCGCTCCGGTGCATGCACTCAACGCTGCCAACGTTGCTACTATGACTAGCCTGATACCATAGGTTTTCAACACTAATATTTACTCCTTGATCAAGGGGGCCTCAGGCTTCTTCTCAATATGAAGAGTAGAGGTTTTAAAGGCTATCTCGGCACCATTAGTATCAATCACTTGTGCAACTTTTAATAACACATCCTGTTTAATAGTGTGGTATTTCACCCAGTCGGTAGTTTTGGTAAAAGTGTAGATAAAAAAGTCTAAGGAACTTGCAGAAAATCGGTTGAAATTAACAATCATGGTTTGTTCAGAATCAATCTCTTCGTGCTGTATCAGCATCTGAGTAACCTCAGAAATAATAGATTCCATTGTGGCTATGTCAGCATATCTAATACCCACAGTTTCATAAATTCGTCGATTCGTCATCCGCGATGGATTCTCAACAGAAATATTAGCAAACACAGCATTAGGAATATACAAAGGGCGTTTGTCAAAAGTTCGTATTCTAGTCAATCTCCAACCCACATCCTCAACAGTTCCCTCGATTTCTTTATCTGGTGATCTAACCCAATCACCAACCGAAAAAGGACGATCAAGATAAATCATTAGTCCACCAAAGAAATTAGCCAATAGATCTTTTGCGGCAAAGCCTACAGCAATACCGCCAATTCCACCAAAGGCCAACAGTCCTGAAATGCTGTAGCCAAATAACTGCATGGAGATTAAAATCGCAGTAATAAGTACAGAAGCTCGAAGCAGCTTCGCTACCGCCCTCACTGTCGTGGGGTCAACAGGGTCTGAAATAAAAGCAGGATTAATTAAATTATTTTCAGCGCGCTTGATAAAGTTATTTAGAAATAGTGCCCCCAAAAAAATCACCGCTAATCGATTGGCCGGTTCAATCAGTGCTAACACTGGAGAGTTCATCTTAGACGCTGCCACACCAGTGGCAAAATTAATACCGACAATCCATACCAACCATACCGCCGGTCTTCGACAGGCCTCTACGAAGGCATCATCCCAAACGGTTTTAGTTTTAGCTGTACGTGATTCAAGACGATCGATTATTTTATGCAGTAAATGCCCTAACATCAGAGCCACTAATACAATAATAAATAGCTGAGCGACCCAAACGAAATCTTCGCCAGTCATCTTAACTAACCAATTTTGAAAATCACTCATCACTTTTTAAACCTCATAAAGAAAGATTCATACCAATACAACAAATTTCTATGGTAAATCAACTACATCATAGTTGCGAGCCTTCGAATAGTTCTTGCTCGCCGCTTTGATAGTAATAAGTTTTCCCATGTGACTGTCTTAGATGCTCTCATTGCTTTTATATTCAGACTCAAGGATATATTTTTGCTATCCATAAACCGGAGTACCTCTTGGGCCGCCTGTGGATGATTACAAACCAATATCATGTCGCAGCCAGCATTCAATGCACACTGAGCCTTTTCAACGTAACCCCCAACCACGTCTGCACCCTTCATACTTAAATCATCACTAAAAATCACACCCTTAAAGCCGATGTCTTTGCGCAGAACATCATTTAACCAAAACCAAGAAAACCCCACAGACATTGAATCTACCTTTGGAAATGTAATATGAGCCGGCATAACCCCGTCCAACTCCCCAGCTAAGGCACGAAAAGGCACCATATCGTGGGCATTGACCACGGCCCAATCTCGATGATCGACAGGCGCTTCTAGATGACTATCCGCGACAATGCCACCATGACCAGGAAAATGCTTTCCCGTAGCAGCCATACCCGCTTCATGCATCCCTTGAATAAAGGCTCGAGCTGACTTAATGACAGCGCCAGGTTGATCAGAAAAAGCACGATCGCCAATTATAGAACTCGTTAAACGATCAACATCCAAAACCGGAGCAAAACTAATATCAACGCCACAGGCTAAGACCTCTGAAGCCATTAACCACCCTAAATCACGACCAATAGATAGTCCCAATTTTTCGTCTTCAGCCGTCAAATCGCCAATACTTTGCATGGGCGGGAGTCGGGTAAAACCCTGCCGCAACCGTTGGACTCGTCCACCCTCTTGATCAACGGCAATCAAAATGTTACTTGCATATGCTCTAATTTCAGCAACTAAGGCTATAACTTGATTAACATTATCAATATTACGAGAAAATAATATAACGCCGCCCACTTGGGGGTGAGTCAAAATAATTTTTTCATCCGCAGTTAACGCATGCCCTTGTACATCGAGCATTAATCGCCCATAACCCATACCAATCTTACTATTCACCTCATTACCACCCTTATTACGCATAGAGTAATCAAAAAAACCAAAAGTGTACTGGCCTGTAAGCACAAAAAATACTGCGATGGATGATACAGTGATAGTTGTATTCCGCACAGAAAAACCATCGCCAATAACAAATCTCTCAGGACGCTAGGTTTGATAACAAGTAACGGCAGTATCGACTAGTAGGTGAACTACAACAATAAGGTACTACTTCGTAAACTAGAAAATACCTTTACTCATGATGATACTGAAAATATACCAAATCAAAAGAGTTAGGCTGAATCCAGACATCGTCATAGAAACATGATACCTGTTGTAGATAAAAACAAGAATCAGAGCAGAGCATCTAACACTCATATTTTTGAGCACTTGCGAATTTATCCGTACTGTATATAATCACAGTTAAAAGACTGCGGAGATTCAAAATGAACAGACTCACAGCCAGACAGCAACAGGTATTTGACTTGATAAGAGACTCTCTTGATGAGACAGGTTACCCTCCTACAAGGGCTGAAATAGCAAAAAGGCTTGGCTTTAAATCGCCAAATGCCGCGGAAGACCATCTTAGAGCATTAGCGAGAAAAGGCGTAATTGAAATGATACCTGGTGCCTCACGTGGCATTCGGATCATTGATCAGTATGCTGGCATCCCCATAGTCGGTAGGGTTGCTGCAGGAGAGCCTATCTTAGCTGAACAGAACATTGAGGATTACCAAGAAGTTCCTTCAAGCACGTTTCATCCAAGTGCAGATTATTTTTTACGTGTTCAAGGTCAAAGTATGGTCAATGTGGGAATTATGGACGGCGACTTACTGGCCGTGCATCAGCAGCCCACTGCTGATAACCAGCAAATTATAGTTGCAAGAGTGGATGGTGAAGTCACGGTAAAAAGACTTAAGCGGACTAAAAGCAAGCACGAGATTCAACTGCTGCCTGAGAACCGAGATTACTCACCGATAATAGTTGATTTACGTGCCCAGGACTTTGCCATCGAGGGACTAGCCGTTGGTGTGGTACGCGTGGCAATGTAGACTTGTAATTAATGCAGTATCTGTCGTTCTTCGTCTTTGTCTAGCTTACTTGGCTTGCCATCATCACTCATTTCGAAAACCGTTTGGATGCCGGCATCCATCATGCTCTTAGCCACATCAATGTGTCTTCCATCAAGATAATCAAGAATTGAGGGCGAAAAACTAATCCGAACTAGGGGTTCATCGGAGCCTGAACGTTGTAAAGCAATTTCTCCATCGTCTAGGACAACGAGTTCGTATTCAGTAAAAGACATTTCTATTTCCTTATTTGATAAGTCAGTATACCATCGGCAGAGGAATCTGTTAACTGCTGCAAAGATTCATTACGCTTAGGGCAATACCGACTTTTTTCGTATGCAAATGTTGGCGTACAAGCCCTTCTATTGGGACTGCCACTTACCTTTGTTGTAAAAAGCGCTCCAACCAGTGGGTTTACCCTCAGTCTCACTTCGCACATATTGCTCTTTGGTTTTCCTACTATAACGAATAACCGTGTCATTTCCATCTGGATCAGAGACTGGAGCGCGCAATAAGAACTGGTATTTGCTGTCAATTTGATCTTTGTAAGGCAGCAGCTCCTTAACCGTGGGTGCTCGCGTCTCACGATGCCGCGGAAATTGGCTGGCGGCAAGAAAAAGGCCAGATGCGCCATCTCTGAGCACATAGTGATCATCAACTTTAGCGCAGCGTAAATCTGGCATGACAATTGGATCAACCTTAGGCGGTGCAGCTTCGCCGTTGCGCAGTAATTTCCGTGTATTTTTACATGGCTCACCAGATTTAATCTCGCCTGTACAACCAAAATATTTTCCAAAACGACCTGTTTTGAGCTGCATTTCGCTTCCACATTTGTCGCAGTCAAGCACGGGTCCATCATAGCCTTTAATCACGTATTGGCCGATTTCTATTTCATGGCCTTTGCAATCTGGGTTATTACCGCAGACATGGAGCTTGCGCTTCTCATCCAATAAATAACTATCCATTGATGTATTACAAAGACTGCAGCGATGCTTTTGAAGAAGAGATTTTGATTCAGCTTCATCATCTTCATCAATATTAACCGCTTCATCGCCAGCGGTTAAATTTACCGTATGCTTACAACGCTCTTTAGGTGGCAACGCATAGCTTGAACAACTAAGAAAAACACCCGTACCGGCTGTTCTTATCATCATAGGACGCTCACACAGGGTACAGCTAATCTCTGTCTCAGATGGCGCATTTCGACGCATACCATCATCAGGTTTTTTTGCTATGGAGACTTGTTGATTAAAATCTTTATAAAATCTATTTAATAACGTTTTCCAATTCAACTTACCAGCGGCAATTTCATCTAGATGCTCTTCCATAGTGGCGGTGAAGCTATAGTCCATCAGGTCATTAAAACTTTCAGTTAAGCGATCTGTAACTATATCTCCAATCTTTTCAGCAAAGATGCGTTTATTTTCTATTTTTACATACCCACGGTCTTGTATCGTGGAAATAATAGAAGCATAAGTCGATGGCCTTCCAATACCGCGCTTCTCAAGTTCTTTTACTAGAGCAGCTTCAGAAAAGCGCGCAATAGGCTTAGTAAAATGCTGCTGAGGAACCAAGGCTAACATCGCCATAAGATCTCCTTTTTTGAGATCAGGTAGTTCGACGTCATCGTCAGCTTTTCGATTCAACGGCATAACCGCCAAATAACCATCAAAACGAGTCACTCGACCTTTGGTGGTTAACTCATAGTTTTCTGCTGCCACAGTGATGGTGGTAGAGGTGAATTCAGCATTAGTCATTTGACAGGCTACAAACTGTTGCCAAATGAGTTGATAGAGCTTGCGCGCATCAGCCTCCATGTCAGCTAAACTTCCAGGCAGAACATCGACGTTTGAAGGTCTAATAGCTTCGTGAGCATCCTGTGCTCCGGACTTGCTACTGTATACAATAGGGTCCGCTGGAAGATATTTGGCGCCATGTCGGAGTTGAACATACTCTCGACAACTAGCCACGGCATCATCGCTTAAATTGGTACTGTCTGTCCGCATGTAGGTAATATAACCACCTTCATATAAGCGCTGAGCCATCATCATAGTTTTTTTAACCCCAAACCCTAACCGAGTGCTGGCAGCTTGCTGCAATGTTGAGGTAATAAAGGGCGCGGATGGTTTAGATTTGGTCGGTTTATCCTCTCGCTTGAGAACAGAATAATCAGCTTTACGTAAAACAGAGAGAGCTAAATCAGCTAACTCTTTAGACTCTGGCCTAAAGGCTTTTCCATCTTCACGTTTGACGTCAAATCTAATCTTTGCCTCATCAGCACCACCTTTATGCTCCAAATCAGCCTGAACAGTCCAATATTCTTCTGGAATAAAAGCTCGAATTTCACGCTCGCGTTCAACAATCATACGCAAAGCCACTGACTGAACTCTGCCTGCAGAAAGCCCTCTTCCAACTTTTTCCCACAACAGCGGTGATACCATGAAACCAACCACACGATCCAAAAATCGCCTAGCCTGTTGGGCATCGACTCGATGAGTATTTAGCGTTCCTGGAGACTCAAACGCTGTACGAATTGCTTTCTTAGTAATTTCATTGAACACAACGCGTTTGTAACGGCTATTATCACCACCAATCACCTGAGTAAGATGCCACGCTATGGCCTCACCCTCTCTATCCATATCTGTCGCCAGATAGACAGTGTCAGCAGTTTTAGCAATTTTCTTTAACTCAGCAACCACCTTCTCTTTACCCGGTAATGTTGCATATTCAGCTTTCCAGTTATTGTCTGGATCAATTCCCATACTATTAACCAGCTGTGCTTTGGCCTTTTTTTCTCGATGAGTAATTTTCTGCTCTGGAGACATCTTTCTGGTGAGCGCAGCTTGCTTAGCACGCTCCTTCGGATCACTCGGGGTACGGTTGGCTCCCGTAGGCAAATCTCGGATATGGCCAACTGACGACTTGACAATAAAATCATCACCCAAGTATCGGTTGATGGTTTTTGCCTTAGCCGGTGATTCTACAATAACTAGCGATTTGCCCATGGGGGATGATTTTCCTTTTTTTGCCGCCAAATCTTCAGACTAATTGGGTCTTTTCTATTTGCTTTTTGAAACTCGGACCCTGTTAGACGCCATATATACTTGTAACCTACCCATTTGGTCAACAATTATTTTTCGCACAAACCGTTAATTGATCCAAATAATCGGCAATGAGCCTCAATTCGTCTGAGGTTCCTGCTTCATCCCAAATCATGCCCACAGAGTCCTTTTTAACAATTATAGCAGTTATACCCCTGGGAACATTTATTAAGATTTCATTAAGCACTGAATGCCAACATGGCTTAGCTTCAGCACCAAACCAGTTCCAGGACCTCCAGTTTGAGGACCATCCGCGTGTACTATGGCGGTGGATAACCCAAGGGTCTTGCAAGGTAAGACCTTTAAATCTCATCTGATAGCAAACTGCATCTAGTCGAGTATCTGAATCTCGAGCATCAGGTCGCCGATGCAAAGACACCTGAAGATTGTATTGCAGCGCATCGCTGCGCAACTCTCCGATATGCCGCTGACGCGGGGACTGTTTGAACCACATTAATGGGGAAAGCACCACCGAAATGACGAAAATGATTAACAACCAGCTCATATAAGATTACTCTTAGTACTTGCAGTAAATTTAGATGCCGATGTATTGCCCTTGGCAGATATCGATACTACTAGCAAACAACCAAAGAGGCACACAATAATGTCAGCATATAAACATATTCTTGTCGGTCTGGACCTTTCGCCCGAATCAAATCAGGTCACTGAGCGAGTAAAATTTCTTTTTGCCAATACAAATACAAAAATATCCCTTTGCCATATTCTAGAACCCTTGTCGTTCACGTACGGTGGTGATATTCCTGTGGATCTTTCTGATGTACAAAAGCAGTTAAGTGATCAAGCAACCAAACGGCTAGAGATCTATGCTAATGAGCTTCAGGTAGAGGCAGCGGATCAGCATGTTATTTTGGGACATCCTGCACAAGAAATGCACGGCATGGCCGCCAGTAATGATATAGATCTTATTGTCGTAGGATCTCACGGGAGACATGGTCTATCGCTAATTTTTGGTTCAACCAGTAATTCGGTTTTACATGGTGCTAGTTGTGACGTACTTGCTGTGCGCATAACAGATTAATCTGTCGCTTCAGATAACAGTGGCCAATACAGAATCAAATGATAGAGTGTTAGACTAGACACTCATATACAAGAGCAAACCCACATGCTAATTGACATTGGCGTTAATTTATCGAATCCACGATTCAAAGACAACATTGAGCAAGTACTGCTTGATGCTCAAGCTGCACAGGTAAATAGGCTCATTCTCACCGGAACTTCAGTTGCTGAGACTCAGGCGGTGATTGATTTATGTGATAAGTATCAGACACGATTTCCCAAAATGCTTTTTGCCACAGCTGGTGTTCATCCTCATGAAGCAAGTACATTTGACCACCTAACTAATTCTGCTTTGCGAGAGCTATCACAACATCCCTCTATAGTGGCAATTGGCGAAACAGGGCTCGATTTTAATCGTATGTTTTCGTCTAAAACAAGCCAAGAAAGAGCGCTCGAAAACCAAATTGAATTAGCCATAGATTGTCAAAAACCGTTATTTCTCCACGAACGAGACGCTTCGCAGCGGCAACTAGACATACTCAAGACCTACAGAAATGATTTGCCAAGAGCAGTGATCCATTGTTTCACAGGCAGTAAAAAAGCCCTTTTTAGCTATCTTGATTTAGATCTTTACATAGGCATTACGGGTTGGATATGCGACGAACGGCGAGGCAGCGACTTACAGAAAATTGTCGATAACATACCCTTAAATCGCTTAATGGTTGAGACAGACGCTCCTTATTTGATACCACGCAACATGCCGGACATGCCAAAAAACAAACTTAATCAACCCGCCTATTTGCCTTATGTAATAGACGGAATTGCAAACCATCGAGATGAAACTAAAGATATGATTGCAACAGCAACAACAGCGACAGCTGAGTATTTTTTTAATCTAAAAAAATAAACTAACTATGAAATTTTATCTGCCAAATGAATAATTCCGTTATCCTTAATTTGCGCACGAAGACCACCTTTTCCCATAAGGTCGGGGAGAATCTGGGTAGCCAAACGGCGCTGTAAACTTGCGCATGGCTCACAGAGCCGAACACCATACATCTGAATTCCGTTAACGGTGAATTCTTTACCCTCCAAGTCATTCAACCTTATGCCTTTTGTTATAAGATTACGACGAAAATCACTCTCATGGAAATCTGAACCAGTTTGCTGATTAAACGCAGTGATAACCTCTGACTCTATGAGAGTAATTTCAAAATCTGGCAACCCTCTGTAGCTGGAGCGATTTTTACCTGTATTGGAAAAATAGCGGTCACCCTGGATACCTTTTCCTGATTTAACAGAGACACTCTGATGACCAGACATTGGCCCACCCGATTGGGTAGCAACGTAGATACCTAAAATACTCCCCTCAGACATATTTACCTTCCCTTTAAATCTTTAAAGTTGTTATATTAATCATCATATATTTTGTAACGTAACAAAAAAAAGCGTTTTCGCCTAGCTAAATTTAGACAGCTCATTAGCGATCAACACATCACAAATCCAAAAAAAATTCTTCCATAGGGAATCTATTATGTCTGTAACAAAAAATCCCGTCGCTATTGTGACTGGCGGCAGCAGAGGGGTCGGCAAGGCCACTGCACTGCTTTTAGCCTCCCAAGGGTGGAACATAAGTATAACTTGCACAAATTCCTTAGACGATGCTTTACTGGTGGTTCAACAATGCAAGGATCTAGGTGCTGATGCTATTGCGGTAGTTGCAGATGTGAGTAAAAATCAGGCTTGCATCGATACAGTCGCCCAGACTGTTGATCTATGGGGACGGATTGACTGTCTTGTTAACAACGCAGGCACTACAAAATTTGCCTTTAATCATGGTGACCTTGGTGCATTGGATGCCGCAGACTTCTTGCACATTTACAGTGTAAATGTCATTGGTCCGTTTCAAATGGTAAAAGTCTGCCAGCCATACCTGCTTAAAAGTGCCAACCCCTGTGTAATTAATGTATCTTCCATTGCAGGGATTAAAGGGATTGGCAGCAGCATTGCTTACGCCGCGTCCAAAGGCGCTCTAAATACAATGACGCTGTCTATGGCACGCAGCCTCGGACCAATCAGGGTTAATTGTGTGTGCCCTGGATTTATTCAGGGTGATTGGCTGAAACAAGGGCTAGGAGACGAAAACTACGATTCAGCCCTTTCTAATATAGAAAAAAACACTCCTCTAAAGTTGGCTGTTACCGCAGAACAAGTGGCCCAAGCTATCTTTAACCTGATGACACTATCAACCGTGGTCACTGGCGAAACACTGTTACTGGATGGAGGCTTCCATCTCACTGTCTAATGCTGTCACAGGGCAATAAAGTGCTCTTCGGCGCGTCAGCGATTATTCTGACGTCATTAAGAGTGATCGCGAAGGGATCTTTCGAACTTAGCACCAGAGGTGAGGTTACTGAGCTTAACTCAACACCAATCTTAGCAAAGCAAGCCAAGCTTATGCCAACTCGCGACCACTGACCTTCAGGTATAGAACGAAAAAACTCAGTCATATCAATAATTCCCGAGCACGGCCAGCCGCAATCCATACGTTGATTAACAGTACCCTCTGGGTGCTTGTCAACTCTGAAGTTAACCATTAAAGCGCCATTTTCCTCCACCAAATCACTCAGGTTTACCGGCGCCTCACCCTGCCAATAAAATTGACTTTCATAACCACCCAACCAACGCAGTTGGCGAGAATCCTCTTGTACAATACCATCAATAGTCTCAACCTTTAATGCCCCATAGGCAGTAGAGGCCTCACCAGCTTCAACCGCTCGATGCCAGTCACTCACATCTCCAACAAAAGCTTTCCAAGGGCTTCGAGTACTGCCACGAAAAATAACATTGGCCGCTAATTTATCGCTTAATGAAGTCTCCTCGTTCAATGTCGCGGTAAGAACTTCTTTTTCGCCATAACTAAGACCACCACCAATACCCAAAAGATACTCATCAACCGCAAGACGTCCATCAATGAGATTGGTTTCTTTATTGGGCCAATCAAATGATAATCTCCCGGTAAAATCATAATTTGGTTTGCCATCGCGCGTGGCAACTAACACATCGGCAACGCCTGCTCCTTCACTACCAGGTAGCCAGGCAACTACAAAAGCATTAGAACTATTGATCTCAGCATTCATCCAGAGTGGACGACCAGTCAAGAAAACACTCACTACAGGGATGTCTTGAGATCTAATAGACCGAATTAAGTCCAGATCCGCTGTTGAGCCATTTCGATACAGCAACGCATGAATATCACCCTGACCTTCGGCATATGGTTCCTCTCCAAATATTGCCACAGCCACATCAGGCCTCTTCATCCAGGTTCCATCAGAGCTTAATTCCACCGAGCCCCCAATGGATTCAATGGCTTGCTTAAGACCAGAATAAATACTCGTAGCACCGGGAAAATCTACATTAGTATTGTCTGTTCCTTGCCAAGAAATCGTCCAGCCCCCGCTTTGCTTTCCAATATTATCGGCACCATCTCCCGTAATTAACACATGTTGATTGGGCTTAATCGGCAAGGTATCGCCATTATTTTTGAACAGCACTAAAGACTTTCGAACCGCTTCCCTAGCGACTTTACGATGAGAGTCTGCGCCAATTAAGCTCGAATCACCTGCACCTTGACGCGATGAGGGAGCACCTTTTTCAAATAATCCCGCACGAATTTTTACGCGTAAAATTCTGCTCACTGCATCATCTATCCTGGCCATGGGAATTTGGCCATCATTGACCTGGGCTATGGTATTGCGTAAAAATTCTTTCCACACATCCGGCACCATAACTATATCGATACCGGCATTAATTGCCTTTGGGCAGCTCTTATTGTTACAGCCTTTGACTTGACCAACGCCATTCCAGTCGCTGACCACCACCCCATCGAATCCCATTTTGTCTTTTAAAATATCTGTCAATAAAAACTTATCACCATGGATCTTCAAACCATTCCAACTATTAAATGAAGCCATGATGGTCTGCACGCCAGCCTCTATAGCCCGTGCATAACCCTGCCCATGCTCCTTCATTAAAGCATCAAGGCCCATAATCGTGTCACCCTGATCTATTCCTCGGAATGTGCCACCATCACCAACAAAGTGCTTAGCTGTTGCAATAACCTTTGCGTCGTTCTTAAACAATTGTCCTGATTCACCTTGTAAACCTCTCACCATTTGCCCGGCATAAGCTTCAACGATCTTTCTATCGCTACTATAACCCTCATAGGCGCGCCCCCAGCGATTGTCCTTAACAACTGCTACTGTGGGCGCAAATACCCATTCAACACCTGTTGCAGTAACCTCTCTAGCGGTAATGGCACCTATTTTTTTTATCAGTTCTGGAGCATTAGCAGCACCTAATCCTATATTATGTGGAAATAACGTAGCCCCAATAATATTGTTATGGCCATGAACTGCATCTGTGCCCCAAAAAATAGGTATACCAGCTCCACCTTTTGATTTGTCGATAGATGCATTGTAATAATCATCAGCCAACCTTAGCCAGTCATTGGCTGTTGCCTGTTTATCATGATTGGGAAAAGAACCACCACCATTAAGCACTGATCCTAGAAAATACTGACTCACATCAGCAGGCGAAACTTGCTTTATTTCACCCTGAACCATCTGACCTACTTTTTGCTCTAGTGTCATGGTTTTTAAAATATTTTGAACCCGTGTCTCGACGATTTTATCAGAGGGAACGTTGGCAAAAGCCACAGTACTGAGACAAAAAAACATAGCGACAAGCTGTGAACATACAGACTTAGAAAAATGATCTAGTCTTCTAACGAACAGGGGCCTAATTAACATTAATAACATTCCTTTAACGGACTATTCAAATAAACCAACGGATATGTGCTGCAACACTCAAAACAATCACAAAATAGAAGACTAGTATGGTTTCATGACAATGTGTACCTTGGAAGCACACATGCGACCATAGGGTAGGTCTGTGCGTTAAAAAGGTCGAAAAACCTTGGTCATTCCTCTTCTTAATATTTCGACGTTATTGGAAGAAATTACGCACCGACTCGCGGTAATTCCGGCTTACTTTCAGCGTAGTGCCTTCGGAGAGCTCTAAGAGACTACCACCCTTGGGTAGCGCTGTTATGCTCACTACTCGTTCAATATTAACGATTGTCGAGCGATGAATTCGGACGAATAAGGAGGCATCGAGTTTTTCCATTAGCTCGCCCAAGGTAATCCTGATGATATGTGTCTCTCCATTTGCATGTACGCACATATAATCCCCAGCAGCATCTACCCAATCGATATCATCAAAGGGAATAATTTTTACAACGCCAGAGTCTCTTACAAGCAATTTTCGTTTGATTCCATCAGGATTTTCCCGACCTGACTCTTGCTTTTGATCAGTTGCTAAGCGTTTTGAAATAGATGCCACAGAACCTACGTTTGTCGCATCACTGGGGTTACCTGCGAGTCTGCCCAAGGCTCGCTCAACGGATCTCGAGACTCTTTCTGCATCCAAAGGTTTAAGAATATAATCTACAGCATTTATATCAAAAGCATCAGCAGCAAATTGATCAAATGCCGTAACAAACACCACCATGGGCATCTTTTGAATTTGTAACGCCTGTACAACTTCAAATCCATTCATACCTGGCATTTGAATATCTAAAAACATTAGATCTGGCTGGAGTCTGGTAACTGCGGCAATGGCTTCCCGTCCATTTTTTGCCTCTGCCACAACATCTATGTTACCTAGCTTAATAAGTGTAGAGCGTAAGAAACTAAGCGCCAAAGGCTCATCATCTACTATTAAAACTCTTAATTTACTCATATTCCAAAAGCTCTCTTGTATATGTTAATGACTTTCAACCGATGCTACCTGGATATTATTAAGTGGCACTCGCATTGATACCGTTGTTCCTTCGCCTATCCGATGCTTAATAGTAAATTTATAACTATCGCCATAGGAGGCATGCAATCGATCAATAGTATTACGCAACCCAACTCCACCACGAGATCCCTTATCTGAGAGCTCTAATCCAGGCCCGCTATCTGATAATTCCACCAATAATGAGTCATCTTTTTGACTTGCTCTTACTTTTATTTTTCCTCCATTCTCCATAGGCGCTATTGCATATTTTATGGCATTTTCCGCCAAAGGTTGCAAGATAAGACTCGGAATTCGAATATTCTCGGCATCCGGATCGACGTCAAAATCAAGTTCTAAGCGATCGCCAAACCGAGTTTTTTCAATACTAAGGTACAGTTGAAGAGCGTCAATTTCCTCCCTGAGAGTAACTCTACCAACAGGGTCATTATCCAAGGAGTAGCGTAGAAAACGACTCAATTGAACAATCATTGAATTTGCCTTATTTTCTTCCTGACTTTGCACCAGCGAGGAAATGGCATTGAGTGTATTAAACAAGAAATGTGGATTTAGTTGATACCTCAACATTTTTAGTTGTGCTTCACGAGCGATCGTTTCAGCTTGAGCCCTCTTAAGTTGCTCTTCCTTATTGGAGGCGGCAATCATAAGTAATCTTGAATGCTCAGACTGAAGCAACTGGTAGTATTTTATACCATGATAAAATGATGCCCAAGATACAAATATCAAGATAGAACCAAACAACCAACCTCCAAAATCAGACCAAAGGCCCTCTTCACCTGTCATTGCCATAAATGTGGTAATACGAAGCAAAGCCCACACACCAGAAGCGATAAAAATCCCCAATGATAGCCAGCTAAAGCGCCGCCAAAAAGACATCTCCCAAACCTTATGAGACAATGGTCTTAGGGGCCAAGACACTAAAATGCCCAATAACGACTGAACGAGAGTATGGCCGACATAAGTAAGCTGTGTTTGCTGGTCATACCAAAGGGTTAGGCTGAAGAAACTAATCAGAGATAGCCCAAACCAACCTAAGACTTGGAGTGCCCAAAATAACGCATTGGTATCAGAGACAAATCTTTTCGCCCACAGATAAAAAGTTACATTACTCATAACATTAGTTGGGAATTACCCATGAAGTAGATTGAAGTCGTTATTAAAAGTACCATAAAACTATGCTGATTAGTTATTTTATTGTACTCTAATTGTTAAAATCCACGAACCTATCTTGTAATACGCCCTCTAGCGTGAACACCAATGAAAACAAAACCCTTAGAATATCAATCGAATTCCGAACACACCATTATCTGTCACAACACGACAGCGCTGAAGGCAAGTCACCCAGAAGTAAGAAAACTAAAACGACATTCCGCGGCGCAAAGTGCTCATGGAAATAAAATATGGCGATCTAGTTTCGTTTTAATAGACTACCTGAGCACTTATCCACCAGAGTTAGAGGCGACTATTCTGGAGGTAGGCTGCGGTTGGGGATTAACTGGCATTTACCTTGCCAAACATTATGCCGCAAACGTAACCGCGCTGGATATTGACGACACTGTAGAGCCATTTTTGAGGCTACAAGCGTTAGAAAACAATGCAGACGTTACTTTTCAGCTCGGCGACTTTGCCCGCCTAAAAGTAACTGACCTAGAATCCTATGACACTATAATTGGCGCTGATATCTGTTTCTGGGATGATCTTGTGGAACCACTTTATGATTTTATTAAACTAAGCCTGTCCGCTGGTGTAAATAGAATTATCATTGCCGACCCCGGTAGACCGCCATTTTGGGCACTCTGTGATATAGCGGTAGAGCACTTAAATGGGGAGGTTTTGACCCGGCGCATTGACAAACCTCGCAAAACTGAGAAATTTATACTATCAATAGAAAGGAAATAAAAAAGCCGGGGAATACCCGGCTTTTTTGAACTTATCAGCGTTCGGCTATTTTACACTGACATTATCGATCCATACCTGACCACCTTGAGAACCTCCCATATCGAAGAGTATACGACTCTCAGCATCACCAAAGCCAACGCCGTCTTTCGTGGTAGTCTGGACCAACTCATAGGTCTGCCACTCCGTAGTAAGAGAGACATCTTCGCCAACATTGGTCCAGGGATCATGATACAAACCAAGCCCAGCAATCATGGTGCGCTCTATTGAAGACTTGGCCGAGAATACTACAGTATATTCAGTATCTGGCACCAACGTCATAGTTTGACTAAGATTGACTTCGTAGACCTCCGCCGAGGTTGTATTGGCAACTGCAAAATAAGATGTCAAATTGTCAGCAACTGCAGCCCCACCTTCCCAATCGGTTATACCGGACTGGAAATCTCCATTTTTAACCAGCTCTTCACCGTCTGCATTGGTAACACTTACGTTATCAATCCATACCTGACCGCCCTGTGCTCCGCCCATATCGAATAAAATTCGACTTTCCTCATCACCAAAGCCTGCACCGTCTTTTGAAGTGACCTGAACTAATTCAAAGGTCTGCCACTCAGTTGTCAGTGATACGTCTTCTCCTACATTGGTCCAAGGATCATGATACAAACCAAGCCCGGCAATCATCGTTCGCTCTATTGAAGACTTAGCCGAGAATGAAACTGTATATTGAGTATCCGGCACCAACGTCATCGTCTGACTTAGGTTAACTTCGTACACTTCTGCAGACGTAGTTTCAGCAACAGCAAAATAAGAAGTGAGGTTATCTGCAGCTGCAGCACCGCCTTCCCAACCAGTTATACCTGACTGAAAATCGCCATTTGTGACCAATTCAGACCCTGCATCTGGAGCTGGAGCTGGAATGGCACCAATGAACTTAATGTCATCGGCATAATAACTTTCACCAGTACCCACAACGTTAAAGTTCATAAAGATCGACAGAGTGTCATAAACATGATCAGCACTAAACTCGCCTCCTGCAGGAGAACCGAAATCAAATACCAAAGTCTCCCAATCCTCTGCAACGGTGGTAACCACATCGGCTTCAATAAAATTATCACCGTTGGTAGATTCCTCGATCTTTAACCTCACGGTAATACCGGCTGTCGGAGACCAAACACGAACACTCATACCAAGCTCCGTGGCGGTCAATGGGTAAACCACATTACCCTTAGCGATAGTCGTTCCAGCCCATGGCTGATCAGCATTTTTAGTAATCCACAACACGGTGTTAGACGCATCAGTTGGATCCACGGTTAATTGGCTAGCATTACCCCCAAAATCAGTGAGGCCATAGTCAGCGATCGTCGAGTTGAAGTCGATCACCTCGTCCACATTCAGA
Organism: Porticoccaceae bacterium; assembly: GCA_029254005.1. Lineage (GTDB taxonomy): Bacteria > Pseudomonadota > Gammaproteobacteria > Pseudomonadales > Porticoccaceae > HTCC2207. The sequence continues at coordinate 862 of JAQWYJ010000127.1, read as the reverse complement.
ACGTTATCATCACCTGTACCAAGTTCGTTCACTGGTTCTGGTTCTGGCTCTGGTTCTGGCTGAGGAGCTGGCTCATTTCCACCAGACGTATTTTTTGCCAAATTAAATGTCCACCATACACCCGTGGCAGCTTCAACTGAAACTGTCAAATACTTCCCATCAGAGGTTGCTGTAAGAACATTATAAACAATAGAGTCTGGAGCTGACTCAGAAGACGACAGTTCGGATCCATTTACTGCCTTGGGCAAGCCTAGATACAGACCTCTTCCATTAATAGTGATCGTCCCTGCAGTCTCGTCATAGCTGAAGCTACCTGCGCTACTTCCATCGTGAGGCGCTACTGGGGTCGCGCAAGAATCTGCGCCTCCCTGCCAGGCTTCTACCCAAGTTTCATCACCCATTACATTGGAGAAAGAACCATCATCACCAAATACAAATGCATCGTCAAACCAACAAGCGCGATCAGCAACAACGGAGGCATCTGCGGACCACCATTCCATGCTCCCTTCTGTTGGTCCCACTCCAGCTGCTCCTTCACCATCTAGAGCCCAAGAGCCTGCTAACGCGGATACAGGTACTTTAGCGAGATTAAATGACCACCAGACACCAGGCGCGGTCTCAACCGTAACTGACATATAACTGCCGTCAGCTGAAAGTGTTAACACATCATACGTCACAGAATCAGGCGCCGAACTTGAAGAACTCAGTTCTTGTCCATTTACCGCCTTGGGCAAACCTAAATGGGCGCCCTTTCCAGTCAAGGTTAACTGCCCTGCCGATTCATCGTAATAAAAGCTAGCGGGGGCAGAGCCATCGTGAGGTGCAACCGGTGTGCCGCATCCATCTGCTCCACCCTGCCATG
>JAQWYJ010000126.1 GCA_029254005.1 Porticoccaceae bacterium | reverse complement strand
CGAATAGGACAAACCACAAGAATCGTCCGTTGCCAAAGCGTACTGATAATGTCTTCAATATCATTGAGGCCCTATTCATCGGGTCTGCTGGTGACTTCTCTGGATTTAGTAACAAAAGGGCCAATAGAGATGCAATTAGTAACACCGCACTGTAACCCCAGAAGATCCAATACCATAAACCCATATCTTTTAGTTCGGAATGAATAGGGGAAAGGAGCAATAAAATGGATACTGCTGACGCAACTACGTCTGTCGGTCGAGTAAAGAAATGTTCCGCTAACAATGTTGTAAAAGACAGCATTATTAGTGCCGATATAATAACTATCCCTTTGTTGCTCAGGATATCAATGGGTGTTTTGAACGTGAAATAGCCAACTAAAAGTATTGCTAGCGTAGCTAAAAATACAATTATTCTTTGTCCCTTTGGCATGGAAGCTCCCTATTGGTTTGTGTGGCTAACATTTGTATATTGCGCATTTACTTGCTTTCACTGTTTTAGGAAAGTAGGGATAAGTGCTTGGTTTGGTTTGATTCATGATTCTTGGACTCCTTTCCAAAACAAAGTGCGCGTGCGCCTTAATCTTCCATACTTTTAATCAACTGACTGATTTTTATAGCAATTTAGCAAACAGAATAATGTAAATGCGAGTACAAACATCTTAAAGTGCACACAAAATTTGTCAATGAGTTAAATATACTAAATACATGCACAGTATATTTTTGTGCACCTTGTTGAGTACATTTCAGCGTTTACCCGTGAAAGAAAGCCGGTTTTATCAGGTTTTTTGTTTAAATCGAAATGCCGTCATTGATCGGGCAGTAAGATTAAACGGGAGACTGTATTGGCCTCAATAGCCTCATCGCTAAACCACCAGTATTGGCGAGCCTTCGGATCCATCCAGTCTGAGGTTTGATCAGCGAGATGAGGGTTAAAGGTTCGCCCCACCGAGCCACCGGGCAATACCGCTCTGACTTTATGGGAATCGTTGAGGTCAGCGGTCATTCTCAGCGAAGCAAACCACTTCGAGTCGAAGGGCTGATCCTGTGGGTATAGCGCACGGAGCAGAGTCTCGCCTGAGCCCGACATAGCCACACTTCGGTTACCCGTCAGTTCGCCGAGCCAACCCTTTAGACGCAGTGGCCCCACGAATTCAATACGGTGCACCTCCCCCCACTGCCAATTGGTTCTGTCCTCACCGTACTCGGTGGTCAGGCGTGTCAGTGCTGAGGCCGTTGCGTGCCGAATCAAGGTGGTGAGATTTTCCACTGCATCGGTGCGCTGATCATCGAACCAGCGTGAATTGCCCTCCTGGAGCATGGCATCAAATCGTTGTTGCCAGACGTACCAGTTGGAAAGGTATGCAGCACTGATCTCTTCACCCATCTCATCGATAAAAGTAGCTTTCGCCAACTGGCGTATCACTTCTTGAAATAATGTCGGCGCTATAAGTTGCGCATCATCCCGGTAATCCCATTCACTGAGTATTGCTCCCACCCTATTTAACGAGGCCTCGTCAGCGGTATTGAGGGCATCAGCCAAAATAGGCGCTATGTCCCGCGCGAACAGATTCAGTGTGTCGTATTGTGCTGTCCAAACCTCTTCAGCAGTAACCCTTGGTGCAGATAACAGTTCTTTGATTCGCTGATAACGATAGGTAGGAGATGCATAGGTGGTGTAAACCCATGGATAGTCGGCAGGTGCCGTCATATGATTTGCCGATCCGGTCCAGCCATGTTTGGGATCTACCTCTCCCGGCATATTCACAGCTGGGATTCGTCCGCCCCAATTATCCACACCGTCAGTCACCAGAAAGGGCACCATGCCATCACCGGACAACCGCTTTGGTGCAACACCGCTCGCATGGCGCGCAACGCGGCCCGATGTATCACCGACGACAAAGTTCAGGGAAACGATGTTAGTGTTCGACACTGATTCCAGAGCTTCATCGACATTTGATGCGAGCATTAGCGTGTCTAGTCCCAGCGTATCACCCAGATATTCAGCGGATGCCCAGCGCAAAGACAGCACAGCCTCATCACCCAGTTCTTCTCGATGATCAGTAATGACAGGGCCGCGTCGGGTAAAGCGAATATCCAGCGTGACGTCGCGATAGCCCTTCTCGCTTGCCGGATCGCTGACCCGAATGCGCTCAGTAATAACATCGAAGGGAATAGATACCTTACCTTCGAGATAATGGTCTGATCGATCTGGATCGAGGCGCTCTATATATAAATCCACCGTATCGGCATAGGCGTTGGTCACGCCAAATGCTACGTGCTCATTACGACCAATGACAACGCCTGGCAAGCCCGCGGTCACTCCAACGACTCGCACTTCAGGCGTAATGATACCTACCGGATGCCAAGGACCCGGCAGTGAACGACTATCGAGATGAGGATCGTTGGTGACAACTGCTGCTGTCATGCCCGCTTTCTCGCCACTGATCGCCCAATTGTTACTACCTCCAACCCCCAGCTGACGCCAACCGCCTCGCGTCCAAGCAGCGGGTGATGCGATGTTCATGGACATTTCATGCGGAGCCACAGTCGCGATGCCGTTCACCTGAGATACATCGACATCGTCGGGATTGATGGCCAGAGGCGCGATCTCTGCAAAGGCGGCTGCTCCGATCTCTCTAATCACCTCAAAGGCAACGAGTTCCGCATTCATATTGCCCGAGCTACCCCAGCCCAAGTAAAAAGCTATGGCCAACAGCTCTGCCTCTGACCAGGGCTCCGGTGAAAATCCTGCCAGTGAAAATTCCAGTGGGTGAGTACTTTCACGAGTTGTAATGTAAGTATTGAGTCCTTCGAGATAAAGCGATAACTGACGGTGACTCACCGGCGTTAATATCTGGAGTTGTTGCCGCGCGATCCGCTCAAACCCAACAACCCTTGCTTCTTTGTCTAGGTCAAGAATGACGTCATCGGGACCCGCTCCGAGTACCTCTGCCAGCCGACCGGTGGCAGCGCGCTTGGCGACTTCCAGTTGAAATAACCGATCCTGACCGGCCACAAATCCCTGTGCGCGAAACGCATCATCAAGAGATTCTGCATAGATATAGGGCATCCCATTGGCATCCCGAACCACGCTAACGGGTTCGTCGAGTATTGGCAATGCTAGCTCACCTGATACCTTACGGTCAGTCATGTGAGGCAGTGCCAGCCATATCACAATAACTGTAATAAACAATAGGACCACCGCTACTACCGTGGCGCGTAACAATAAGCGCATCTTAATTCTCCCTAAACCATTGTTTTAAAAAAGTGCTTTAAACCATTGCTTTAAAACGTTGCTTTAAAACGTTGCTTTAAAACAGTGAATTGTTCTATTGAAAGGTTGCTATGAAAATTTGTCACCAGACGTGCTCAGGGACTTACTGCTGGCTTTGCAATGTCCACCAAGCCAATGTCCGAGCAACATTATCGTTGTCTAAGTTCTCTAAACATAACGCTAATATTGTACCGGATAGAGCACAGCAAAACATTATGCGTTTGATCAGTATATCTGGATAGAATTTAGAGGTAAAAATAATTGTTGATTGCGTTGCTTCCATTCTGTTTCAGTTTTATTCTTGGCTCTCCTTAAACAAACGTCCACGGCGCAGTAAAAAGGGTGAAGAATTGGGCGCCCACTAAAAGCTGCGTAGCGCCCAAGAAATGATTTAAAAATCAAATTTTACGGCGAGGCTAATCATATCTGTTCCGTCGAAAGACTCATAAGCAACCTCCACTTTTTTGCCCGCGCTAAAGTTATAACCGGCCCCGATTCCTGCTCCAAATTCCCATGAACTACTCTCTGCAAAGTCAGACCCTACGTTGACATTAAAGTCGCCTTTGGCATAAGTTGGCGCCACAAAAAGGTAGGCTCCATTTTGAAAATCATATTCTCCTCGAAGCGATGCCGCTACATAACTGTCGAGCTCTACATCAACTGAAGTAGAGTCCACCATAATAGTATCGCTGCCTATTCCCATGCCAATTTTCACTTCGGGTGTTAAATAAAAATTGTCGGTTGTTTTTATTTGATACCCAAGAGAGCCCCATAGTGCGCTAACGCTTATATCAACATTATCTTCGCTCTCTGAAAAAGAGGTATAGCCCGTTCCCGCAACCCAGCCTCCTTCACGCTCACCTGCTAGAGTCACTGTGGTAAATGCTGAGGTTGCTACTAAAATTGCTACGACTGCTGGTTTATTCATTAATATGCCCTGGTTAAGTTTTAAGAGGTATTTTTATATCTAAACGAATAGACTCTTGTGTGAATGTATAGTTCCATTAGTCTGTGATATAGAAAAACCAAGTTGGTTGTGGAAGGGCGTATCACAGATATTTTGTTACCGCAAAAGTCTTTGTATTGCTTGCGCTAGCAGATGGTCTGGAAACCACATGGAGAGATTGCGGATCTTCCCTAAATGTGTCGGATGATGCTAGATATACATCGGGCGTCGGTCTAAGTCATATTGGTACCGCCAGTTCTAGCAGAGTTAATCAGGCTATCAACTGACAAATCAAAGGACTATTTTACTGTTTTTTGAGCAGATAAGCGGTGTTCGGAAAGCAACTAAAACTTGTCGTTGAATTCGGTATTGAGGTTATTGATCTTGGTTTTTCCCAATAGTTTTAACAGCAGATTTCTGCAAAATTTAAGCATGGGATAAAGCACTGATGATGCGGCTTTTGATTTAAACATCCAGTAATTGAGTCGATTGAGTACGCCAAATCGACTGCCTATGAGGGCCAGCGCGTGAATTGCATCGGCGCCATAGTAGAGTTGCCCACCCATTTTTACTACCATGCCCTGATCAATGTCCAGGCCTTGCGAGGTTATTTCTTCCATGACGGCGCTGTTTTCTCGGGCATTTACAATGCACAAATCACCCACACTAGCGCGAATATTGACCATCTGGCAGTAGGCATTACAAGCGGGACATTCGCGATCATAAACGAGAAGTATTTGTTCTTTGATCACAATACTGATCCTCTATCACACATCAGTCTCACGTTGGTGCTATCACAGCTTCGAGAACACGTTTAATGGCCTCTGTTGAGGTCAATCTCGGCCCTTTAGAACGTATGTTCCAGCCCGTAAAAACAAGCACCATGTCAAGTTCAGGTATAACAATGAGATGCTGTCCCCCAAAGCCGAGGCCAGCGAAGGCAACACGCTGTTCGCCCCTATATTGATAATGTATTAGCCACCATTTGTAGCCATACTCCCAGGTTCCATCTTCTGATGCTGAAACAAGAGGTGATACCGAGGTGTCTATCCAGGTGCTGGGCACAATGGATTTTTCCTGCCATTTTCCTTTGCGTAAAAAAAGATAGGCAATTTTTGCCATGTCACGGGATGTAAGAAATAGACCTTCTTGAGCGTCGGTTAAACCAAAGGGTGTGCGTTTCCAGAAAAAGTTGTCAATTCCCAGCGGGGTAAAAAGATGTCGCACGGCATATTCTTCTAGGTCCATGCCGGTAGCTTTGGTAAACACGTCGCCGAGGATAAGGGTGGCACCACTGTTATACTGAAAAGCCTCACCAGGCTCTAATGCCATGGGCTGATCCAGTGTAAACTTCACCCAGTTTGGATCCAGAGCCATGATGGCAAAGCTGTTCCTCGGATCTGAGTAGGGATAATCTTCGTTCCACTCTAATCCGGTCGTCATTGTCAGCAAATGTCGAATGGTCATGCGACGTTTGCTGTCGTCGACGTTCGCAATCGTGTCAGTATCAAAAAATGTAAGCACTGGTGTATCGAGATCTGGGAAATCACCTCGCCCTACAGCGATACCCACTATAGCAGCAACGACACTTTTGGTGACTGATTGTATCGAGTGGAGATTTCCCTTTTTCAGATAGGGGTGCCACCATGCATTAAAGTAGTTGTAGGGGCCAGTGGGGTGGCGAACAACTAGAGGACCCGGTGTGGTGGCTTCTTTCTGATAAACACGGTTGTAATCGTGTGTGTAATAGCGCTCATAGGCGAGTTTTCCATGACGGACCACCAACATGGAATCGACATAACCGTATTGTCTTCGACTAATATCCGCGTCGAAAGCAGATAATACCGCGGCATCAAGACCCACGTCGTCAGGCGCTGCCACATGCCAATCTGTAGTTGGCCAGTGGTCCTGTGCCAACAGTGAACTGGAACAAAGTATCATACCAATCGCTAAGCACCAGAGAGATTTTTTCATCACAATGGTCTCCATGATTCTGTACTATCTCCTAAAACAAAACGTGCGGCTGCTATCCTCAATCGGTTATATCAGTTAACAGATCTGAGTTTGCTGACAGGCTTTTATTTCCCCCTGACATGAGCTACAGCTCGACTTTTGCTGAGGTACCGAGGCCTGCACCATAGACTATTGCGTTGAGCAACAGTCTATTTGCGCCTCTGGTAGATCCGCGAAAGTTAGGTTCTCCAGAGAACAGAATAATCTGTCCTCTACCGAGGCGCTCGCGAGTGAGATAGGCAGAGTTGGCTACTCTCTGTGCCGCTTCTGGCCAAAGTAGGCCGCTCATGCGCACAGTGAGTTTGTGACCTGTAGGAATAGTAGACCAGCCAAACGCATTGCTAGCTTGTTCAGCCGAGGATGAGTCGTCTGGACTTATCACACCAATTCGCACCACCGCTTCTGATTTATCATCAGACATTAACACCGGCTGATCGCCGTAGAGAAGGGGTAAGGTTTCGTCGACGCCAAAGGTCAGCCAATGCTGTTGATCAGTTCTTCCGGCAACAATGGCGCCTGAGGGCATAAAGCGTTTCTGCCACTGGTCGCGTTTTTTTAACTGGTCTTTACTCAGAGGCTTTGGTGTGTCACTCCAAGGATAGGCTACCTCAGTATTAAGTGTGTGTTGCATGACGTCTTTCATTTCGACATTATCTTGTAGTGACAGCCATTCTCGTTGCAGTGAGATGTCATAATCAGCACTTTTTTCAAATGTATCGCCAATCTGTCGGACACTGCCGAGGCCATCCTTGGTAGCAAGGGAGCCGGCACTTTGCGCATGGGCAATCAGTGTCCCCCCCTGTTGAACCCAAACTTTTAACGCACTTAGCTGGCTTTTGTTCAGTTGCCCATAATTGGTTGGCATTAACAGGGTGTTGTAACGTCGCAAGTCATTGCGTGTTAGTGCCGCTTGGTCAATTTGGCTGTGGCGAATGCCTAGGTTGTGATCTATGCTCCACCAAGTTGCGCCAACATCATAGCTACTAAAAGCCCCGTGACTAATAATCGCTAACTGTGGCTTTGAGAGCAGTCTAAAGTGTTGGCCACCCCAATCGGGTAGATCTCTATCGCCCAACCCTTCGGAGAGAGATTTGACTTCAATAGCTAGCTCATCTGCCGTCGCTTTTATTTGATCCACAAGCATTGCTTTGTTTGGGTTATCGGTAACCGTTATCACCACCGACCCGCGGTTTAATTTCTGATTGCTAAACTCCGCCGACTTATCCACGATCCTCACCTTGATATCTTGCTCCATGAGTCGCGCTGCAAAGGCTACCGATCGGTCATCAGCGCCATCAACACTCCACATAATGGCGCTGCTATCTAGGGAATTTATAGGCTCTTTTGGTGCCTCATAAGGCATCAAATCCTTGGTCATATTGAAGGGTACGGTAATAGCGGGTAATCCATACATCATGGTAAGATTCCAAGCAGTTGTGTCATACATCACTGAGGAGCCATCGCGCAAATTCCTTTGTCTCTCTTCTACCAGTACTTCTCGTTTGACTTTAGCATCAAATTCAAGGATCGCAGCAACCAGCGGTGCCTCGGGCTGGCGGTTGGGAATCACCAAGCTGCCTGCTGTGACTAGGGTATTATTCAGAGTTTCACCCATTTGGTTGGAGGCATTTTTTACTTGAATGTCTTTTGTTGCCATATAAACTTCAATATTTTGCGCTAGCAGTCTATCCACCAAAGTTTCGATTCGACCATGATTATCATTGGCCAGAATCACATAGCTGCGGTTAGCAAATTTACCGAAGCTAGCGATATTTTGTTTGCGAGACTGCCAATAGTCGGCATACATTGCTTTGCTATGGGTTGCTAGTGAGGTGAGATTAGCCATGGTGCTAACAAACTGATGATGGACTGATTCCATGTAGGTTTGAATGGTTCCCTCTGGACGCCGCACACCATCTTCAGCCATACGCGACTGCTCATAGAGAATATGCAGACTACCTCGGTATTCAGCGTAATTAGAGTAACCGGGATACCAGTTTTCAAACCATTCGCCAGTGTAGTAACGCCAGCCTTTTTTATCAAAGGCGCCGGCCTGATCCTCGGCAAATATTTCGCCCCACTTTTGTAGACTTGGTGCAATATTATCATTCAGAGGTTGCCGCGGCGGGCCCATAAGGTAAGTATCTTGTGGTCCCATCTCATGACCATCAATCATTAGTTGTGGTCGCCAGCGATTGATTAACTCAACACGGCCACGTGTTTCCGGCTGTGTTAGATAAAAGAAATCGCGATTTAGATCAAAGAAATAGTGATTGGTGCGACCGGAGGGCCAATCTCCTCGGTGCAATAGCGATTGATCATCAACATTGGGTGCTGTGCCTCTGTATTGCTCGAGTGATTTAGCAAAACGATCTCTGCCATCTGGATTCATTAAAGGATCAATCACCACCACCATATTGTCTAATAGTTCGGCTATTGACGGCTCCTCTGAAGCGGCCAAATGATAAATAGCAGCAATGGCTGCGTCGGCTCCAGATGTTTCGTTACCGTGGATGGAGTAGGCCATCCATGCCACCGCAGGCAGCTGATTAATGATTGCTTGGGCCTCTTTCTCATTCAAGTTTCTTGGATCGGCGAGGCGATTAATCTGGCTTTCAAGGTCATCTAACCGAGCTAGGTTTGAGGGGCTTGATATGAAAACTGCAAAAAGAGGACGATCTTCATGACTGCGCGCGTATTCGATTACTTTGATTCGATTACTCTGACCAGACCAGATGTCAATCGCCTCTTCAATCTGATACGGCTCAGCGATTCGCTGGCCCACCGGAAAGCCCAAAATTTCCTCTGGCGTAGTGACTGAGTCAATATAGTTTCCCGTGAGCATGGTATGGTTGTACTCGAGGTCGCTATCATTAATGGGTTTCATTAGCAGGCTGGCTGAACTGATACCGGAAAACAGCAGCAGCGCCAGAGCGAGTGTTTGCACCAGTTTTGTAGATGCCGCGTTCGTTTTGCGGAGATATAAGTTCATTTGAGATCCCTTATTTTAGTTAGCCTAAAGACTTTATGCTATATCGTCTTTTATGTTTGAGCAAGATCACTGATAGGAGACAGTTCTGTGACGCTAAATTTGCGAGGTTGGTTTAACCAATCTGTAGCTCCTTTCCGATGGACTCACTCGGCCGTTGAGAATGGCATCTCTCATGTGGTGTATCACCGGGCTGATGGTACCTTGGCTATTGCGCAAAAAATAAGTATGACCTTTTATGTCTCCCCAGCTGTTGTTGAAGTCATCACAGTCCACTTCATAAACATTACGGTCTAACTTTCGCTCAGACATGGATTCTGGCCCGGTCATTCCCAGACGACGAGAGACAGTCAAATTTTTTAGATTCGCCAGTTTGCTGGCGGGCATGGCTAGATCATCATTGGCGTAATACACCACTACATTTCTGGCTGAGTTTACAATGCAAGCGCCTTTCTCTTCGCGCTCCAAGGTCTGATTAACCACGTCTGCCGCAGCCATAAATACATTGCGAAAAAGCTGGGGTACTTTGCCGCCATGATTGTCTTTTGCCCATGTACGTAGGCCATTGCGCAGCACGCGATTGCCCATGGAATGAGCTAATACGTTGATGCGACGAATGCAGGGATTGGGCTTCTCGGCTTCTTGTTTTCGCCACTTATCAAACAGGCCAAGCATGCGGGCGAATGACTCACCACTGGCTCTGGAGGCGCGTTGGTCGTCCCAATAATCGTCGATGAAAGCCACTGTAGAGTCGTCATCGCAGGGCCACATAAGGGGCACTATATGAACTAACCTGAGACTTATCTCGTCAAACATGTCCTGCAAGACCTCTGCGTTAGGGAAAATTTCTCTCTCCCCTGTGTTATTAAAGCCATGGATGTAAAACAATATCTGCGTGTCTTCACTCAAATCTTTCAGGGTTTGAAAGAAGGCTTGGCTACAGATTTCCACATAGTCGTCCACACCGTCTCTGCGACAAAAATACATGTCTTGACTGACGCCAGTGTTCTGCAGGGAGAAACTGATTTTCCTGCCTTTTTTAGATTTGGGTGATTGAGTGGGTATACGATTTGTTGCGAATAACATGGCAGGCTCCTTTGGTTATGACGCGGACCAGCACCGCTGATTAGCTCAGACTCAATGGTTAAAATCGAGTCTTTGATCGTGGTGAAAGGTTTTGGTGGTAGTTCTTGGTTGAACGTGAATTTTTGCGTTGTATTTTAACCATGGATTCCTTTCCTTTTTTGTGGCAACGCCGACATCACGTTGTCTGTTTTTGACCGCACAGTTGTGCAATTTCACGGTTACAGTCTAAATAAATTAGGTTATCTGTCAAATTGCTATCCTCAGAATAGTGGCGGTCCGCGCTGGTCACTGTGGTTTTTTTGCTGTATGTTGATTTGAAACATTATGGGTCATTTTAGTCATCTTACTCTCGCAGATGGTTGTTTCAGGGAGAACAAAAATGCTAATCGTGAGCGGAATAGATCACATTAATTTGCAAGTGCGAAATCTCAAGGAATCCTGTGATTTTTACTCTTCGTTGCTGGGATTTGTGCTATTGGAGGATATGCCCGACTCAAAAGGTCGAATTATTGGTAGCGCAACGGCAAAATTGGCTTTGTACGAGAACCCAAATTTGGATAATGAAGACAAGTCTGGGTTTTCTCACATTTCTTTTCACATCAATAATTTTCAGGATTGTGAGGCTTTGTGCAATTCCCTTGGTATTGATATGAGTTACGATG
>JAQWYJ010000109.1 GCA_029254005.1 Porticoccaceae bacterium | reverse complement strand
CCTATACGTAAGCTTTTAATACTCATGCTAAAGACTCCCTGATAGATACCGAATGACAAAACTAAGGAGGTTGTATACTACGTTGCTACGGTGATTTAATCTTCGGATTCTATGCCACTAACATAAGACCTGATGCCAAAATTTTACACCGCACGAGCTGTATTTTTAACCTTTCAACCTAGTCCTTTCAATATGAATAGATGCAGCAATAAAGCTAGCTGACGCCCCCAAGGAGAGCATATCTGCAGTCAAAAGTGCTTTAGTTAGAGGTTCGAAAACACCGTTTACTGAAAATACATCGCTGAGAATACCCGTCATTAGAGCACCAATCCCAAGCCCAAGAAGATTGCAAGCCACTAACAATAGTCCGGTCATCACACCGCGCAAACGCACTGGTGTCAAATCTTGTACCGTTGAGAATGCTGGGCCGTAAAAAGAACTGACACTAAACATCCCGGCTGCCATGCCTATGTAAAACAATGGAGATGAGGGCGAAGCAAATCGAAAGAAAATTAACAGGGGGATCATAGACAACATCAAGTATGCAAGAAATCTGACTCTTCCCCCGCTATAGCGTTTCTGATACCAGTCACTTAGCATACCTCCTAGAAAAGTTCCTGCGGTACCAAATATAATATAGACAAGCCCATAAGTCGCACTGATTTCACCTATACCAAAACCCCGCTCTCGCTCCAACCAAACGATAGCAAACTGGCCAGCGCCCAGTGGAATATGTAAAAAAACAGCGCCAACCATCGTCCATACAAGGGCCGGAGTTGATTTAATTACAGCAACCATTTCAGAAATAACGTTCCGCCAATTACCCGTCATTAAGTCTGCCTGATTTTCTTCATCCTTTACGACACTCTGCTCCTCCATGGCACCGCGTTTTGGATCCTTCAAAAACAATAGTCCCAAGGCCAAAATCAGCCCAGTTATACCCAACACAAAAAAGCAATTTCGCCAACCAATCATAGGGCCCAAAATACCCGCCACAATGAAACTTCCTCCGGCACCCAGAGGAACTCCGAGATAGTAGATACCTGTGGCGGTACCTCTTTTTGCTTTTGGGAAAAGATCAGCAATCATTGAAATAGCTGAGGGCGCCATGACTGACTCTCCAACACCTATAAACAGTCGAGAAAGGCCAATTTGCATAAAGTTTTTGGCCATTCCTGACAGTGCTGTCAGTACACTCCAGAGGATAAGACCTGCCGCTATAAGTCGTGGCCGATGCACTCGGTCCGCCAGCGCTCCCATAAATAAGCCCATTATCGAATAGAAAAACACAAATACAGGTCCTGTAAGCAACCCAAACTGAGAGTCACTTAAATTAAGATCAGCGATAATGGATGATCCAAAACTAGTGATTAAGGTGCGATCAATCATGTTTATGATATTCAAAACCAGCAAGAAAATAAGTATCCCTGTGGCATTCCTTGCGGGCTTAGCGTTCTCCATAGAATAACCCTTTATTTTTATCTATTTATTTTTTACAGGCTGGATTTAGCAATTAACTGCTGACAATACTTGCCAAGATCAGCGATAGCATGACCGTAGTTTGCGAACCGCACATCTTGAGTTTGTTTGTTAACATAACGAAAATACAATTGTTGTAAAATACCAATCAAGCGCCAGTAGCCATAAACTTCATAGAAATCCCAGCGAGACGTGTCTGAACCGGTCCTATCCCCGTAGTGGGCAATAATATCCTCTCGCCGCATCATTCCCGGCGCATCTGATGGTTGCTTTAAAATACTTTTCAGCACTATAGGATCATCGTCATGCACCCAATAAGCTAACGCATTAGACAAATCCATCAGTGGATCTCCCAGAGCGGCCATCTCCCAATCCAACACGGCAACGACTTTGAAGGGGTCTTTGGGATCGAGCATAACATTATCGATACGATAATCACCATGAAGTAGAGATGCAGACAAGGTGTTATTGCTTGCATCCGGGATATTAGCAACTAGCCACTCTCGCACATCATCAAATCCAGGGACATCAGATGTTTTGGCATTTACAAAACGTTTATTCCAGCCAACTATCTGTCGTGTTACATAACCTTCGGGCGTACCAAATTCTGTTAGTCCCGCAGCCTCAATGTCTACTTGATGCAACTCAATTAATTTATCGAAGATCACTTGACTAAATAAATGATGATCACCCTTGGTAAAAGCCCACTCTATCGGGATTTTATCTTTCACCAGAACTCCATCAATTTTTTCCATAAGATAAAACTCAGAACCCAAAAGAGACACATCATCAGTATAAAACAACCCTCTTGGAACGGCCGGATACTCCTTCTGTAAAGCACTGATCACACGATATTCACGAATCATGGAATGCGCCCTGGCAGCCTTAGCCCCCAGCGGTGGCCTGCGTAGTACTAGTTCTCGATTATCATAGGTAATTAGGTAGGTTAAATTAGATGCTCCCGAAGGAAACTGCTTGATATTTATCTGACCCTGTAAGTCTGGTACTACTTTTTTCAGTACTTCGTCTAACTGCCCCGGGTCCATCTCTTCGCCGCGGCGGACACTAATTGTCGGGTTAGATGCATCCATATCTACGCCTCTTTTCTTAAATTTGTTCTTGGCCGTGTTATCTGTACAGTTACTTGATTAGCAATATCACAAAAATTCGCAAGCCAATTTATTTATTATTGATATTGAGTAATTCCTTAATAAAAAAATACAGGATCATTAAACTCGGTCATACAATGATCTGCATGCATGCAATTGTCAACGTACTTATCAAGTCAGAGGCACGTGCGGTTATTAGCCGTATCAAAAATATTTATTACTTGATTTTACGCGCTCATATTTTTACAGTTGAACATGTTTTTCACATGTATTAACAACATACCAAACCAATAATTAGAAATATATTAATAACTAATAAGAGGAAATTCAGTATGTCATTAGAAGCAGTAACAGCAGGCTTGAAAGAAAAAGTAGGAGAAGATTGTGGTCTCGGCGCCACGCTAAAGTTTGATTTTGGCGATGACGGTATTATGTTGCTAGACGCTACCACTGTACCTAACACGGTAAGCAACGATGATGGTGATGCTCAATGCACTATGGTCATCAGCATAGATAATTTCATGGAAATGGCCGAAGGTAAACTTGATGGCACCTCTGCTTTTATGTCAGGAAAACTCAAAATCCAAGGTGATATGGGTATTGCTATGAAACTAGGTCCTATACTGTCTTAGCTCAATATACGGTCACATCAGAAGCCTTGAGAATTAATTACAAGGCTTCTTTACCCGCGCTTTGGCATGATGCCCATATGCTTACTAATAATGCCGAGCATTACTTCATCTGCTCCGCCACCGATAGAAGCCAAGCGCCCGTCTCGGTATGCTCTTGCCACAGAGCTATCCCACATAAAGCCCATACCACCCCAATACTGTAAGCAACTATCGGTAACCTCGCGCGATAGTCGGCCGGTTTTTAATTTAGCCATGGACGCTTTAAGCGTTACATCTTGACCATTAATATATCCCTCCACAGCGTCATACGTTAATGCTCGTAAACATTCTATCTCCGTTTGCAGCTCGGCCAAGCGAAAGTGCACCACCTGATTATCAAGAATCGACTTACCAAAGGCTTTGCGTTGACGGGTGTACTCAATGGTGTCATTGATAACAAACTCCATCATTTTTAAATTACCGGCGGCCGCATACAAACGCTCTTCCTGGAATTGCTCCATTTGATAGCGAAACCCTGCACCCTCCTCACCGATCAAGTAGCGCCTTGGTACGCGTACATCATCAAAAAATATTTGCGCGGTATCTGAGGAGCGCATGCCTAACTTATTGAGTTTTTCAGATAAAGAAATACCCGGCAAATTCATCGGTACAACAATCAACGATTTATTTGCATGGGGGCCATTATCACTGGTATTAACCAACAGACAGATAAAATCTGCTTGAGTCGAATTTGTGATCCACATCTTAGTGCCGTTGATAATATAATCATCTCCGTCCTTAACCGCGGTCGTTTTAATAGCCGAAACATCTGAGCCCGCATGAGGCTCAGAGACTGCGATAGAGCAAATCATATCGCCAGCAATAGCAGGGACTAAAAATTCCTGGCGCAATTGATCACTACCGTGGTTTGCCAACGCAGGTGTTGCCATATCGGTTTGCACACCGATAGCCATTCCTACCCCAGCGGCACGAATACGACCAAGCTCTTCAGAAAATACAACCTCATAGCTATAATCTAGCCCCATACCACCAAATTCAACTGGTCTGGCAATCCCTAACAAGCCTAAATCACCCATTTTTTTGAACAGTTCGTGTGCAGGAAATATACCTTCTTCTTCCCATTGGTCAGCAAAAGGATTGATCTCTTTGTCGACAAATTGCGCAATGGTATTACGAATGGCGTCATGCTCTGGGGTAAAAATCATAGTAAATCTCCGTCAACATTCCCAACCTAGAGCCCAGATCACTAAGTGAGACTGCTCTGGTGAATTGCTTTTTTAATGAACTACTGCTTTTTTAAACTATTTTAGCTTCTTAAAGTTGCTGTTTTCACCGCCTATAGCCTGTGCTCTAATAAAAGCCGGACGCGATTTAAGACGTGTAAGATAACCTGTAACTTCAGATGTATAACGCGCCGAAAAGCCCTGTAATTCACCAAGTAATAGGGCGTAGCCTATAGCGATATCAGCCATGGTGAAACGCTCATCGCAAAGATATTCTCGGCCTTTCATATGGGCGTTTAGTCTGCGTAACCGTGCAATATACCAGTCACCATAATCTTTTGCCGCCTGAGGCAATCTTCGCTCTTCTGGTTCAAGTAAGGTATAGCGCAAAACAACCGTTTGGGGAAATGTCAGAGTGGCATCACTATGATAGAGCCAATTTAGGTAGTCACCAAACTCAGGATGGTCGGCCTTTAAACCAAAGTCATAGCGCCGATAGCGCTCCACCAAGTAATGGCAAATACCCGATGACTCAGTCATATGCGTATCACCATCAATAAAATAAGGTACGGTACCAAGAGAATTAAGACCCAAAAACTCTTTTTGCAAAAAGCGCGGAGGAAAAGGTAATTCCACAACATCATAATCCAGATCCAGTTCCTCCATGGCCCAGAGCGCACGCAATGAGCGTGAGTTGTGACAATGCCAAAGCGTCGGTTTACTTGTTCTAATAGGTGAATCCATGATCAAAGCCCAAATTGTCGTGCGGCTAAATCACGCATAATTTCTTCAGACCCACCACCAATAGCATTAACTCTTACTTCTCTGTAAATTCGCTCTACCCTGCTACCTCGCATATAGCCTATACCGCCTAGAATTTGCATAGCTTCTCGGGCACAAAATTCCATTGTCTGACTACTTTGTACTTTTAGCATTGCTATATCTCCAGCGCTTGCAGCACCGTTCTGAACCTGCTGACAGACTATTTGAAGATAGGCTTGGGTCGCATTAATACGCATTTTCATGTCTGCAATTTTATGACGAATCACCTGATGGTCGGCCAATCGCTTACCAAAGGTTTTACGTTGTGAGGCCCAGGCTACCGCGTCTTCTAGGCAAACACGAGAAAAACCCTCCATTGCAGCAGACATCGCTAAACGTTCGGCATTGAAGTTGTTCATTATGACACTGAAGCCTCTATTTTCTTGACCAATCAGATTACCTACTGGAACGCGTACGTTGTCAAAGTAAATCGTTGCTGTATCTGAACACCACCAACCTTGCTTTTTATCCAATGCTGTTCGAGAGACACCTTCAGCATCCGCTGGAATTAACAGAGTAGATACACCTGCAGAACCCTCACCTCCAGTTCTAACTGCGGTGGTAAACCAATTCGCATTCATACCACCAGTAATATAGGTTTTAGATCCACTGACCACATAATGATCGCTATCTAACCGTGCTGTAGTATTTAAATGAGCTACATCAGAACCGGCACCAGGTTCTGTAATAGCTAATGAAATACGTTTGGTTCCTGCCAGTACAGGAGGAGCTACCATTTGCTTAATCTCTTCACTACCAAATTTAATAACCGGTGGTAATCCTATACCGTGCACCAACAATGTA
>JAQWYJ010000092.1 GCA_029254005.1 Porticoccaceae bacterium | reverse complement strand
CCTATGGAGTCATTGCTCAGGGTTAATGTGTCGTTATGTGGGCGATTTTGTTCGCTTAGAGTAGCTTTTTAGCTTGATAATCTGTAAGGTGCGCGCCATTCAAGGGCCTTCCAAGAATCCAATGATAAGTTGCTACCCAGGTCCTAGGTACGCGACGAACTAAAGATATCACTATGAAATTCAATGAACTGGGCCTTTCAGCGCCTCTTTTAAAAGCTATTACTAATCAAGGCTATGACACTCCCTCACCCATTCAAGCCAAAGCAATACCTGCGGTCCTAGAAGGACGTGATGTTATGGCTGCCGCCCAAACGGGCACTGGTAAAACTGCTGGATTTACTCTCCCCATACTGCAACGTTTGGCGATGGGTCCCAGAGTACAACCGAATCAAGCTCGAGCGCTGATTTTAACACCAACCCGAGAACTTGCCGCTCAGGTCGGTGAAAGTGTTAGAGACTACGGTAAACACATGTCTCTCAGTTCAGCGGTGGTCTTTGGTGGCGTTAAAATTAACCCTCAAATGATGAAATTAAGACGTGGTGTTGATGTGCTCATCGCTACTCCTGGTCGCCTAATGGATTTACATAGCCAAAATGCGGTTAAGTTTGATCATCTGGAGGTATTAGTACTTGATGAGGCTGATCGTATGTTAGATATGGGTTTTATTCGAGACATTACGCGCATTATAACCTTGCTGCCAAAACGTCGACAAAATCTAATGTTCTCAGCTACCTTTAGTGATGATATTCGTCAATTAGCAAAAGGCTTGGTACGCAACCCTATTGAAATTTCGGTAAGTCCACGCAACGCCGCAGCGCCCTCGGTTACTCAGTGGGTATGCCCAGTGGATAAGAAACAAAAAGCTCCGCTGTTGACACAGTTGATTAAGCAAGGCAATTGGGGGCAAGCCTTGGTCTTCACTAAAACCAAACATGGCGCTAATAAACTAACTAAGCATCTTGAGTCTCAGGGCATTGTTGCAGCAGCAATTCATGGCAACAAAAGCCAGGGAGCACGGACCAAAGCGCTTGCAGAATTTAAAGCTGGTGAGGTGCGAATCTTAGTCGCTACCGATATTGCAGCTAGAGGTCTAGACATAGAGCAATTGCCACAGGTAGTGAATTTTGATTTACCCAATGTATCTGAAGACTATGTTCACCGGATCGGCAGAACGGGGCGAGCTGGGGCCACTGGCGAGGCTATTTCTCTAGTTAGTGCTGATGAAGTTGATTTATTATCGGGAATTGAACGTTTAATTCAAAAAGTTTTACCACGTAAAGAAGTCGAAGGTTTTGAGCCAGATCAAACAGTTAAGATAACAACTCTCAACCGTCCAGTGCGTGCAAAAAAAACACGCAAGCCATTGAATCGCGACACAAACCTGCGTAACAATTCAAAAGCAACCAATAACTCTTCGGTTAAGAAGAAACGCTCTTCCTTTGGACAGGGACCTAAGCCTGGTAACAAAGCGAAAAGCGGTGGACGTCATCAAACGGCAAAAAAATCTCGCGATGTAAGTGGTTATACCTCTGAAAATAGTGACACTAATCGTGGAGGTTCAAAAACTGACAAGACGGAGTCTCCCTATGCAAAAAGCCGCGCAGCAATCAACGCGCAAACAGGCCATGAGCGACCGATTGGAGGTAGTTCCAATCGCGGCCGCAGTAATTAAGTATCAGTCAAATAATCAAAGAGAAAGAGTTAATGTTTGAAATTCAATTTAATAAGGTAGCCACATTTAAAAATGATCTGTTGTCAGGTCTTACTGTTGCGCTAGCTTTGGTTCCTGAGGCCGTAGCGTTCGCATTTGTGGCAGGGGTCGATCCTCTAGTAGGACTATATGCAGCCTTTATGGTTGGTTTGATTACCGCATGCATTGGCGGCCGTCCCGGAATGATCAGCGGAGCCACCGGCGCCTTAGCAGTAGTCATGGTGTCGTTAGTTGCTGACCATGGTGTGGAATATTTATTTATAACAGTCGTGCTAATGGGGTTAATGCAGATCACAGCAGGTATTTTTAAGCTTGGTAAATTTATTCGAATGGTTCCATATCCGGTAATGCTCGGCTTTGTTAATGGACTTGCTATCGTTATTTTTTTGGCGCAATTAGGTCAGTTTGGAGAGAGTGGCGAGCCTGGTTGGTTGGCCGGTACCTTCATGCAAGGCTCGATTGTTGATGTTGCTTGGCTTCAGGGTGATCAACTCTATATGTTGATTAGCTTGGTACTTGTGACCATGATTATCATTCACTCGCTACCACGTTTTACTACAGCCTTGCCGTCATCTTTGGTTGCTATAGCCGTGGTTACAGGGCTAGTGTTAGGGTTGGATTTAGATACTAAAGTAGTAGGTGATGTGGCATCAATCCGTGGTGGTTTGCCAAGTTTTCACATTCCTGAGGTACCCTTCACTCTTGAGACTTTTTGGATTATTTTACCCTATGCCATAATTTTAGCGGCGATTGGTCTAATTGAGTCGTTGCTAACCTTGAGATTGATCGATGAAATCACTGAAACACGAGGTCGGGGTAATCGAGAGTGTATTGGCCAAGGAATAGCCAATACTGCCACGGGCTTTTTTGGTGGCATGGGTGG
>JAQWYJ010000072.1 GCA_029254005.1 Porticoccaceae bacterium | reverse complement strand
AGTATGCTTACTGATGGTCGGGGTGGTTGATCCCCCCGGCAAACCCAGTTACTGGAGGAAAAGCCTTGAAAGACTTAGTCAATCTACTCAAGCAGAAAGAACAAAACACCGAGTTTGATAATATTCGGATTAGTCTTGCGTCACCAGAAATGATTCGTTCATGGTCATTTGGTGAGGTCAAGAAACCCGAGACCATCAACTATCGTACGTTTAAGCCGGAGCGTGAAGGTCTTTTTTGTGCCAAAATTTTTGGTCCAGTAAAAGACTATGAGTGCCTATGCGGTAAGTATAAGCGCATGAAGCACCGCGGTATTGTCTGCGAAAAGTGTGGCGTTGAGGTCACGCTAACAAAAGTTCGTCGTGAGCGGATGGGGCATATTGAGTTGGCATGCCCAGTGGCCCATATTTGGTTTCTAAAATCACTGCCTTCGCGTATTGGTCTCATGCTGGACATGACACTACGTGAAATTGAGAGAGTGCTTTATTTTGAATCTTACGTGGTTACTGATCCTGGTTTAACAACATTGGAGAAAGGTCAGTTATTAACCGATGAAGAGTACTTTGAGTCCTTAGAAGAATTTGGTGATGAATTCGTTGCTACTATGGGCGCTGAGGCTATTCAGGCTCTATTAAAAGAAATAGTAATGGAAGAAGAGATCGCTGAAATTCGCGAGGAGATTCCGAATACTAAGTCTGAGACTAAAATTAAAAAGTTTTCGAAGCGTTTGAAGTTACTTGAAGCTTTCCATGGTTCTGGGAACAAGCCTGAATGGATGGTTCTGGAGGCACTCCCAGTATTGCCGCCAGATTTACGTCCGTTAGTACCTCTTGATGGGGGACGGTTTGCTACGTCTGATCTAAATGACCTATACCGCCGGGTGATTAACCGTAACAACCGTTTAAAACGCCTGTTAGAGTTGAGTGCTCCTGACATTATTGTGCGTAATGAAAAGCGGATGTTGCAAGAGTCGGTTGATGCATTGCTTGATAATGGTCGACGCGGTCGTGCAATTACTGGTTCTAACAAGCGGCCGCTGAAATCATTAGCGGATATGATTAAAGGCAAGCAAGGTCGTTTCCGTCAGAATTTGTTGGGTAAGCGCGTAGATTACTCTGGACGTTCAGTAATTGTATGTGGTCCTACACTTCGATTACATCAATGCGGTCTGCCAAAGCGCATGGCTCTTGAGCTGTTCAAGCCGTTTATTTTCAGTAAGCTTGAGCTACGTGGTTTAGCCACTACGATTAAAGCTGCTAAAAAGATGGTTGAGCGTGAAGAAGCGGTTGTTTGGGATATTTTAGACGATGTCATCCGTGAGCATCCAGTCCTTTTGAATCGGGCGCCTACGCTTCACCGTTTAGGAATCCAGGCTTTTGAGCCGGTGCTTATTGAAGGTAAGGCTATTCAACTCCATCCACTTGTCTGTGCTGCGTTCAATGCTGACTTTGACGGTGACCAAATGGCGGTACACGTGCCCCTGACCATCGAGGCGCAAATGGAATCCCGTGCGCTAATGATGTCCACCAACAATATTCTTTCCCCCGCTTCTGGTGAGCCAATTATTGTGCCGTCCCAAGACGTTGTTCTTGGCCTGTACTATATGACGCGTCACAAAGTAAATGCACTAGGTGAAGGCATGGTCTTCGCCGATGGCAAAGAAGCATCTCGAGCATACTATGCAGACAAAGTTGACTTACAAGCAAGAATCAAAGTGCGAATCAACGAAGTCACAATTGATGAAGTAACCGACGAGCGTCTTGAAGAGCGAAAAATTGTGGAAACAACAGTTGGTCGTATTTTACTTTGGGAGGCTGTCCCTGAAGGTTTACCATTTAGCTTGGTTAACCGACCTATGGTTAAGAAGGCAATATCTGCTGTTTTGAATGAGTGCTATCGGCGTGTTGGTCTGAAGGATACTGTTATTTTTGCTGACCAACTGATGTATACCGGATTTAAGTTCTCTACGCGATCAGGTGCTTCTATTGGCGTTAATGATTTCGTTATTCCAACAGATAAAATTGATATTATTTCTGGTGCCGAAGAGCAGGTTCGTGAGATTGAGAGCCAGTTTGCTTCCGGTCTTGTAACCCACGGAGAGAAATATAACAAAGTCATTGATATTTGGTCTCAAGCTAACGACCGCGTTGCCAAGTCGATGATGAAGGGTATTAGTACCGAGAAAGTAACTAATCGTGATGGCGAGGTTGAGGAGCAAGATTCCTTCAACTCAGTCTTCATTATGGCGGACTCTGGTGCTCGAGGTTCTCCAGCTCAGATTCGTCAGCTTGCAGGTATGCGAGGATTGATGGCAAGACCTGACGGTTCGATCATTGAAACACCCATTACGGCGAACTTTCGCGAGGGTTTGACAGTGATGCAGTACTTTATTTCAACGCATGGAGCGCGAAAAGGTTTGGCTGACACTGCATTGAAAACAGCCAACTCGGGTTATTTAACGCGTCGATTGGTTGATGTTTCTCAGGATGTGGTAGTAACTGAAGTTGATTGTGGTACTACCGAAGGGTTGTTGATGGCGCCAGTCATTGAAGGCGGTGACATTATTTCTTCTTTGGGTGATCGTATACTAGGGCGAGTCGTTGCTAAGGATGTGAATAAGCCTGGTAGTGATGAAATTGCCGTCCCTGCAGGTACTATGATTGATGAGCAGTGGGTTGTCAGGATTGAAAAACTCAGTATTGATGAAGTTATAGTCCGATCTCCTATTACCTGTGAAGTGCGGCATGGTATATGTTCTGCTTGTTATGGCCGTGACTTGGCTCGTGGTCATCGTGTAAACCAAGGGGAGGCCGTTGGTGTAATTGCGGCACAGTCTATTGGTGAGCCGGGAACTCAGTTGACTATGCGAACGTTCCATATTGGTGGTGCTGCATCTCGCGCCTCCGCGGTGGACAGTGTCAAGGTCAAGCAAGATGGCGTGATTCGCTTGCTTAACCTGAAAACGGTAGAGAATAAAGATAAGCATTTAGTGGCAGTGTCACGTTCAGGCGAATTAGCAATTGCTGATGAAAACGGTCGTGAGCGCGAGCGTTACAAGTTGCCCTACGGTGCGCTTATTAAAGTAGCAGACGGGGCTAATGTTACAGCGGGTGATGTTATTGCAACATGGGATCCACATACACATCCGATTGTTACTGAGGTAGCTGGTAAAGTCGCTTTCTCTGGCATGGAGGAAGGGTTGAGTGTGAGGCAGCAAACGGATGACATGACTGGTCTTACCAGTATTTCTGTTATAGACCCTAACGATCGAAACGCTGCTGGTAAAGAGCTTAAGCCGATGATCTCGCTGACAGATAAGAAAGGTAAAGAGTTAATATTCCCTAACTCTACTGTACCGGCGCACTACCCTTTGCCTGCGAATGCAAGTATCAACGTCATTGATGGTGATACTATCGATATTGGCCAGATTATTGCGCGTATTCCTCAAGAGGCTGGAGGTACAAAAGATATTACCGGTGGTCTACCACGCGTTGCTGACTTGTTTGAAGCGCGAAAGCCGAAGGATCCTGCAATTCTAGCTGAAATCACCGGTACGGTGACCTTAGGTAAAGAGACCAAAGGTAAACTTCGTCTTGTTATTACCCCAGATGATGGGCAGCCATTGCCAAATGGCAAAATGCAGTACGAAGAGCTTATTCCAAAGTGGCGTACTTTGAGTGTGTTTGAAGGAGAGCATGTCGAGAAAGGAGAAGTTATTTCTGACGGACCGCCAACGCCTCATGATATTTTACGCTTGAAAGGTATAAGCGAGCTTGCAAAGTACATTGTTAATGAAATTCAAGATGTATATCGTCTGCAAGGTGTAAAAATTAATGATAAACACATTGAAGTTATTACTCGCCAGATGCTACGCAAGGTTGAAATCACCGACATGGGTGATTCAGCACTGATTCGTGGTGAGCAGGTAGAATACCGTCGCGTGTTAGAAGAAAATGAGCGTTTGCGCCAAGAAGGTCTTCAGCCGGCTAAATATGAGCGTCAGTTGTTGGGTATTACCAAGGCGTCTTTGGCCACTGAAAGCTTCATTTCAGCAGCATCCTTCCAAGAGACTACAAGGGTTCTGACTGAGGCTGCAGTAACAGGTAAGGCAGACCCTCTGCGCGGTCTGAAGGAGAACGTAGTGGTTGGTCGTTTGATTCCGGCGGGTACTGGTTTGGCTTACCATGCGCAGCGTCGCAAGAATCGTGAAACAGAAACTGAGTTTGCGATGACAGCAGCTGATGTGGAAGCGGCATTGAGTGAAGCGCTCAGTGCTGAGATGTTAGAAGATTAAGGGATGATGAAACCATTGCGTATGCCGGAACAGTATTTTTTTGTTTAGTTGTTACGTCAATTGTAATGGTTACTTGACTCCCACTAGTGCGGTCATTAAAATGCCGCTCCCTTTTGAGTGTAGTTATCCATTTTGACACTATGCTCAAGGAACACCCGGTCTTGTTAAGAGACCATTTTAATTTGGAGAAAATTGCATGGCAACGATCAACCAGTTGGTTCGTAAGCCGAGAAAACGCAAAGTAAGTAAAAGTGACGTACCAGCATTGCAGGCCTGTCCGCAGCGTCGTGGTGTATGTACCCGTGTTTATACAACAACTCCGAAGAAGCCAAACTCTGCACTTCGTAAAGTGTGTCGTGTTCGCTTAACCAGTGGCTATGAAGTAACTTCATACATTGGTGGTGAAGGACATAACTTACAAGAGCACAGCGTTGTGTTGATTCGTGGTGGGTGTGTAAAACATCTTCCAGGTGTTCGATTCCATACG
>JAQWYJ010000062.1 GCA_029254005.1 Porticoccaceae bacterium | reverse complement strand
AGTTGGATCGGCTGCCCAGTATGGTAGGCCTGTTCGGTAGGGCGGTTATAAAGTCAGACAGTTTTAGCGTGGGCCAAGTGCTCCCGAATTTGGCTACCAGCGTTAAAAATCTGCGTATTGATAAAGCCCATTTAGCGGCTTATCAGACCCTAATGGGTTTTAATAAGTCCAGTAAGTTGCCCGCCACCTATCTTAGTATGCTGGGTTTCCCAACAGCTCTGGAAATAATGACGGATGCAAAGTTCCCTATGAAAGCTATGGGGCAGGTCCATCTCAACAATGAAATAATTGTGCATAAAGACTTTGAGTTGGATGCTAACTTAGATTTGTTCACTGCCATGACGGGAAGTCGGGTGACATCTCGAGGTGTGGAGTGGACTCTAGACATGCATGTTAACGTGGACCATGAGCTGGTTTGGTCAAGTTCTTCAACTATGCTGTATCGGTGTAAAACCACTGAGCCACGTGAACCTTCGGCAAGTATTAGTAAGCAAGGGACTGCGCAGATGTGGTCTGTAGACAGCGGACTAGGCCGTCGTTACGCGCAAATTTCCGGTGACTATAATCCAATTCATTTAACGGCGATGAGTGCAAAGTTGTTTGGATTTAAAAATGCTATTGCCCATGGAATGTGGAGTAAGGCACGCTGTCTTGCGGTGTTGCAAGACCAATTGCCAGAAGCAGGTTACCGAGTACAGGCAAACTTTCATCGACCATTATTTCTTCCCTCTGATGTTTTGTTTTACCAAGATAGACAGAAAGACCATTTGCAATTTTCACTTTTTAATAAATTGGGCCAGCAGGCTCACCTAGACGGTTATATTACCAAGGACATAAAGCATGCCAAATTATAAGGTTCCGCTTAAGGATCTAATGTTTTTGTTTGATGATGTATTTGACATGCAAACATTATACAAGCAAGTTGAGGGAGGAGATCAGGCAACCCCCGATATGATCGAAGCTATTTTTACCGAGGGTGCTAAATTTAGTGAGAATGAATTGGCGCCACTTTACCAGTCCGGAGACGAGGGCTGCAGTTGGGACGATGGAGTGGTAACAACACCAGCGGGCTTCAAGGCCGCTTATGACAAATATATTGAAGCTGGGTGGACGTCTCTAACTGGTAGTGAAAAGATGGGAGGTCAACAACTTCCATCGTCTGTAGGCTTGGCGGTAACAGAAATGATAACCTCTGCAAATTGGGCTTGGGCAATGTATCCGGGTCTGAGTGAAGGCGCCATTGCTACGTTGGAAGATCACGGAACAGAAGAACAGAAGCAGACCTACTTGACAAAACTCATCAGTGGCGTTTGGAGTGGCACAATGTGCCTGACAGAACCGCATTGTGGAACTGACCTAGGGCAAATGAAGACCAAGGCCCTACCCAATGATGACGGCAGTTATAGTGTTCATGGAACAAAAATATTCATTAGTGCAGGTGAACATGACTTGACTGAAAATATTGTTCATATTGTGCTCGCAAAGCTTCCTGATGCACCAAAAGGTACTAAAGGTCTCTCATTGTTTATAATACCCAAATTTCTCCCTGGGGGAGATGGCTCCGTTGGCGAAAGAAACGGCGTCAAGTGCGGTTCTATTGAACATAAAATGGGAATACATGGTAATGGTACTGCTGTGCTTAATTTTGATGGCGCTAAGAGTTTTCTTATCGGCGAGCCACATAATGGCCTAAACGCAATGTTTACCTACATGAACGTAGCTCGTATTGGCACTGCAAGCCAAGGCGTATCTGCGGCTGATCGGTCTTACCAAGGTGCATCTGCCTATGCACGCGAACGTTTGGCAATGCGGTCGATATCTGGCGTTAAGAATCCTGATGGTCCCGCAGATGCTATTGTTGAGCACCCAGATGTTCGTCGCATGTTACTCACTCAACGAGCGATTGCTGAGGGTGGGAGAGCTATGGTTACCTATGCGTCTCAGTTTGCGGATGTCTATCGAGGAGGAACGACAGAAGATGCGAAAGCGATAGCCGAAGGTAGGCTTGGATTTTGTACTCCAATTTTAAAGGGCTTTATCACTGAACTGGGTGTTGAGGCGGCAAATCATGGTGTACAAGTTTTTGGCGGACACGGATATATCAAGGAATGGGGGATGGAGCAGATTCTCCGGGATAGCCGTATTGCCACTTTATACGAAGGCACAACGGGTATTCAGGCACTAGACCTCTTGGGACGTAAAGTACTATTTGATCGATTTAGCCAACTTAATGTATTTACTGGTGAGATGCTGTCTTTCGCTCGTGGATGTATGCCTTGGAATGCTGCGGGCAAGAGTAAAGCGGTTCGTCAGCAAGCATGGAAAGTTGCTAAGTTGGCTATCCGCTGGCGGTTACTAGCGTTCAAGTTAGGTGCTGGTGCAAAGAAGAATCCAGATTCTGTGGGAGCTGGGTCTGTTGATTTCTTAATGTTCTCAGGTTATGCCTATATGGCCTATATGTTTGCTCGTATGAGCTCGATAGCTAGTTTACAATTGTCTCAAGGCATTGGTGATGAGAAATTCCTTCGAGAGAAACTTCACACTGCAAAATTTTTCTTCGAACGTTTATTGCCTCGGGCAGATGTTCATGAAAAAATCATAAAAGCCGATGTGGCGAGTCTTATGGGCATGTCGACTGAGTACTTTGATGCTAGCTAATGAATCTATTGTAGTATGTCACCGCGTCTGACATTTATCAGCGATTTTATGGCGGCAGACCAAGGTATGTATAGCTAATAGATTTAAACCCGAGAAGGGGCATTATGATGGGAAGGTCATAGTGCCCTTTTTTATACCTAAAAAGGGTAGAGCCCAACAACAGCTGTGGCAAGTAGAGCCCATCCTATTACGATATAAAATTTGGTTGTATCTTGTTTGATAAGTTGTTCATGCATCCGATGCCCCACCAGATGTCCGAAACCTGCAAAAGGTAATAGGTACAAAGCGGCTAAAAGATTCAGACTCACGCCTGCCCAAATAAAGGCCGCTAACTTAATACTCACAAGCACCGACCATAGTACAAATAGGGTATGACGAAACGATGAAATCTCAATATGGCGCAAAGCCACAGCGATTATCAGAGGACCACCAAGTAATGAGGTGCCGCTGACATAGGCACCAATAACTAAGAAAAAAATATCTAAAGTACGACTATTACTCTGTAAGGGCCGGCCTAAGATATAGGTGATGGAGTAGCCTGCTATCATCAAAAAAATAATACTGTTCATTATTTTTGCTGGAAGAACTATTAGACCTATCACGCCAGTAACTTTAGGAGCCAGCATGATCAAGAGGGCAAAACGGACAAAAGACCAGTTCACTCTGGGCGGATTTAACTGAAAGCTCTCGATCCTTTGGTGGTTTTGATAGTGGCTTTGTAAGAACGTTATTGAGGCGAAAAACAGTAGATGTAAAGAAATGATAGGTAAAAAGAACAGGGGATCATTATGAATTAATAGCAAAAAGGGTATCGTGAACAACGCGCCACCAAAGCCAAGTCCTGAGCGAACAAAACCGCTCCAAATAAATACCAAGGCAATTAGCGTATATTGAAGCTCACTAAACTCCATCAGTTGCCGCCGTCGAGGTTTTTATGCATATATCCATCGGCAATTTCCTTTGCCGTAGCTTTACGGATAGCAACGATTTCGACACAAAAAGTAAGTTTCTTGCCAGCAAGAGCGTGATTCAAATCGACATCCACATTGAATTTACCACATTTAACAACGGTCCCTGGTTTTACGCCATTGTCGGTATTCACATGAATTTTTTTCCCTACGACTAGAGTACCTTCGTGTCTTAAATATTTAGTTGGAATACGCTGAATTTTATTGATATTTCGCAAGCCATAGGCTTGTGACGGCATCAATGAGAGGGATAATTTTTGCCCAATCTCGGCATTGGCGACAGCCTGCTCAAAACCTTTTACCATTTGCCCGCTGCCATGTAGGTAAACCATTGGTTCTGACGTACCGTATGTAGTTGATATGAGTTCATTATTTGAGCCAACCAGGGTATAGTGGAGCGAAATAATATGGTGGACGTTAACCTTCATCGTCGGATCCTGTTCTGCGGCCGCCATGATACATCAAGACTTACTGAGGGCAAGGCCTTGGCCTTTTTACAACCAGCGTTAGGCATACTGAAATCCTATCCATGAATAATCCAGACAAAAATGATCAAGCTTCTCTTTTTGGTGCTCTATTGGGTGATGACGTTGAGCCATTGTTAGGCAAAGGCTCAAAGCACTTGGTCAAGCCCATACAAATAACTCCAGGCGTGTTGGAACGACGCAAAGCGGCACAAAAAGACGCCAGCACAGATGCAAATGACCTTGATACCGGCACGTTTATAGCGCCTGTAGATCCCTTAGCTTATTTAGAATATCAGCGGCCAGGCGTTCAACATGGTGTATATAAAAACCTAAGAATGGGGAAATATGAAATTCAATCGCGTCTTGATTTACACCGGCATACGGTGGAGCAAGCACGTGTTGCTCTGTTTACGTTTGTTGAAGACTGCCATAAACACAGCGTTCGTTGTGCATTAATCACTCATGGTAAAGGTGAAGGTCGGCAAGAGCCTGCCAAATTGAAAAGTTGTGTCAATCATTGGTTGCGACAGTTTGATCAGGTGCTGGCTTTTCACAGTGCGCAAAAACAACATGGTGGAGTTGGTTCGACTTATCTGCTGATCAAAAAAGACAGTTCTGCACGGCAGAGGACTGGAGAGAAGATAGACCAAGCTCGTCGTATAAAACGTTGAGCTGAGCTACTCTAAAAGTAAGCGAGTAAAAATCCAGTGCACAAGAAGGGAGGGCAGGTGGCTAGACTATATGCTTTAGTGATTTTAGTGGTGTGCTCTGTGGCACAGGCAGATGAGCAGATTGACGCTTTAGAGACGCACAATTTTAAAGTTTTCCTTAATGATCGTCCGGTAGGATGGCACCGATTTACAGTTCAGGAAAAAGATGACCAACTCCATGTTACGTCTAGGGCAAGTATGGACTTCACTGTGTTGCTGGTTAAATCTGTAAACTACCGTCATTTGGCTAATGAGACTTGGGAAGATGGATGTTTGATCTCGTTTGATAGCGAGACTATTCGCAATGGCAAAAAGATTGCTGTGAATGGTGAGTTGATTAATGGTGCATTTAGGGTTGTGCGTGAGGATGCCGAAGACTTTTTAGGTGCTTGCGTGAAAAGTTTTCCTTATTGGAAGCCAGAGTGGCTGGAGTCAGAGTACTTGTTGAATGTTGAAACAGGAAAGTACATAGCGGTATCCATAGCAAGTACTACCGATCCTACAACAGGGGCTGACCATAAAATTTTGGGATTACCAAAGACTAAAATTGACCTTCATTATGATGGTTCAGGTGTTTGGCAGTCTCTAGAGTCAAAAATAAAAGTTGCCGGAACCTTAGTTTATAAACGCGTCAATGACTCAGCAGGAGAAGAGTATGCAGATTAAGCGAATGTTTTTACTTATATCACTAGTGCTACTGACAGCTGCTTGTTCAACACACAAGCCCATGCCGACGGTAGACTATGTGGACATAGATCGCTTTATGGGAGATTGGTATGTAATTGCCAATATCCCTACATTCATAGAAAAAGATGCTTTCAATCCTGTTGAAACTTATGAGCGTGACCCCGATGGAACTATTGCTACCACCTTTACATTTAATCAGGGCAGTCTAGATGGTCCAGTAAAAGTATATCAACCAAGAGGCTACATAAAAGATACCGTCAGCAACGCGGTTTGGGGTATGCAGTTTGTGTGGCCGATAAAGGCTGATTATAGAATCGTTTACCTAGACGAGAATTATCAGCAGACGATTATCGGCAGAAATAGCCGCGATTACGTTTGGGTGATGGCGCGTTCTCCGAATATTAGTGATGCGGACTACACCGCCTTAGTGTCTCGCGTAAATGCTCTTGGATATAACCTTGGAGAACTAAAAAAAGCAGCCCACCTGTTGCCCAAAGCACCCATTCAATTATCTACAAAGTCACCTCAAATTAGTTACTCTGCAATCACGCTTGGGTCAGTTAACGAGGTAAATATTTATGGCGATAAGCTCAAAGTCTCTTCAAATGGCAGTCTGATAAGGCAGCAAAACCTCAGTAAAGGTCAGCGTCACCAGTTAGAGGATATATTAAAGAATCTAAATTTAACTTCCATAGAGACTCTAGAAATTCCCTCGAAAAGGCATCAGTTCGATGGTGCCAAGCTAGCCACTTTGACTGTAAAATCCGGTGGCACCAGTTACTCTAGCCGCGCCTTTGATGATGACAATCCACCCAGTGAGCTTCGCGCACTAGTTACTTTCCTTCAGACACAGCAGATCGATCATAGGCTAGAGCGTATCGCGCAGTAATTTCCACACTATGATTTGCTGATTTTACCAATCAGCCCTTATACTGCGCAAAAAAACGCAGTGAGTGGAATAATGTCGTTACGCAAACACGAGTTAGAGTCTAATAAATTACAAAAGCGGCTTCGGCGCAATGTCGGTAAGGCGGTCGCTGACTACCGTATGATAGAGCAGGGTGATCGTATTATGGTGTGCCTTTCAGGTGGCAAAGATTCCTATGCTATGTTAGATATTCTAATGAGTTTACAGAAAAATGCGCCGGTCCATTTCGACTTGGTCGCGGTAAATCTAGATCAAAAGCAGCCAGGATTTCCCGAACAGGTTTTACCGGATTATCTTGATGAGCTGGGAATTGAGTATCACATTTTAGAGAAAGATACTTACAGTATTGTGAAGAGTAAGATACCGGAAGGTAAAACTTACTGTAGCCTTTGTTCAAGACTTCGCAGAGGCACCTTGTATGGTTTTGCTGAACAGATTGGTGCAACAAAGGTTGCTCTTGGGCATCATCGAGATGATATTGTTGAAACACTATTTCTCAATATGTTCTATCAAGGTAGGCTCAAAGCTATGCCGCCAAAGCTTTTGTCTGATGATAAACGTAACATACTTATCCGACCACTGGCCTACTGCAAAGAGACGGATCTAGCAGCGCTAGCTGAGTTGAAAAAATTCCCAATTATTCCCTGCAATTTGTGCGGTTCTCAAGCGGGACTTAAGCGCAATGCAGTCAAGGAAATGTTGACTGCTTGGGAGCGACAGTTCCCCGGTAGAATTGATGCTATTTTTGGCGCGATTAAAAATGTATCGCCCTCGCAGTTAGCGGACACTCAATTATTTGATTTTGCAAATCTTGGTGAGAGTGAGGGCAAAATGGAGATAGAGGCTATAGCTGAGGTGGAATCTTACATACAAGCCATTAACGTTTAGATGGGCGTTTTATGCTAAACGCAGTATTAATCACCAATAAATCCAACATAACTAATTTTTAAATCTGATATTTAAGCCTTATCAGTAACATATAGTGGTTGAGATAGGCCACTATGAAGGGATAGAAAAATAGGAGTTTGTATGTCCAATTTACCCATGTCTACAACGATTGCTTTTTTAATTTATGTTGCGATAGTCCTTGCCATTGGCTTCTACGCATACGTGCAAACAAAAAATGCAACAGACTACTTTCTTGGTGGGCGTAATTTGTCGCCGGCTGTATCGGCTATAAGCGCTGGCGCCTCAGATATGAGCGGTTGGGTGCTTTTAGGGTTGCCAGGTTATGCTTATGTTGCCGGTATAGAGTCAGCGTGGATATCATTTGGATTAGTGATGGGCGTTGCCATCAACTGGCTTTTGGTGGCCAAGAGATTGCGAATTTATAGCGCATTGCTAGATGATGCGGTCACGTTGCCAACCTATATTCAGCGGCGCTTTGCAGACAATACACCTTGGTTGAAGGCTGTAGCCAGTCTCAGTATTTTGCTATTCTTTTTGTTTTATGTGGGCTCAGGCTTAATTGCAGGAGGTAAGTTATTTAATGAAGTATTTGGCTTTGATTACCACGTCGCAGTATTTGTCAGTGTGGGATTGATTCTTTTTTACACCCTTTTTGGCGGCTTTTTAGCGGTTTCATGGACTGACGTTTTTCAGGGATTATTAATGTTGTTAGCACTAATTTGTGTGCCTGTTTTAGTAATGTCTGATATGGGTGGTCTCAGTGTAATGACATCGGTTGTTGATAAAAAAAATCCAGAACTGTTGAATATATTTACGGACGTCGAAGGGAATGCCTTGGGATGGATGGCGATTGTCAGTGCCCTTGGGTGGGGGCTTGGATACTTTGGGCAGCCGCATATCTTGGCGCGCTTCATGGCTATACGATCGCCAAAACATACTGCACGTGCAGCTAGCATAGGGGTTGCCTGGGCCCTGGTATGCTATTTATTAGCTATTATGGTGGGGCTAAGTGGTATTGCTTTTTTACCCGAAATTCTGCCTGATTCAGAGAAAGTATTTATTGCATTAACCGGCTTAATTTTCCATCCACTAGTTGCCGGCGTCTTATTAGCGGCTATTTTGGCGGCAATCATGAGTACTGTTGACTCCCAATTATTGGTCTGCTCGTCGTCCTTGGCTGAGGATTTGTATCCTTTGGTGACCAACCAGGAATTGACGCCCAAACAACGATTAGATGTTGGCCGCGTAGCAGTAGTTATCTTGGCATTGTTGGCCACCACACTAGCCATGCAGCCCGATAGTAAAGTATTGGATGTAGTCTCCTATGCTTGGGCTGGCTTGGGTGCGTCAGTTGGTCCCGCAGTCGCAGTGAGCCTATATTGGCGAAAAATGACCGCGCGTGGAGCACTTGCTGGTATTGCAGTTGGCGGTTTGACAGTAATTATATGGCCACAGTTTGAGGGTGGTTTGTTCGATATCTATTCTCTAGTGCCTGGATTTGCCCTATCGATTTTAGCTATAGTAATAGCCTCTTCACTGGATAAGACTGAAAGACCCCATACTGCGGACGCCTGTTTTGACAAGATGGTACATCAATTAAGCGAATAGTTATGTAGGTTGGCGGTGTGTTGCTAGCCTACATTTTTTCCATTACCTCGATTCCCAAAAGATCTAGTCCACAAGCCAAAGTGTTTGCGCTAAGAGAACATAGGACTAAACGGCTATGTTGAGTAGACTTAGGAACCTCTGCTTTTAGAATCGGACAGTATTCGTAAAAAGTCATGAAAGCACTCGCTAGCTCATAAAGGTAGCTGCAAAGTGTATGAGGATAACAGTCGACAGCGACTTGGTTGACCACCTCTTCAAACTGAAGTAGCTTTAGTGCCAAGCTTTTTTCTTGTTTTTCAGTAATACAGATGGTTGATTGTGTATCTGTAATATCAAGATTAGCTTTTCGAAAGATGCTTACAATACGCGTATAGGCGTATTGCAAGTAAGGTGAAGTGTTGCCTTCAAATGATAGCATTGCATCCCAGTCAAAAACATAATCATTGGTTCTAGTAATGCTTAGATCAGCATACTTCACCGCACCGATGCCCACTTTGGTGGCAATATTTGTTATTTGCTCTTGATCCAAATCAGTATTTTTTTGTTTGATTAAAGTTTCAGCGCGCTGCACGGCCTCCTTTAACAGGTCGGCAAGCTTCACCGTGCCACCAGTTCTGGTTTTAAATGGCCGCCCATCCGGACCCATCATAGTACCAAAGGAGTGATGCTCAAGACTTACGTTTTGAGTCACATACTGTGCTTTGCGCCCGGTTATAAAAACCTGCTTCATATGCAGCGATTGACGAGCATCGATAAAGTAAAGAATTCGGTCAGCGTTCAAGGTATTGGCACGATGACGTAGAGCCGCTAAATCAGTGGTTGCATAGAGAAAACCACCGCCAGATTTTTGTATGATCATAGGCGATGGATTGCCATTTTTGTCCGCAAGTTCCGGTAAAAAAACCACTTTAGCACCTTCAGAATCTACCGCAATTTTTTGATCGATAAGATCTTTAACAATAACGTCTAAATCCTTGTTATAGGCACTTTCGGGTTTTACATGATCAGCGTTTAATCCTACGTTGAGCTGCTGGTAAATCTCAAGACTGTGGGCAATAGACACCCTGATAAATTTTTGCCACAAATCTTTGCAGTAGGCATCACCCGACTGCAGTTTAACGACATATTCTCGAGCTTTGATGGCAAATTTGGGATCATCGTCAAAGTGTTTTTTGGACTGTTGATAAAATACTTCAAGATCATTCAGTGCAAGCTCTGCATTGTCATCATCTAAGTAAAGTTCTAATTCGGCAATTAACATACCAAACTGGGTGCCCCAATCACCCATATGATTTTGGCGTATGACATTGTGGCCTTGATATTCCAAAACGCGCGCTAGGGTGTCTCCAATAATGGTTGTTCTGATGTGGCCAACATGCATTTCTTTTGCAAGATTGGGTGATGAATAGTCAATAACGATATTTTGTTGCTTATCAGCAGTAACTTTTTGTCTTTTCGCTGTGCTAAGACAATTAGATAAAAAGTCATTACTTAGATGTATATTAATAAAACCTGGCCCAGCTATTTCTAACGTTTCAGCGATTCCCTTAAGATCTACTTTTTGTATTATCTGTGCAGCGATGTCCCGCGGATTCTTTCCCATTCGTTTGGCTGCTGCCATCGCGCCATTGGCTTGATAGTCTCCAAACTGTGGTTTGCCGCTAAGAGCTAGCATTGGAGAGCAGTCGCTAGGTATGCCTAATGCAATCATTGCTGTGGAAAATCGTTCAGTTAGAAGCGTTTTTAATTGCATTGTTGGCTATTTCCTTTGCTCTTGGGTAAGTCTGGACGTGAATTGTATGTTTCCTGCCGCACAAAGCAAAGCGCAACTTGCAAAACCTTGTATATTGATATAAGTTTTTGTTGATGTTTGTAATTTTTGCTTAAGTGAAATCTAAACTAGCTTTGCTCAGGGCGTTATATCTATGGAAGCAACACTTATCTCTCAAGGACTGGACCTTATGTTATTTGGCATGGGTACTGTTTTCGGTTTCCTCACTTTACTGGTGGGTATTACGCATGTTATGTCTACCGCGGTAAATTATTTTACTATTGCACCTGAGTTGAGTGTCTCTGCACAGCTGCCTGTGTCAAGCAATGCATCGGTGGATCCCAGAATTATTGCAGCTATACAGCTTGCAATAAAAGAGCATAGAGGTCGGTAAGTTAAGCAGGGCTATCATTTTCAGTAATGTCACACACAACACTAATGTCATTAATCGTTTGGACTCATATTTATGTCGGCTACAAAATCTGCCTTAGGTATTACAGAAGTTGTCCTTAGGGACGCCCATCAATCACTGTTTGCAACCCGGATGCGAATCGATGACATGTTGCCGATTGCTGCAAAATTAGACCAGGTGGGTTATTGGTCAATGGAGTCGTGGGGAGGTGCAACATTTGATGCCTGTATTCGTTTTTTGGGAGAGGATCCTTGGGATCGTATCCGAGAAATTAAGAAAGCGATGCCCAATACTCCACAACAGATGCTTTTTCGTGGTCAAAATATTTTAGGCTATCGCCATTATGCTGACGATGTGGTGACCAAATTTGTCGAAAGGGCAGCAGTCAATGGTATCGATGTTTTCCGTGTTTTTGACGCTATGAATGATATGCGCAATCTAGAGACTGCCTTGCGAGCGGTAAAACAAGTTGGCAAGCATGCTCAAGGCACCATTTCTTACACCGTTAGTCCAGTGCATACAATGGATTTGTGGCTGGAACAGGCTCGGCAGATCGAAGATGCTGGTGCTGATTCTATCTGTATTAAAGATATGGCGGGACTGTTAACTCCCTATGTTGGTTATGAGTTAGTTACTAAGTTGAAAAAAGCTGTATCTATACCCATCCAGCTACACGCGCATGCGACAACAGGCTTGTCAACCTCAACAATCATGAAGTGTGTTGAAGCTGGTATTGATAATGTTGATACAGCGATTTCATCCATGTCCATGACTTACGGTCATTCAGCAACTGAATCAGTTGTGTCGATTTTCAAAGACTCCGATCGAGATACCGGATTGGATATTGTGAAATTGGAAGAAATTGCTGCTTACTTTAGAGTTGTGCGAAAAAAGTACAGTGATTTCGAGGGCTCTCTTAGAGGAGTGGATTCACGCATTTTAGTGGCTCAAGTGCCTGGTGGTATGCTTACAAATATGGAGGGGCAGCTGCGAGAACAGGGCGCTGAACATCGTTTAGATGAAGTTCTCTTAGAAATCCCTAAGGTTCGAGAAGATCTTGGCTTCATTCCACTGGTAACTCCTACGTCACAAATAGTAGGGACTCAGTCAGTCCTTAATGTGCTTACTGGTGAACGTTACAAATCCATTACTAAAGAAACTGCCGGTGTACTGCGAGGAGAGTATGGCGCTGCGCCATCCGCGGTTAACAAAGAACTGCAATCTCGAGTTTTAGATGAGGGAGAGGAGGTTATTACTTGCCGTCCAGCAGATAATATTGAGCCAGAACTAGAGTCTTTGGAAAAGGAATTGCTAGGATTGGCTGTGGAGTCTGGATTTCAGCTCAAGTCTGGAGATGATCAAATTGATGACGTCCTCACCTATGCCTTGTTTCCCCAGGTGGGACTTAAGTTTTTATCACATAAAAATGATCCTTCGCAATTTGAGCCTGTGCCAACGGGAAGGCCACCGATTGTTGTAAATGATCAGGGTGACGAAGTTTATAGTGTTGAAGTAGAAGGCAAAGCCTACACCGTTACGGTTGCTAATGGTGGTGACATCAGCAGTATCAATGCGTTAGGGGTGCTATCTGGTGATACAGTTCAATTGACTTCTCCAGCCAAAGAAGGTGTGCCAGTCAATGCGCCGCTCGCTGGTAATGTGGTTAAGGTTTTAGTTCAGCCTGGCCAGATGGTTGCTGAGGGTGAAGCAGTTATTATTCTAGAGGCCATGAAAATGGAAACCTCTATTAGCGCACCAAATGCCGGAACTATCGTTGAGGTGAAGGTGCAGGCTGGTGACAGCTGCACGGTAGGTGATATGTTGGTAACCCTAGCCTAAAAGGGGCATGCACAAAATGGAAAATTTGATGAGTTTGTGGGCTAATTCTGGCCTTGCCCAAATAGAGCAGGGTCAGGTTATCATGATGGCTGTAGGCTTGATGTTGTTATTTCTTGCCATCAACAAGGGTTTTGAGCCACTGCTACTTGTGCCTATTGGTTTTGGTACGATTTTGGCTAATATTCCGGGCGCGGGCTTTGATGCCATGCCTGTCTATGATCAATTTGGTAATATGCAGAGTCCCGGCGGTCTTCTGTACTACATATACCATGTGGGTATAGAAACCGGTCTGTTTCCTTTGGTGATCTTCATGGGCGTTGGTGCTATGACAGATTTTGGGCCTCTTTTGGCTAATCCGAAGACCTTGCTTTTAGGAGCCGCCGCTCAAGTAGGTATTTTTAGCACTGTGCTCGGTGCTGTTACCCTCAGTTACTTTGGAATTTTAGATTTTAGTATTCAGGATGCTGCCTCCATTGGGATTATTGGCGGTGCCGATGGACCAACGGCTATTTTTGTAACAAGTAAGCTTTCACCTGACTTATTAGGTGCAGTAGCGGTGGCAGCTTACTCATACATGGCGTTGGTACCTATTATTCAACCACCAATTATGCGCGCTCTGACAACTCCTGAGGAGCGAGCCATCGAAATGGTTCAATTGCGCGTAGTGTCTAAGTCAGAGCGGATTGTTTTTCCGCTAACGCTATTGGTGCTTGTAGCTATGTTATTGCCTGATGCAGCGCCGTTACTTGGTATGTTCTGTTTCGGTAATTTAATGCGCGAGTGTGGCGTGGTTAATCGCCTTACTGATACTACTCAAAATGCGCTGATCAACATAGTTACTATCTTTTTGGGGTTGGGTGTTGGCTCCAAAATGAGTGCTGAAAAGTTCCTGAATGTTGAGACTATGGGGATTTTGGCTCTGGGAGCTATCGCTTTTTGTATTGGTACCGCATCTGGTGTTTTAATGGCAAAACTCATGAACTGTCTATCGAGTCAAAAAGTAAATCCGCTTATTGGTGCAGCTGGTGTTTCCGCAGTACCAATGGCCGCGCGAGTGGCAAACAAGGTTGGCCTTGAGGCTAACCCTCAGAATTTTTTACTGATGCACGCTATGGGGCCAAATGTGGCCGGCGTCATAGGGTCAGCTGTTGCGGCTGGTGTTATGATTACTTTGGTAGGGAATATGTAAATGATGAGACCTGTCCAACATTCTATTGCAGTGAAGCTACACTCTACTTTTGGCGAGAGCAACGTTAGTATAAGTGATGAAAGTTATATGCATTCGGGCCCTTCAGATGCTGAGAGTCACTTTAAAGTTGTAGTTGTTAGCGACCAATTTGATGACCTTAGATTGGTGCGCAGACATCAGTTAATTTATGGACTATTATCGCAAGAGCTAGCTGGACCTGTTCATGCATTGGCACTGCATACATATACTCACAATGAGTGGCGCAAAAAAGCTGAAGCTGCGCCAGAGTCACCTAATTGCTTAGGTGCGAGTTAGTTGTTTACACACTATTAAAAACTTAAATCGGACTGAATTTAGATCACCGAAACCTTTTTTTTTGCGTTTCTGGCTACCTTCGCCAATTCATCGCATATATACCCCTATTCACCGAATTGCTATGGAGCTTGCCGGCGTGGACGCAGAGAATCAATATGTTGATATTCTTTTCAGTTCGCGCTGGACAAATAATTATAAACTTCGTAGGGGGAGTTATGCGTTCGCAATCATCCGTAAGCTATTTGGGCTGGTTCCAATCTTTTTTTCAAACTAATCATTTTGGGTCAGTTTTAGCACTGTCATTCACTCTGTTTTTATCAGCCTGTGGCGGTGGTGGAAGTAGCGTTATTGAAAATGATCTACCTGAACCAGGTCCGGATGGCGTTGCGCCAACTTTGACGAGTGTAGCGCTTTTGCAGTCACAAGAGCGAGACTCAAGCAGTGATGGCGTTGCCAAGCTTGGTCAGTCGATTAAAGTCGACTTTACTTCCTCAGAAGCTATTATGCTCCCCGAAGTTACAATTAATGGCGTGGCTGCTAACGTGGTAGGCAAAATTAATACTTGGTCAGCCTCAAGAGAAATGACTGAGTCCGATGTTGATGGTTATGTAACATTTAACATTTCTTTTGTTGACGTTTCTGGTGTCAGTGCAGAGTCTGATGTCTCTGAGACGACCGATGGCAGCCGAGTACAGTATTGTGCAGAGGGGTGTGTTGATCCAGTTGAAGATCCGCTTGTGGGTGAATGGATGCTTGATGGTGCTGGAGCAGCTGGCGTTGGACCCGTTGCCGGTAGTATGGAATGGTGGTCGGCTGATGAAACTGCCGTTGCAGAGCGTGCTTGTTGGTTTGATGATATCTTTTTATTCTCAAAAGACGGTACGTTTAAGAATATTCAAGGGGACGAGACTTGGGTAGAAGCATGGCAGGGTGGAACCGACAGCTGTGGTGCACCCGTAGCACCGCATGATGGAAGCGCTTCTGCAAGTTGGGTTTGGGATGAAGACGCTGGTACGTTGACAATAAATGGCAAAGGGGCACATCTTGGATTAGCTAAGGCCGTGAATGGAGAGGAATTGTCTTCATCAGCTTCCGCTCCTGACTCAGTTACATATCAAATTCTTACATTGACAGCTGATGGCACTAGTCTAACGGTAACTGTTGAAACTGCCCCTGGAGTATGGTGGACCTTTAACTTAGCGAAAAAGCCAGTATCCCCTTTTGTAGGAAATTGGAAGCTTGATGGTGAAGGTGCGGCTGGTGTTGGACCGGTAGCTGGCAGTATGGAATGGTGGTCAGCTGATGCAACGGTTGTTGCCGATCGTGCCTGTTGGTTTGATGATAGATTTAGCTTTGGTGAAGACGGTTCATTCACTAACATCCTTGGTGATGAGACTTGGGTTGAGGCATGGCAAGGTGGTTCTGACTCATGTGCCACGCCAGTAGCGCCGCATGATGGTAGTACTGACGCTACATTTACTCATGATGAGACTGCCGGAACTCTAACCATTACAGGAAAAGGCGCCCATCTTGGTCTTGCTAAGGCCGTTAATGGCGAGGAACTCAGTTCATCTGCGTCAGCTCCAGACTCAATTACATACGATATCCTAACTCTCACTGCTGATGGAATGAGTCTTACCGTCACGGTTGAGACTGCTCCAGGCGTTTGGTGGACGTTTAATCTAGCGAAAGTACCGCCTTCACCTCTAGCTGGAAATTGGAAGCTTGATGGTGCCGGATCAGCTGGTGTTGGACCGGTAGCTGGCAGTATGGAATGGTGGTCAGCTGATGCAACGGTTGTTGCCGATCGTGCCTGTTGGTT
>JAQWYJ010000055.1 GCA_029254005.1 Porticoccaceae bacterium | reverse complement strand
TGCTAGTGGTTTTTGGGGAGATGCAGCAAGAGCAACTCCACAGCTACTTAAGGATGAAAGTATTGATTTCATCGTTTATGACTATCTCGCTGAAATCACTATGTCAATTATGGCTCGGGCGCGGGCTAAAAATCCAGACACTGGTTACGCTTTAGATTTTGTGAGTGCGGCCATGAAACCTAATCTTGCAGAAATTGCTCGTCAGGGCGTGCGCGTCGTGTCAAATGCTGGAGGAGTCAACCCTAAGGCCTGCGCTGATGCTTTACGTGAGGTAGTTGCCGACCTTGGTCTTAA
Organism: Porticoccaceae bacterium; assembly: GCA_029254005.1. Classification (GTDB taxonomy): domain Bacteria; phylum Pseudomonadota; class Gammaproteobacteria; order Pseudomonadales; family Porticoccaceae; genus HTCC2207. The sequence goes on along the minus strand of JAQWYJ010000055.1, from coordinate 2,978 downwards.
TCTCAAGGTTGCCTGTGTATTGGGCGATGATCTAATTGCGGACTGTGCGGCACTAGCGGCAAAAGGCTTTCCTGAAATGTTCACCGGCGAGAGTTTTCCCGATATTGATAAAGTTGCAAGTATTAATGCTTACCTTGGCGCGTTCCCTGTGGCAAGGGCTCTAGATGAAGGCGCTGATATTGTTGTTACCGGCCGTTGTGTTGACAGTGCGGTTACCCTAGGAGCCTGCATCAATGCCTTTGGATGGTCGGAAAAAGACCTTGATCAGCTGGCAATGGGATCTCTTGCTGGTCATATTTTAGAGTGCGGACCTCAAGCTACTGGTGGCAATTTCACTGACTGGGAACTGTCTCATAATATTGAAAATATAGGGTATCCTATTGCTACGATTAGTCCTGATGGCAGCTTTGTATGTTCTAAACCTGAGTCTACGGGTGGTCTTGTTTCAGTGGGCACTATAGCTGAACAGATGGTATATGAAATTGGTGATCCTCAGGCTTATATCTTACCTGATGTCGTCTGCGATTTCTCACAAGTCACATTGACCGATGTAGGTGAAAACCAGGTAGAACTAAAAGGCGCTACTGGATCATCAGCCCCAGATAGTTACAAAGTATGTAGTACCTACGCAGATCAGTTTCGTGGTGGCACCACTATGACGTTTTATGGCTTTGATGCCGATAAGAAAGCCGAAAAACTTGCCGCCGCTATTTTTACAGCGTCTCGAAAAACGCTAAAGATGTCTGGACTATCCGATTACACTGAAACTAGTGTTGAACTGATAGGCGCCCAGAGTCAGTATGGAGCCAATGCGGCGCTGGTTAATTGCCGTGAGCTGTCTATGAAAATTGCTGTAAAGCATCCAGATCCTGCAGGTATCGGTATTTTACTGAGAGAATGTGTAGGTCTTGGGCTAGCTACCCCCCCTGGATTGTCTGGGTTTGCGGGAGCGCGACCTAAACCTTCTCCTGTGGTTCGGCTGTTTTCCTTTGCCTTGCCTAAACACGAAGTAAATATTCAAATTGAAATTGATGGTGATGTTATTGACTGTCCTGATTCGCCAGGGACACTGTTTGATCGGAATCATATTGTTAGGCCAACAGCCCCAGTAGTTGGGCAGCAAAGTGATTGGGTCGAGGTACCTCTTATTGAAATTGCCCTCGCTCGCAGCGGGGATAAAGGCAATAAGGCTAATGTAGGAGTTATTTCTCGCAAACCTGAATACCTTCCCTATATTTATGCGGCCTTAACCGAGCAGGTGGTTGCTGATTGTTTTGCTCATTTTTTACCTGAGGGCGCCGTCGCTCAGAGTAGTTGCTATGTGGAGCGCTATTTAATGCCGGGTGCAGATGCGATTAATTTCTTGATTCACGATGCGCTTGGTGGCGGGGGTATGGCCAGTATTCGCAATGACGCGCAAGGTAAGGGTTTTGGTCAGCTCATGTTAGCGACGTCAATTCCCGTTCCTAGATCCATCTTGACTAGTGACTAAGACCATAAGCATTGCTAATGCAGCGCAGCGAAGACCCATTTCAACGTATGTAAGAATCTATAGGGAGACACTTAGATGGCAGTATTTGCCTCAAAAATAAACACAAGTTCAGAAATATTTCAGCGTCAACGTAAAGAAATGCTGGCCCTTGTTGACAGGCTCAATGAGCTTAACGGTCGGGGGCGTATTATCTCTGAAAAACGTAAGCCGCGTTTTGATGCTCGAGGTCAATTAACTCCCAGAGAACGCCTAGCAAGGTTACTTGATCCTGGTATGCCTTTTTTAGAAATTGGTAATATCGCAGGTTATATGGTCGACACGAAAAAAGAAGAAAAATCAATTCCTGGATCGACAGTTATTTCCGGCATTGGATTTATCTCCGGGGTTAGATGTGTCGTTGTCGTTGATGACAGCGGTATTTTAGCTGGCTCTTTAACCACTGCCGGAGGCTACAGAATTCGTCGCGCAGAGCAGATATCGCTGGAGCAAAAATTACCCTTCGTACATCTTGTGGAGAGTGCTGGTGGCGATTTGATGAACTATACCGTCGAAGGTTTTAGTGTCGGTGGTGCCCTGTTTGGCGCTCTAGCGCAATTGAGTAAAGCCGGTATTCCAGTTATTTCTATACTGCATGGTTCTTCTACTGCTGGGGGTGCATACATGCCTGGTCTTAGCGATTATGTTATTGCTATTAAAGGAAATGGTAGAGCTTTCTTAGCGGGCCCCCCTCTATTGAGGGCAGCCACAGGTGAAATTGCCAGCGAAGAAGAGTTAGGCGGTGCCGAGATGCATGCCACAATCTCGGGTTTAGCAGAGTATCTTGCTGAAAATGATGGTCAGGGAATTCAGATATGTCGAGAAGTGATTGATCGGTTACAGTGGAATGATAACTGCCCATTGCCAGCAAAAAAGGACTATGCCGAGCCCATTTACGATCCGGATGAATTGGCAGGTGTTATTCCTACAGATTACCGAACGCCTTATGATATGCGAGAATTAGTTGCGCGAGTGGTTGATGGCTCTGACTTGTTAGACTTCAAACCGCGTTTTGGTGTGTCTACTGTTTGTATTCAAGCCAAAATTTTTGGTCAAGCTGTCGGTATTATTGGGAACAATGGGCCCATTGATCCTCAAGGGGCTAATAAGGTTACTCAATTTTTACAGTTGTTAGACCAAGCTAATATTCCTGCGCTGTTTTTTCAAAATACCACAGGCTATATCGTAGGTACTAAATCTGAGCAGGCGGGCATGATTAAGCATGGTTCTAAGATGATTCAGGCAGTACGTAACATAGATGTTCCTCGAATTACTTTTATGACCGGTGCAAGCTTTGGTGCGGGTAATTACGGTATGTGTGGTCGAGGCTATGATCCAGACTTTTTATATACTTTTCCCAATGCCAAGATGGGTGTTATGGGAGGTGAGCAGGCAGCTAAAACAATGTCAATGGTCGCGCGAGGCAAAGCTGCTGCTATGGGTGTAGATG
>JAQWYJ010000089.1 GCA_029254005.1 Porticoccaceae bacterium | reverse complement strand
GTACCGGAAAAATGTGGGGTATTGATCACTACGATGTTATTCCCGACATGATGGTGGTGGGCAAAAATCTCTCCGGTGGTATTGAGCCCTGCGCTGGTGTTGCCGCCAGAGATGAGATTCTTGGTGACAACCCCAGGGCCAGCGCGGGCAGCACCTTCGCGGGGACCCCCGCCGGCTGTGCAGCTGGTCTTAAGACGTTAGAGATCTTTGCCCGTGACAATGTGGTTGAACAGGCGGCAGCCTTGGCCGACATTGCACAGGCGAGAATGGCCACATGGCCTGACCAATACGAGATTGTCAGTGACGTTCGCTGTCTTGGGCTGTTGATGGGAATTTCTTTTACTCATCCGCACAAAGAACAGTTTGGCGATGATTACGATGATAGTTTTGTTGCCCGAACCGTGCGCAATGAAATGCTCAAAAACGGTGTCTGGGCCATCTGTGATACAGAGCCCACCGTGCGAATGTATCCTGCGTTAAATATGAATAAAGAGGTGTTTATTAACGCGCTGGATATTATTGAAGCGGCAATTGCCACCGTTGAAGCGGGTGCGCCCTTGGTGGGCGATTACCCCGCTATTCCCACTGGCGTCACCGGATTTTAGCGCTGAGGCTCAGCATTTAAGACCTCAGCAATGAAAGCCTCAGCCCCTTTGCGTAGCTCCGCAGACCAATCTGTGGCGGCCTCGCCATCGGCATTGTCGGAAATATACTTGTAACAACGGAAATTAATACCCTGTCGATGTGCATATTTGGCCAGTGCATAGGCCTCCATGTCCACCACATCAGTTTTCAACTCCGGTGGGTTCATGACAAAGGAGTCGCCGGTGCCACAGGACAGCCCCTCTCTGTCAAAACAGATAGTTTGCTCATCGTCAAAAGGGGTCTCACCGAGATCGAAACCCAGTCCTCTGGCGTCCATATCTCGCTGTTTGAATTCGTTGACCTCAACCAGTCCACTGATATTGGGTTTCGTGGCGCCGGCGGTGCCAAAATTGATGATTAACTCAGGTTTGTTGGTGGCGCAGGCCTCAGCAACGGCCAGACTTGCATTAATTTTACCTACACCGGTGTAAATAACCTGCCAACCTTGCAAAAGCCGCGGCGGCAGTTCGTCCTCAAGGGCCACACATATCAGTATGCTGCTGGGATCCATGAGGTTACTCATCGTAGCTCACCAGTGCATGCAGGGGGCAGCTTAACTGAGCTGCACCCTCGAGAAATTTTAGTTCAATGATGACCACAGCGGCGGCTACCTCACCGCCTACTTGCGTGATCAGATTCTCTGCACACCCAAGAGTGCCTCCGGTGGCCAGCAGATCATCCATAATGACCACTCGCTTGCCGCGCAAATCTCTCGCCTTCTGCACCGCCAAGGTTCCGCTACCATATTCCAGCGAGTAAGACCTTTCCTCTACTGCACCTGGTAGTTTACCTGCCTTTCTAATCATCACCGAGCCGACGCCAAGAGCATCGGCGATCAGTGTTGAAAACAAAAATCCCCGGGCATCCAAGCCGGCAATAACATCTGCATTAATAGGCGTAATAATTTCCAGTAATTGCGCTTTTGCCTTCGCCATAGCGGCGCTGCTCTGTAACAGCGGGCTGATGTCTTTAAAGCCAATTCCCGGTTGGGGAAAGTCCTGAATATGATCGATGTATGGGCTTAAATCATGGCTGTCCATGCAACTTTATCTCCTTTTTAAGTGGTTAGTCTGTTGACCAATATATCACCTGTCGAGTGAGATTATGCTACTGCAAACATATTTGCCAGGTCAACGTAGAGCTATTATTGATCATAAATAGAAAGGATCCAATACAATAGAATCTGGTGATGGTATTGTTGGCAAAGCAAAGACTCAACACTAATAACGAGTGCAAACATTCGCCTATGATTCATATGATGTTACATTTTTTGGTTCCCGCTTTAGTGGCACGCCTATTCTATGCCAATGTTTGGCAGCGAGCCTGTCTAGTGATGTTGGCAACCATGGTGGTGGATCTTGATCACCTCGTGGCTACACCTATCTATGATGCTACTCGCTGCAGTATTGGGTTTCATCCGTTGCACCAACCCTGGTTCATTCTCATTTATTGTCTGTTGTGTATTCATAAAAAAACACGACTTATTGGTATCGGGTTGCTTATTCATATGCTCTTGGATTCGATTGATTGTCAGGTTACCAATGGGATCTGGGTTCAGTGACAGATCTCAGTTGTTGCATGCAGTGACCTGAATACAACGCAGTCTGATAAGCGGTATTAAATCTCATCAAATAAAATACCTTCACTCGTGAATTCAATCGCTCAATACAGTGTTAAAAAAAATTGAGGGTGTGGATAATTTAAATTCATCAAAAAGTGGCAGATATTTGCCTTTAGGCGGTTAAGTATTGCCGCTTTATGCCGATTTACAAGATGGGGAATTTATCTCGGATACTGCCTATGTGCATAAAATTATTGTAATTTAAAAGTCCATGACTATTATTAATTCCAACTCAGCGGCCATGTTGACGGCAAACTCTCTGATACGTAACGAACGTACCATGACAGAGTCCATGCAGCGCCTGTCAACAGGCCGACGTATTAATACTGCATCTGATGACGCGGCAGGGTTGGCTATTGCCACCAAAATGACCTCTCAAGTGCGAGGACTCAACCAAGCGGCCAGAAACGTCAATAATGCCAGTTCTATGGTGCAACTGGCCGACGGCGCAGCGGCGCAAATTTCAGATATATACCAACGCATGCGCGAACTTGTTATTCAAGCCGCCAATGGATCAAACAGTGCTTCTGATATTGAACTTTTGAACACCGAGTTCAAACAGGCCGCTATGGAGGCTGACAGAATCGCTGAATCTACTCAGTTTAACGGCAAATATCTTCTTAATGGCAGTGCAGGTGGAGCTGTCTACGACGACCATGTGAGGTTTCAGGTGGGAGCCAACGCCAACCAAACCTTGGCTGTTGATTTCTCAAATTTCCGATTAGACTCGGTTGGTTTTGCACTCTCAGATGGGGCGGTTCGTATCGATCCGATAAAGACTTATTCTGGGGCACTCAATGCGGGGTTGGGTACCTCGGTGTCTACATCAGCTGACGGTAGCATAGTCGCTGTTGGTGCTCCTACTTTTGCTAATAATAGAGGTCGAGTAGTTATGGGAGATGATGAGCCTGGAGACCAACCTCTGATTACCGCAATTCCAGCTTCTAGCGCCAGCTCTGGCGATTATCAAGGTCAGTCTATCGCTCTATCTGCCGATGGACAGCGTCTTGTTGTTGGATCTTCAGGCTATAGCGCGGGAGTTTCGGCAGGCAGCACAACGGTCTATGAGCGGTCTGGATCGGGATGGACCGTTATTGGGTCGCCTATCGTGGGCGACAATGCTAATGACTTATCAGGTATTGAGATGTCAATTTCAGACGACGGTAATACCATTGCCATTGGTATTCCCACCGTAATGTTTACCCAAGATGGTAGGGGATCGGTTAAAGTATTTGAGTACAGTGGGGGTACTTGGAATGAAACAGTGGATATTACGTCAGATTCTGATGAGAGCCGTTTGGGTACGATGGTCGAACTTTCCGGAGACGGTAATGTTATGGCTGTCAGCGCAATAAAGGACGATGCAAACGGTGATGCTGCTGGCCATGTCCAGCTTTATCAAAAAGTCAATGGTGCATGGATCCCCATGGGATCTGAAATCGTCGGTGATGCCGATGGTGATCGCTTCGGTTCAAAAGCAGCACTGTCTAATGATGGCCATACTCTTGCGGTGACGGCACTTGAAAATGATGCTGGCGGAGACAATGCTGGTCAGGTAAGGGTTTATCGCTACGAATCAGGCGCTTGGATAGCGGTGGGTAATGACATTTTAGGCGCTAATGATGATGATCTGTTGGGCTGGTCAGTCGCACTCTCAGGGGACGGTCAAATCTTGGCGGTGAGTTCTTCCGATTATGATGACGGCGCTGATGCAGATGTGGGACAGGTCAGTATTTATAAAAATGTCAACGATACCTGGGTGCTCTCGGGGTCTCAAACTGGATCTGCCGCTGGTGATGAATTTGGCGGATCTCTTGCCTTGTCCGATGATGGCAGTCGGTTAATCGTTGGAGCCACAGGTAATCCAGATGGATCTGTAACAATTTCTGAAGTGGTGGGAGATCTAAGCTATTTCAAGACCTCTGGTATGGGGACAAGCAATGAAATCAACACCACCATTGAACGCTTGGATCAGCTGATCGCGCAAACAGCCTCTCAACGGGCTACTTTTGGTGCTGCGCTGAATCGGTTGAGTTATGCGGCAGATAATCTAGCCTCCAGTGAGCTGGCAACATCTGCGGCTCGTGGCCGTATTGAAGACGCTAACTATGCTACAGAGACCACCGCTCTGGCGCGATCACAGATTATTGCTCAAGCAGGCATTGCTGTGCTTGCCCAAGCTAACCAGAAGGCGGCCAGTGTTCTGTCATTGCTGAGATAGGGATGACCTGACAGCGCACTTCAGAATAGGGGGCAGCATACTTCGGAATAAGAGGCATGGAAGAGAATAGGAGGTATGGAAGAAAACACAAGTAATACTTATAGGGTCAAAAACAGTTAATAGCCGACGGTTCAAAATCCATACTACACAGAAAACAGCCCGTAGAACACAGCCCGTAGAAAACAGCCCGTAGAAAATAGCCCACAGCACATCACCGATTGAATATGATCGATAGCCAACTCGAT
>JAQWYJ010000041.1 GCA_029254005.1 Porticoccaceae bacterium | reverse complement strand
CCTTAGAATCAAAATGTCGTGCTGAAAGTGCGCCAGGTCAACATGGCCAGCGTCGTGGCCGCTTGTCGGACTACGGTGTCCAGTTGCGCGAAAAGCAAAAAGTACGCCGTATATACGGTGTATTAGAAAAGCAATTTAGTAACTACTATAAAGCCGCTGCGCGAATCAAGGGCAATACAGGTGAGAATCTGTTAACGCTGCTTGAGTCCCGCCTCGACAACGTGGTTTATCGTATGGGTTTTGGCTCTACCCGAGCAGAATCGCGTCAGCTAGTTGCGCACAATGCGATCTTGGTGAATGGACAGAAGGTTAATATTCCGTCTTTCAAAGTTCAAGAGGGCGATATTGTTGGTCTCCGTGAAAAGTCAAAATCTCAGCTTCGCGTGCAAACTGCATTGCAGCTAGCTGCTCAGCGTGGTGAGGTGGAATGGCTTAATGTTGACTCTAATAAGATGGAGGGGACCTACACTCGGAACCCTGATCGGTCTGATCTTCCATCTGAGATTAATGAAAATTTGATTGTTGAACTTTACTCTAAATAATCGCCGTTAGCCCCTACAGGTAATATTATGCAAAATTCAGCTACTGAAATGCTTACACCGCGCAATATCGATGTAACCTCCTACGATGCGACACATGCCAAGGTAGTGTTGGAGCCTCTTGAGCGAGGTTTTGGTCATACATTAGGAAACGCCTTGCGTCGTATATTACTCTCTTCCATGACCGGCTGTGCGATTGTAGAAGTAGAGATTGATGGTGTTGAACACGAATACAGCACAATTGAGGGCATCCAAGAGGATGTCATGGAAATCCTGCTAAACCTCAAGGGCGTTGCAGTGGTTATGGAAGGCCGTGATGAGACAACTGTCTCATTAAATGTCCAGGGCCCTGCGGTTGTTACTGCAGCAGATATTGTTTGTGATAGCCATCTTGAGGTTGTCAATCCTGGGCATGTAATTGCTACGATTTCAGGTAAAAAATCGTTAAATATGCAACTACGTGTTACCCGAGGACGAGGTTATCAGCCATCTGACGCTCGAGTGTCTGATGAGGAAAGTCGGACTATTGGCCGGCTCCAGTTAGATGCGTCCTTTAGTCCAATTTCTAAGGTCTCATACAGCGTAGATAGTGCTCGGGTTGAGAATCGTACCGATTTAGACAAGTTAATTCTCGAGTTAGAAACTAACGGTACAATCGACCCTGAAGAGTCAATCCGTCGAGCGGCAACTATTCTCCAGCAACAGATGGCGGTGTTTGTAGATTTGCAAGGCGAAATGACTGCTGAGCCTGAAGAGAAGGAAGAAGAGGTGGATCCGATTCTTCTTCGTCCGGTGGACGATTTGGAGCTAACTGTTCGGTCTGCTAACTGCCTTAAAGCCGAGAGTATCTATTACATTGGTGATTTGATTCAGCGCACTGAAGTTGAGTTGTTGAAAACGCCTAACCTTGGTAAAAAGTCGCTAACAGAAATCAAAGATGTACTTGCTTCAAGAGGGTTGTCTTTGGGTATGCGTTTAGAAAACTGGCCTCCGGCTAGTATAAAAAGTGATCGTGAACTCGGTTAAAAAATTATTGAAAATTATTGCTGAGAAAGCAACGAATTAAGGATTAGAATCATGCGTCATCGCTACAGTGGTCGCAAGCTGAATAAAACAGGTACTCATAAAAGAGCAATGTTCCGGAATATGACCGCTTCATTGGTCGAGCATGAGTTAATTAAGACAACACTTCCCAAAGCGAAGGAGCTGCGCAGTTTCGCTGAGCCTTTCATCACGCTGGCCAAAGAGGATAGCGTTGCTAATCGTCGTCTTGCCTTTGATCGGTTGCGTAATAAGGCCACAGTTGGTAAGTTATTCACTGATTTAGGGCCTCGGTATCAAGAGCGACCAGGCGGTTACGTAAGAATTCTTAAGTGTGGTTATCGCACAGGCGACAAAGCCCCAATGGCCTACGTGGAATTGGTGGGCAGAGAGATGGTAGAAAGTGAAGAGGCCATGGATTTAGTTGCAGAGTAATCATCCTTTGGTTTTGAATAGCCGGGTTAACGCTCGGCTTTTTTTTATATAAAATTTGACCTCTAGTCACCTTTCTATACAGTTCACATACTCTCTATGTAGCTGCCTGTGTCAAGGTTCATAGCTCTTAGCGGACCTCCCCATACGCACCCGGTATCTAAGGGAAATAATCTCTCTCCACAATATCTTCCTTCGAGTGAGGCCCAATGGCCGAAAATAAGATTATTTTTCATTGTTTTTCGATTGGGGTATTCAAACCATGGTTGGAGGCCGCTGGGTGCGATCAAGGTGTTCTTCGTATCAAGGTCTAGATTGCCTTTGTCAGTACAAAAACGCATGCGGGTCAAATAATTGGTGATAACACGCAGTCTTTCGCCTCCTTGTAAATCATCCGTCCAGCGATCAGGCTGATTACCGTACATGTGTTTAAAATAACTATCTGCATTTTCCGAGCGCAGTATGTCATGCACTTCGGTCGAGTAGTTAGTAGCATCTTTTAGTGTCCATTGGGGAGGTATACCGGCATGGACAATGGTGTATTTTCCGATCTGTAGAAGCAAAGGGTGTTGTTGTAGCCATTGGATTAATTGATTGGCATCTGGAGCCGCTAAAATGTCATGTATTGTGTCCTTGGAGGTAGGCTTCTTGACTCCCCTTGCTACAGCTAAAAGGTGTAGGTCATGGTTACCAAGGACCATAGTGAAGGACGAGCCTAACGCTTTGCAGTATCTAAGTGTTTGCAGTGATTGTGGACCACGGTTTACCAAATCACCAGCCGAAATAAGCCGATCAAATGTTGGATCAAAATTTATTTTGCTTAATAATCTTAAAAGGGGCTGTAGGCAGCCCTGAACGTCTCCTACGACATAATCGGTCATTTAGTGGACCATGTGCTTAGCGGAAAGTAAAAACGGTTTGATAGGTATATCAAAGGGAGCCCCAAGATGGTCTACCATTTGGTATGAGCCTTCCATTATTCCAACGGGCGTATCCAGCACAACACCACTGGTGTATTGGAAGTCTTCACCTGCTTGGATTGTTGGCGTCTGTCCAACCACGCCAGTCCCGTGGACTTCTTGCTTCTCTTGGTCTCCATCCGTAATTATCCAGTGGCGTGTCATAAGTGTAGCTGGCCGGTCACCTTGATTCATAACGGTTATGTGGTAAGCAAAGACATACTTACTTGCATCAGGATTTGACTGAGCATCTAGATACTCAGCCACAACTTTAACGATTATAGTTGATATACCTTCTCTCCTTTATCTTTCTTCATAATTAATAGCATTTGAGATGGTTACAAAATCACTTACAGAAAGCTGCTCAGGACGTAAGCCCATATCAATAAGGCCATCTACTGCAGAAACTCTATCTCCATATGACTTTAAACAGTTACGCAAGGTTTTACGTCTCTGCTGGAAGCATAGATTTACTAGCTGGCTGAGTGTTTGCTCGTTTTTTGCAGTAATCGGTTTCGCTGAATACGGCTTTAATCGAACGACTGCAGACTGCACTTTTGGTGCAGGTGAAAATGATTCTGGAGGCACTGGAATGAGTGGCATTACTCGACAGTGGTACTGAATCATTACTGATAACCGGCCGTAGCTTTTGTTTCCCGGAGCAGCACTAAGCCTATCAACCACTTCTCGTTGCAGCATAAAGTGCATATCATGTATGAGCTCACCGATTGTGAGTAAATGGAATAATAATGGTGTGGAAATATTATAAGGAAGATTGCCGACTAAACGTAATTTTCGACCATCGTAAAACTGCGAAAAATCAGTGCTCAGAGCATCGCCACTATGTATGTTGAAGGTGGGTATGTGACCAAATTTAGCGGTAAGGAAACGGACTAAGTCACGATCTAACTCAAGCACAGCCATGCTTGGACAGGTTTTTACCAGATGCTCTGTAATGGCCGCCTGACCTGGCCCTATTTCAATAAGGTTATCTTTGGGAACAGCACCTACTGCGGATACAATTTGACTAATAATTTGCTGATCAATTAAAAAATTCTGACCGAACCTTTTTCTTGCTTTGTGTGGTGTTTTCATGGGTGTTTAGCCATTCTTATAGCCATTTTTATCGCGGTATTAAGACTGCCGATATTACATTGCCCGGTACCTGCAAGATCTAATGCAGTCCCGTGGTCTACAGATGTTCGTATTATGGGGAGTCCTAGGGTGATATTCGCCGCAGAACCAAACCCTTGATATTTGAGAACAGGCAGCCCCTGATCGTGATACATGGCTAACACCGCGTCGGCATCTTTTAAGTATTTTTCAGTAAATAGAGTATCTGCGGGCAATGGACCCAGTAACCCTAACCCGCATTGCCGTAGCTTTTCGATTACCGGTGTGATTACTTCTATCTCTTCATACCCTAAATGACCTGCTTCACCGGCGTGGGGATTGAGTCCGCTGACTAAAATAGTCGGATTTTCAACGTTAAATTTAGTTTCCAAATCGTGGTGGAGTATTTTGATTACAATCTCTAATAGCTCTCGAGTGATGGCGTGAGAGACCTCTTTCAGGGGTATATGTGTTGTAACTAACGCTACTCTAAGGTGTTCTGTTGCCAACATCATAACCACGTTGTCGGTAGCCGTTTTATGGGCCAAATATTCAGTGTGGCCACTGAAGATTATCCCAGAATCATTAATAACCGATTTTTGTATCGGGCCTGTAACCATGCCGTGGCATCGTTGTGACTGGCAAGCTTGGATAGCTGCATCTAGGCAGCTTAGGACATAGGGTGCATTTTCTGGATTAAGAGAACCAGGTGTTGCTACTTGCTTAATAGCTATTGGCTGGATAGCTAGTTGGCTAGGTATAGACGTCACAAAAGAATCACTCGCATCAACTAATGTCAGCGGCAACCCCAAAAGTTTTGCCCGCTGTAAAAGCATATCTGGGTCGGCGAAGGCAATGAGCTGATGGTTATGTTTTTGTTGTGCAATTTTAATTAGTATGTCAGGCCCAATACCTGCAGGCTCTCCAGGTGTCACCGCCAAGTTTAACGTCATGATGCCGGCGACGCCTTTATTTCAACAAAGGCTTCGTCTCGAATTTCTTGCTGCCAAACCTGAAGTTCTTCTTCATATTTTCGTTGTCTCAGCATATTTTCTGCTCGGTTTTCCATTATTTCGTTGCTAAAATCTTGCTGTCGACGCTCGGTAACCTGCAAAATATGCCAGCCAAATTGAGATTGGAAAGGATCGCTGATAGCGTTGATTGCACTGTTTCCCATGACTTGTTCGAATTCAGGCACAAACATGCCGGGAGTGGACCATCCGAGTTCGCCACCATTAAGAGCCGAACCTGGATCTTCAGAAAATTCTTTTGCTAAAGTGGCAAAATCTTCGCCATCTAGCACCCTCTGACGCAGTTCACTGAGTTGGCTAACTGTTGCTTCTTGATCTCGAATTTGATTTGGTTTGATTAGCATATGGCGAGCAAAATGCTGTTCGATCAATTGCTTTTCACCACCGCGTCGCTCATATAATTTAATTAAATGGAGGCCTGCTGCACTACGAATGGGCTGTGAGATCATACCGGGCTCTAATTTTTCTACAGCTTCAATGAAAACACCTGGTAATTGGGCCATTTTACGCCAACCTAAGTCTCCGCCTTGAAGGGCTGATTGGTCTGCTGAGTTAGCTATTGCAAGCGCTCTAAAATCAGCGCCTTGCTCTGTTTGGTTGAGCAGCAGTTCTGCGCGACTCATAACGTCAGTAATAAATATTTGATCAGAGCCACTGGGAATTGGAAGTAAAATTTGACCTATATTCACATCTGGAGAGGTCAAAAAGCGACCTTCCTCCGAGTTAAGGAAATTATCAAGTTCTTGCTCGCTGATACGGATTCTTCGCATAACACTACCTTGTTGAACTCGCATTATGACGAGTTCATTGCGGATTTCTTCTTTCAAGCCGCTAATACTAGTGCCCTGCATGGTTAGTTGTTGGAGATATTGCTCCACGGTCATTTGATTGCCAGAAGCAATCCGAGCTATTGCATCATTGAGCTCTTCATCCGATATTCTTACTCCAGAGTCATAACCCATGGTCAACTGAAGTCTCTCTGAAATTAAGCGTTCCAGAATTTGTTTTTGAAGAATGTCTTCAGGTGGTGCTTGGGTTCCAGATTGTTGTAGCTGAGCCATAATGGTTTTTGTTCGTTGATTCAGTTCACTTTGCAGTACGACATCGTCATCAACAATAGCAACAACCTTGTCCAATACTTGAATCTGAGCAGTTGCTTGCCATGAGACCATTAATGTAATTGTCGCCAATAGTGAACCAGCAAGACATTGTTTAAAAATTTTCATTATGTTCATAGCCAAAAATACCGTTATTTAACATTGTGTCTACACGGCCACCATTGCCGCCTAAACCTTTAAATTCTATTTTGAATGCGAAGCCATTTCTAGCGCTCAACTCTTTTTCTGGGAAGAGCAGTTGATCATCTCTTCTAAGCGAGCGAAATGTTATTAGAGAGGCTCGCCAGCAACAGTTGTTATATTCGAACCCGGCAAACACCTCAAGTTCCCTATTATTGGTAAAATCGTGATTCCAACGACCTACAAGATTAAAATTGTCAGACAGCGGCAAAAATGCCGAAATATTACTTTGACTGATGCTTTGATCCACCAGCTGGCCATCATACTGGCGAGCTGCCCTCCTAGTATATCGGTAAGTGAAGTTGAAAAGTCGCTTATTTTGATCATTATAGCGTGCAGTTAAGCTTGTCTTTTCAATTAAATTACTCGCTTCGCGGTATACGATATCACTCGCAATATGCCATTTTCTGTTAACTCTGGCTACTATCTCCATGGCTATTTGGGATTGATCTCTTTTTAGTAATTCTAACTCCAGGGATTCAGGTGTTGTATCTAATACTATAAGTCGATCTCTGAAGTAAAAAGATTGCGCAATACTGACACGTAACTTTTCTTGCCCAGAGGATTTGTCGAGCAAGCGTGTAGTCAGGCCTACGGTTAACCGTTGATCATCAGCAATCCTATCTCCGCCCATAAACCGCGTATCTCTGAACAGAAGATTATAGGATGGGGTGTAGGCGCGCGTATCAAAGTCAGGCAGTGCAGATTGATCTCTGTAGGTAGAGTGAAGATAAAATAATCGAGGTTCAAGGGTTTGCTTTAATTGAGAACTATTTACCAGATCGCGTTCAAAAAATGCACCTGTATCCAAAGAGTAGACAGGTAAGTTTATACTGGGGTTACTATCTGCCATAAATCCAGTTGAACTATTCTTATCTAGATCATAAGACAAATGCTTAAGATCTACCTTGGGCTTAACATATCCCCAACTCCATCGTTTATCCCATGCTAAACCATAGTTAATGGATCTTCTACTACCTTCGACCTTGGTTTCATCTTTGTGGTTAAATGCGGCGTATTGATGTTCCATATCGATGATAAAATTATTGTCCAGGCGATAATGTCCATCAATCGAAATTTTTGGTAACACCGAGTATTGGTCCATCAAACCTTGTGTAATGACTTGGTAATCTTGACTGGCTACTTGATATGTCCAATGATCGGTGTTGTAGCTGATTTCAGCATATTGTTTCAAATGTGTTTTGCTGGTTTGTTCTATTGCCATATTCCCAAGATCGCGAACATAATCTAAATCACTGACTTTATTGTAGTTAATCAATGTTGACCAATTACGATCAAAGCCACCTTGGTGATCAAGATTAAATTTGTAGCGATTTTTGCCTTGGTAAGAATAGCGATTAGTTACAGAGTTAAAATCTTTCCAGTCATTACCGCCCTTGTCATTTGCTAAAAAGGCACCCGAGATTTTGCTTTCCGACCAGCGATTGAGATAACGAAACGTTGTCTCTAGTCCAAATCCGCGATGCTGAATATAGCGAGGCGAAATTGTGGCATCGTAGTTCTCAGCCATATTCCAATAAATAGGCTGGCTAATATCAACACCATTGTCTTGGTTGACGTTAATATCTGGAATTAACAGTCCTGAGGAGCGCCGATTGTCAATAGGAAATTTTATATATGGAAAGTAAAAGATAGGTATGTCTTTTACTTCAAAAGTAGCGTTTTTTACCGTTGCCCAACCAGTTTCTTGATTGATATTAATCTGTTTAGTTATTAATTTCCATCCGGAGGAACCCGGCTCACAGGTGGAGTAGGAGGCTTGATCAATAGTTATATCGCCTTCATCTGATCGATACAGTGTTTTTGCAGTACCTCTAACCGCTGCATTATGAATTACGTAGGTTGCGTCTTTAATGGTTAGATTATTGTTCGCTGTATCAATATCAGCAGTATCTCCAACCAATAATAAACCTGGTTCACGAAATACCACATTGCCCTCTAAGCGCACTCTATGCGTTTGGTGATTAATTTCAGCTCTATCACTTTTTAGTAAGCGGTTGCCTTGGGAGATTTGAACATCTCCTCGTAAAGTGACGCTTTTATCTGATGAGACGGGTCCTGTGGCATCGGCATTAATGCTAAGGGGTGCACTTTCTAGTTGTAGTGCTGTATTTCTATTATCTTCACTGGGATCTATGTAGGCGCCGCACGAATTTCCATTCATTTGATCTTTTTGCTGATGAGTCATATCATCAAAATGCACCCAGTCGTAGGTTTCTGCTGCGGGTATGCTGATGGTGTTAGCGTAATCTGTTGTGGGAGAAGTCTTTTTCGAAGCCCAAACGATCTCAGCTAAGCCCAGTTGCAAAGTTATGGCCATAAACAAAAAACTAAATATCCGAATAAACATATATCGTTTCGTTGACCTGAACACCTATGATTATAAGATTACATCCAAAGGGATATTTTACCTGATATATTGAACCGGTAGCGCGCTGAATTGAATAAAATCAGCTAAAATTAACGTTTTTTGCCGTAGGGATCAGAAATGTCAGATTACTCAGAATTTATATTTATTTTTACAGAGATATTATAGTCTTGGATAAACTGAAGCTTGCGGATTGGGTATTAGATTATTTACCCAAGAGCACAAAAATTGCAGGCAATTTAGAGCTGGATCCTTTGACAGGTGACGCGGGGTTTCGGCAGTATTTTCGGTTGAATACTTCGCCAGCGCTCATTGCGGTTAATTCGCCACCAGATAAAGAAAATAATAGTGCTTATATTGATATCTCTTTGGCATTAAAAGCTATGGATATCATAAGGCCCCGAATTTATGCGGTAGATTACGCTCAAGGTTTTTTATTGCTCGAGGATTTTGGTAACCGTCATTTACATTCAACCCTAAGTCTAAAAAGTATTGACTTTCGTTATGATCAAGCAGAAGAAATGTTACTTTCCCTCCAAAAAGCGAATAAAGGTAGCGGTATTTTTCCAGTTTATGATGAGCAAGCCCTTAGCCAAGAGTTTGACCTATTTGCCACTTGGTTTGTTGATCGATTATTAGGATTGCACATAGAGATGGTTGACATTAAGATGCTTGCAGAGCTGCGTTCATACCTAGTAAACACCGCTTTGAGTCAGCCTCAAGTATTGGTTCACAGAGATTACCATTCGCGAAATTTAATGGTCTTGTCTAATGATCAGCTGGGGATGATCGATTTTCAAGACGCAGTGATCGGTCCAATAACTTATGATTTAGTTTCTCTGCTCAAAGACTGCTATATATCTTGGCCCAGAGATATGGTTATTCCTAGAGTCGCCAACTATAAGCAAAAGCTGACCGATGCTGGCCTGCTCAGTGATATGGATAGCAAAAAGTTTTTGGGTTGGTTTGATCTTATGGGGCTCCAGAGGCACATAAAAGTGTTGGGTATTTTCGCCAGATTAGCTTTACGAGATGAAAAATCTGCTTATTTAAAAGACTTACCCTTGGTGATTGGATATGTCTTAGAAACTGCGGCGCACTATCCTCAGACGGCTAAATTTAGTCATTGGTTTGACGCTAAGGTAATGCCTAAGGTTAGGCAGCAAAAATGGTTTGATGAATCACATTTTAAGGAATAGGACGTCATGAAGGCAATGATCTTAGCTGCCGGGTTCGGTGCTCGGTTGCGTCCTCTTACTGATCAGACTCCAAAGCCATTATTAGTTGTTGGTGGTAAACCTCTTCTTCAGTGGCATATTGAATCACTTATTCGATCAGGTATAACCGAGGTGGTTGTAAACATATCCTGGTTAGCTGAAAAAATAGAGGATTATTTTGGTGATGGCAGCAAATTTGGTATCAAAATTATGTGGTCAAGAGAAGACCAGCCTCTAGAGACTGGCGGTGGTATTTTAAAAGCTCTACCGCTGCTGGGAGAGAGCCCCTTTGTGTTAGTTAATGCAGATATTTGGAGCGATATTGACATTGCTGATGTGGTAGACAGCTACAAAGACTCAGCAAGATTTGCTCATTTAGTTATGGTGAACAATCCGCCCCATAATGACAGGGGGGATTTTTCATTTGAAGAGAATCAGATTGGCTTTGGACAGCCTCGTCTAACCTTTAGTGGCGTTAGTATTTTATCGCCTAGACTATTTTCTATGTATCCTCAAAAGACGTTGGCTTACCCGCTAAGAGATCTCCTTAAACCTGCTATTTTAGAGGAGCAAGTCAGCAGTTTTTTACATACTGGTGATTGGTTTGATATAGGTACTATAGGCAGATATAACGCATTGAAAACCTTTATTAACGAGCGAACAAATGGTTACTAAACTACTTTATAAATATTTATTTTGGATTGCACTCGTGGCTATTGTTTTGCTGTCTTTGTTACCTCTATCGGTGCCTCAGCTTAGCGTCTTTAGTTGGCAAGATAAATTACACCACTTTGTTGCCTACGGAGTGCTGTGCTATTTAGCGATTAGAGCTTTTGGTCACCACTATTCAGTTTTACAGATAGGGCTAGCCTTAGCTAGTTTTGGACTTTTAGTAGAACTTGTTCAGTCACAGACTGGCCATCGACTGGGTGATATTTATGATTTAATTGCTAATGTTGGGGGCATTCTAACGGTAGTTTTGTTGCTTTCTTGGCGCTGGAACTAACTTTTTTGGCACGCCAGAGCATCCTATTTTGATTTGTTGGATGGTAGCCTCCAGAATTTTATTATGATCATCTCTACATCTTAATGGAGACTGTTTTTTGAACCACCATTTTAAACGTCACATGCTCTGGATAGCTCCCTGTATTGGGGCTTTTATTAGTGCGGCTATGTTGAACTATGGCTGGGCATTTGCAGGGGCTATAACTGCTGGACTAACTGCAGTATGCGCTCTTTGGTGGATCTTTGAGCCTATACCTATCCCGGCAACATCTATGATTCCATTAGGGGTTATGCCCTTGGTGGGTATTCTTGACGGGAAGCAGGTGGCACAGGCTTATGGTGACCCTTTGATTATTTTATTGATGGGCGGAGCCATGTTGTCTAAAGCTATGGAGAAAAGTGGCGCTCATCAACGCATTGCAATAGGTATGGTGAACTTTATTGGAGGTGATAGCTTACGAAAATTAGTATTCGGTTTCATGGTTGCCTCAGCAGTCCTTAGTATGTGGGTATCTAATACGGCAACAACACTGATGCTTTTACCTGTGGCCTATGCAGTATTAGATAGCGTTAAAAATTCTGAGGAAAGTGCCAAATTAGCTGTGCCTTTGTTCTTAGGAATTGCCTATGCTGCAAGTATTGGTGGGCTAGGAACACCAATAGGTTCCCCGCCAAATGTGATTTTTCTTAAGGTTTATGCAGAAGCTACCGGGACTATGCCTAGCTTTAGCCAGTGGATGGTTTGGGCACTGCCTGTTGTTATTGTATTAGTGCCCATGGCAGGGTTTTGGTTAACCCGCAATATGAATAGCACTGAGTCAGTGGTTATTCCCGCTGTTGGGCAGTGGAGGACTGAAGAAATTAGAGTCCTTTTAGTATTTGGTTTAACTGCTTTGGGGTGGATTACTTTGCGCGAACCCTTTGGTGGATGGACCACTTGGTTTGGAGTTCCCTCTGCGAATTACGCAGCAGTTGCATTGACTGGCGTAATATTGATGTTTGTTGTGTCTAATGGCAAAGGTGGTAAATTGCTTGATTGGGAATCAGCATCAACTATCCATTGGGGTGTGCTGTTGTTATTTGCTGGGGGCATCGCGATTGCCAAAGCGTTTGCTGTTAATGGCATTAGCGCGGCTATTGGTGATGCGATGTCGGGGGTGACACGCCTGTCAATCATTGTTTTGATTTCTGTAGTCGCATTGTCGGTGACCTTTCTTACTGAAATCACTAGTAATACAGCAACAACAGCTTTACTGATGCCTATCCTTGCTGCGGCGTCTTTGGGGGCAGGTTTCGATCCAGCGTTATTAATGTTGCCAGCCGCATTGTCAGCTAGTTGTGCTTTTATGCTACCTGTGGCAACTGCGCCTAATGCGATTGTATTTGGTACAGGAAGAATTCGGGTTGAACAAATGGTTAAAGAAGGCTTTAGTTTGAATCTAATAGGTGCGGCGGTGATTAGTTGTGTGGTCTATTTTTGGCTTGGGTAGTGGTGTGCTTCACTGATCTATGAGCAATTTAACATTACTCGGTTTTAAAGCTTGACTGCCTGCTAGGGATAATACGAGCGTTGTCATTTCATCCCAGACATCGGCTTTTCGCATGCCTTTAATGCCCCTATCTATAGCCCCAGCTTGATGTAAAAGCATTCGTAGATGAGCGGCGCTACACCTTTGTATAGCTTGTCGAAATAAGGGTAGCCGTTTTTCCCAGACTCCTGAATTCTTCAATGCCCAATCCCTTGACTCCCCGCCAGCTATTTTTTCGCTAGTTTTGAGTAAAATCCGTAAGTCTCTAGTAATTGCCCATAAAATAGGAATCGCATCAGTACCCTCGCTACGCAACCCTCGCAGGGATCTTGCCGCTGTCTGCGCATCACCCGCTAGTACTTTATCGACAAATTCAAACAGATTATATCTGGCGCTATCTGCCACTACGGAGGACATGGTGTTAGCGTCAATCCTACCATCAATAGAGAGAAGCTTTAATTTCTCAATTTCTTGGACAGCAGCAAGTAAGTTACCCTCAACGCGATCAGCTAAAATCTCTACTGCTTCTTTGTTGACGGTTATATCTGATTGATCTAGTCGCTGTTTTATCCATCTTGGAAGTTGGTTGCTGCTCACCGGCCAGATTTGGATATGCACCCCGACGGACTCTAGCGCTTTGACCCACTTGCTGTTTTGCGCACCTTTTTCAAGTTTAGGTGCGATCACTAAAATAAGGTTATCAGCATTTTGATGATTGCAAAGTTCACAAATAGCCTTGCTGCCTTTGTCGCCTGGTTTGCCGTTAGTAATTCTGATCTCGATAATTTTCTTTTCGGCAAATAAAGATAGCGCGCTAGCCTCATTGTGTAATTGTGCCCAGTCAAAGTTCCCATCGCTATAAAAAACTTCTCGGCCAGTGAAACCCGACTCTTTAGCTTTTGCTCGAACAGCATCTGCTGATTCTTGGGTTAGAAGTGGTTCATCACCGCTGATTAAATAGGCAGGTAAAAGTTTATTGGAAAGATTATTTTTGAGCTGCTCCGGTCTTATTTTCATGAGGTGTAAGCGCTATTGATCTGGGTTGGAGTTGCTAGTGCTTACAGAGCCGAGTCGGGCAAGAATCTGTGCAACAATGTCTTTGCGCATTTCATAACGAATGCGTTTTTCCTCATTGTCAGAAGAAAGTATATCTTCTTCTCTAAATTCATATACCCGTTCTGAAGAGGCTGTTGTCAAAGGATACATGTTATTAGTTGGGATGCTGCGAATATAGAAGTCCACGTCTTCATTAAGTTGGTATTCTGCAACACGACCACTGGAATTGATACTGACAGTGCGTATATTTTCCCGAACAGCAACAATAGAGACAGAGTAAGTTGCCTCAGACTGTATATCAACAAAGCGCACGCCATAGCTGTCAAGTGCTCTTTTTAAATCACCAATAAGATCAGTGTTGGTCTCAGTTGACGCAAAGTAAATTGCGTCAACTGAGGAGATCAACAATTGTTGATCACGCAATTGCCAGCCGCAAGCTGAAACAAAAAGTGTAATGGCGACCAATAATGATTTTTGTAGCATCAATATTTTCTCAGTTAGCAACAATATTAATTAATCTGCCCGGCACAACGATTATTTTACGAATAGTATTGCCCTCTAAGAAACGTTGCACGTTAGTATCGGCTAAGGCCGCTGTTTGAGCGTCCTGCTGAGAAATATCTGCAGCAACATCCATCTTGCCTCGTACCTTACCGTTGACCTGAAGAACCAGGGTAATACTACTGCGCACCAGTGCAGCTTCGTCTAGCACGGGCCACTGCGCATTTGTAATAGGATTTTCATGTCCTAGAGTAAACCACAAATGGTGACAAATATGCGGAGCAATTGGCGATAAGAGTAAAATTGCGTTGCTAAATGCTTCGTGACGTACGGCAATACTTTGAGGGCTATCATCATTATGCTTACCAATTTCATTAAGCAGTTCCATGACAGCAGCAATAGCAGTATTAAACGTATTTCGACGGCCATAATCATCACTGACTTTACGAATAGTTTCGTGAGTTTTTCGACGTAAGGCTTTTTGTTGATCGTCCAGTGTTTTGGTGTTTAAAGGCACACTCTTTGTATTTTTTAGATGTTCACTAACCATCTTCCATAATTTACGTAAAAACCGATGTGCTCCGGCCACGCCCTCATCACTCCACTCTAGTGTTTGTTCTGGCGGTGCTGCGAACATAGTGAATAGACGAACAGTATCAGCACCATATTTATCGATAGTAGTTTGAGGATCAATACCATTATTTTTTGATTTAGACATTTTGGTGGTGCCGCCACTAAAAACTATCCTACCAGTGCTTGTTTGCATCGCACTGACAGTTTTACCTTTGTCATCTCGCTCTACGGTTACCTCACTAGGGGCAATCCACTTCTTTCTGCCGTCTTCCTCGAGGTAAAAAGACTCCGCTAAGACCATACCTTGACAAAGTAAACTTTTAAACGGCTCACTACTGCTTACAAGCCCTTCATCACGAAGTAACTTATGATAAAATCTAGCGTAGAGTAAATGCAAAATAGCGTGTTCGATACCGCCTACATACTGATCTACCGGAAGCCAGTAATCTGCACGTTCAGGATCTAGCATAGCGCTATCTAGATCAGAGCAGGTGAATCGAGCGTGATACCAAGAAGACTCCATAAAAGTATCAAAAGTGTCTGTTTCTTGCTCAACTGCCTGGCTATTGTGTTCGGCTTTACGCCACTCTTTGTCAGCTTTTATCGGCGACTGAATACCGTCCATTTCTACGTCGGTTGGCAGTAGTATAGGCAATTTGTTCAAGGGAACCGGTATTTCTCCCCCATTGGCTAGATTGTACATTGGGATAGGCGTTCCCCAATATCTTTGACGACTGACTCCCCAATCTCTGAGTCTATAATTAGTAGTAACAGAGCCATGGCTGGTGATTTTTAGATCTTTCGAAATGGCATCAAACGCTTGATCAAAGGACATACCATTGTATTTCCCTGAATTAATAAGCAATCCCTTTTCAGTATAAGCTTCTTGTTCAATTGAGCACTCTTGATTAGCAGTAGGTGCCACAACTTGAGTAATCGAAAGATTATATTTTTTGGCAAACTCAAAATCTCGTTGATCATGACCGGGAACTGCCATCACTGCGCCTGAGCCATAATCCATCAATACATAATTACCCACCCATACGGGCACTGTGTTGCCGGTTAGGGGATGTATTGCGGTAATGCCAGTGTCCATGCCACGTTTCTCCATGGTGGCCATTTCAGCCTCAGACACCTGTTGTAATTGGCATTTTTGAATAAAGTTTGCCAATACAGAATTACTTTTGGCCGCTAGGAGTGCGATGGGGTGTTGCGTAGCTAGTGTTAGATAGGTTACGCCCATTAGAGTGTCAGGTCTTGTGGTATATACCTCAAAACTACTAAAGTCCCCAGAGGGCTGAGTTAAATCAAATAGCACGTTGATGCCGCGACTTTTACCAATCCAATTGCGCTGCATAGTTTTTACTTGTTCAGGCCAATGTTCTAGGGTCTCTAGGTCATCAAGCAGTTGTTCTGCATAATCAGTAATACGAATGAACCATTGAGGTATTTCTTTGCGCTCAACTTTAGTATCACAACGCCAGCAACAACCGTCTATGACCTGTTCATTAGCCAGCACAGTTTCGTCATGAGGACACCAATTAACCGCGCTAGTTTTTTTGTAGACCATACCTTTTTCATACAATTTGGTAAAAAACCATTGTTCCCACTTGTAATAGTTGGGCTCGCAGGTGGCTAGTTCTCGAGACCAATCAATGCCAAATCCCAGGCTTCTGAGCTGAGCCTTCATATAGGCAATATTATCGTGAGTCCATTTTGCTGGTGCTGTATTGTTCTGGATTGCAGCGTTTTCTGCGGGTAATCCAAAGGCATCCCAACCCATAGGGTGCAATACATTTTTACCTTGCATGCGCTGATAACGTGCGATGACATCAGTGATGGTGTAGTTTCTGACATGCCCCATGTGCAATTTTCCACTGGGGTAAGGGAACATTGCTAGACAATAGAATTTTTCTTTGGAGGGGTCTTCGGTGACCTCAAAAGTTTTTTGATCTTGCCAATATTGTTGTGCGTCCTGCTCCAATTGAGCGGGTTGATAATCGTCATCAAAGGTCATTAAGGTTCACTGCTTATATAGTTGAGAGAGCAGCAACAATTATAGGGTAATGTTGAGCAGTCTAACAGTCAAACATGAGGGACAGCCGGTAAGGCCATCCCCTGTGGTCTTAAGGTGCCTTAAAATAGCACCCTATGTTGTTTGACGGACTGGGATGCCTAACTCAAGAAGTTTAGCGGCTATGTCTTCAGCTGAGGTTGCAGCATTGATTTCTTTGTCAACAAACAGTACTTTGCCATCCTTCCCAATGTAGACAGTATGACGCTTGGGGACGCCATAAAAGGCTAGTACGTCATAGGCCTTGGCCACCTCAGTTGATGGGTCACTGAGCAAAGGGAAGTCCGCATCGTTCTCTTCAGCAAACTTTTGATTAGTTTCTAGAGGGTCAACACTGGCCATAAAGTAAGCAACTTCAAGGCTTTTTAAAAGATGACCATTTTGAGCAAGAGATTTACACTCAATGGTACACCCGCTGGTAAACGCTTTTGGGTACCAAGCAATTACCACCGCTTCTTTGTCATGAAATTGGTTTAGTGTATAGGTATTGCCATCAGTAGCCTGCAGCTTAAAGTCTGGAGCAGTGTCACCGATTTCAAGTGCACTAACAGACAGCGAAATGGCGAAACCACTAAAAAGTGAAATTAACGTTTGATTTAATGTCATAACCGAGTCCTCTAAGATATTAGTTTTCGTTTTAATACTAAAAATACACCTATTAGTAATGCTAGCATAACGGTAGGTAATGATCCTGTGTATGAGAAAAGCGTTCTACCTACGCGTGGTTGTATTTGGCCACTTAATACCGTGCTGATGTTTTGCTGCGCACGCTCATACACATTACCTCGATGATCTATCAAGCCTGAAATTCCATTATTTGTCGCGCGAATCATCGGTTTAGCGTTTTCAATAGCACGCATCTGAGCCATCTGCATATGTTGCAGTGGCCCAAGACTGCTGCCAAACCACGTATCGTTACTCACCGTCAACAGCATTGACGATCCACTGCTGATACGCGCTATAAGATCTGGATAGACCACTTCATAGCAAATAGAGGGTGCAATAGTCTGGTCTTTAACCATAAATGGATGCTGTTGTGTGTCTCCAAGTGATAAGGAAGACATAGGCAAATCAAAGAATCTGATGAGTCCACGTAATAGATTTTCTAGTGGAACATATTCCCCAAACGGCACTAAGCGAGTTTTATCGTAGTTTTGTTGATTTTTATCTAAGGCTATAAGTGAATTGTGGTATTTCTTGCTGCCAGCATCATACCGTATGATACCAGTTAAAAGAGTAGATCTCTGGTCTCTAGCCATTGTTTGTAGATCGGCCATAAATGTTGGAATACGCTGTTCTATGGTAGGGATAGCAGCTTCTGGCCAAACAATTAAATCTTGGCCCCAAACGGGTTTGGTTTGATCGCTCAATTGTTTCAGTATGCCCGCCTGTCGTGAAGGCGACCACTTTTCTTTTTGTGAAATGTTAGGCTGAACCAGAGCAACGGTCATAGATTTGTCATTTTCTTTGGTCCACTCTAACTGTTGCAGCCCCCAGCCCGAACCAAAAATAACAGAAAAACCAAGAATAAAACGACCAATCTGTGCCTGTCTGTTATCGCTGCGTATAAAATTGGTTAGCAGCATTGCAAGCACAGCAGAAATAAAACTTAACCAGAGGACGCCACCAATAGGAGCCCAGCCATTGAGCCAAGTCTCAGTGTGGCTATACCCTGCAAAAAGCCAAGGAAAACCAGTAAACACCCATGTCCTCATCCACTCACTGATGACCCAAAGTGCAGGTAATCCGAAAAATAATGACTGTGGATTGTCTGGAACCAAAGCAGCTAGTGCAAAGGGCATTGCAAAAACACTGGCTAAAAATAGACAAAATAATATTGTAGCCAGCATGGCTAGAGGAGCTGGGATAAAGCCATATTCATGGATGCTCACATAGAGCCAGCTTGCACCGGCAATATAAATACCAAATCCGTAAACCAGCGTGTTTAAGAAGGCTTTTTTAACCGTCAGAGCTGTGAGGGAGCTAAACAACATAGCCATGCTTAGAATAACAAGGGGCCAAAACATAAAGGGAGCCAACCCTAGGGGGAAAAGAGTACCTGCGATAAACAGTAAAAGGTACTGAATGGAGCGGCTACGGTCTGTCATGACTCACTTTTGGTCACCTCTAATTGAGTAATTTTGCGGCTATCACCAGCAATTACAGTGAAGTGGAATTGATTAATAGTCACTTTTTCTGAGACTTTAGGCAGGTGTCCAAGTTCATCAATAATTAGTCCAGCGACCGTATCAAATTCGTCATCTGGGAACCCGACATCAAAATACTCGTTAAAATCTGCAATTTCAGTAATTGCATCTACCGCATAGCAGTTATCATCAATTTTGCGAATTTGCTCAGGTTCATGAGCATCTGTTTCATCCTCAATTTCACCAACAATTTCTTCCAAGACATCTTCGATAGTTAGAAGGCCTGAAACGCCACCATATTCATCTATAACGATAGCCATGTGGTATCTCTGCTCTCGAAATTCTTGGAGCAAAACATTGATTCGTTTGCTTTCAGGAATAATATTTGCTGGGCGTAGCATAGCTTTTAAATTAAAAGCTTCTTTGCCGTCCAAAACGAGAGGTAACAGCTCTTTGGCAAGCAAAATACCTTGAATATCATCAGATGATTCGCCGACAACTGGGAACCGAGAATGTTGAGACTGAATAACTACCTTGAGAATATCTTCTAGGGATGAATCTGATTCTATTAGTTTCATCTGTGATCTAGGAATCATAATCTCACGCGCCTGAAGGTCAGAGACCTTCAGAGCCCCCTCCATTATTTGAAGAGCATCGGCATCAATAATGGACTCATTTTCAGCGCTTCGCAGCATATCGGCAACCTCATCACTATTGGAAGGGCTTGGTGAAAAAAGTCTGGCTAATTGTTTTAGCCAAGAAGTATCGGATATTTTTGATCCGCCGGTTTCGTCGTTCATGAAGTGCTCAATTTTACTCGTGTATTTCAGTATAAGGCGCAGGGTAGCCTAGACTCAACAAAATATCTGTTTCTAATTGCTCCATTATTTGTGCTTGCTCATCCTCGACATGATCATAACCTAATAAATGCAATACACCATGAATTACCATATGTGCCCAGTGCGCCTGAGGAATTTTTCCTTGTTGTGAGGCTTCTTTGGATACCACTGGCGCGCAGATCACTACATCACCAAGTATTGGTATTGGCAATGGCACTGGTATTACAGCATCAAACGGAAAAGATAGGACATTGGTTGCACCCTGTTTTCCTCGATATTGGTGATTAAGCGCCGCGCTCTCAGATTTGTTAACAATCCTTATACTGAGCTCGGCACAGCTCTCCCTTTGGTCAAGTGCGGTTTTTACCCATAACTGGATGTCAGCATCACTGGGCGAATCTGACAATGGACAGATTCGCTGAATATCAATATTAATGGCCATTCAGAATGTTACTAGTTATCTTTTTCAAAGGCATCATAGGCATCCACAATGCTCTGCACAATTGGGTGACGCACAACATCGCGAGATTCAAAATAGGTGAAACTGATATCACCTACACTTTTCAACACTTGACCTGCATGAACCAAGCCTGAATGTATCCCTTTGGGCAAATCAATTTGTGACATATCGCCGGTGATGACTGCGGTTGATCCAAAACCGATACGCGTGAGGAACATCTTCATTTGTTCTCTGGTGGTATTCTGGCTTTCGTCCAAAATAATGTAGGCACCATTGAGGGTTCTCCCTCGCATATATGCTAAAGGTGCAATTTCAATGACATTACGTTCTTGAAGTTTTGCTACTGTCTCAAAGCCAAGCATTTCATGAAGTGCGTCGTATAAGGGTCGTAAGTAGGGATCTACTTTTTGGGCAAGGTCGCCAGGCAAAAACCCGAGCCGCTCACCAGCTTCAACAGCCGGACGCACTAAAAGAATCCGCTCAACTTCATCCCGTAGTAGGGCCTCCACTGCACAAGCCACTGCCAAATAGGTTTTTCCAGTACCGGCAGGCCCAATGCCAAAGTTGATATCGTGGGTTTGTATTGATCTGACATAACGCTGCTGGTTCAGACCACGAGGTTTAATGTTACCTTTTTTTGTCCGTATTACCGAGAAGTTGTCTAGCTCACTAATGGTTTCTTGATTGTTTGGAGATGATTTCATGGATGTTTTTCTCTCAAATTCACGAAGATGCAAGTGCACTTCTTCAGGAGTAATGTCACTAAATTCTGAGGTCTCTTGATACAAATTTTTCAGAACACTTAGAGCCTGCTCAGCATGCTGAGGTTCACCGTGGATTGCAAAAAAATTATCCCGCGAGCGTATATCAACATTCAGTCGCGTTTCGATCAGGCGCAAGTTGTCATCGCATTGTCCTCTCAAAGAGGCGAGGCGCTGAGCATTATTGGGCTCAAGGGTTAGATCGCAGACAGCAGTCTGTTTTGCGGGATGTTTCAAGAGGTGTTTAAACGCCTATAAGTTAAAATTCTAAACATTAGCATAGCCCGATCCTAGGATCAGCGTAAACCTTTTTCTACTTCTGCTTTAGAGCAGTTGACCTCGCAATGAGTTGGGTAGTGCTTCGGTGATAGTGACCTCAGCAAATTCTCCTATAAGGCCATGATCAGATGTTCGGAAGTTAACTACACGATTATTCTCTGTACGACCCTGAAGCTCTCCAGGATCTTTTTTAGATACACCAGTGACTAATAGATTTTGAGTTGTACCCACCATTTTACGGCTGATGTCAGCGGCTTGTTGGAGTATTCGTGTCTGTAATATTTTCAGTCGCTGTTTCTTGGTATCCTCCGAAATATTATCAGGAAGATCCGCCGCAGGAGTGCCGGGGCGAGCACTATAAATAAAGCTGAAAGATGTATCAAAGCCAATTTGTTCAATTAACTTCATGGTAGCTGTGAAGTCGTCTTCGGACTCATTTGGAAACCCAATAATGAAATCTGACGAGATACTCATATTCGGTCTAAGCTGTCTAAGGCGGCGAATTTTTGATTTATATTCAATGGCCGTATGGCCGCGTTTCATTGCCATTAAAATTCTATCAGAGCCACTTTGTACTGGCAGATGTAAGTGACTGACTAATTCTGGAACACGGCTATATACCTCTATAAGCGCGTCGGAGAACTCCACTGGATGGGATGTTGTGTACCGAATACGATCAATACCCTCAATACTAGCGACAAATGGTATTAACTCGGCAAAGTCGCAAATAGTGCCATCTGGCATGTCCCCACGATACGCATTAACGTTTTGGCCAAGTAGATTAACTTCACGAACACCTTGCTCAGCTAAAGAGCTGATTTCGGCGAGGATATCTGCGATGGGTCGACTGACTTCTTCGCCGCGAGTATAGGGAACAACACAAAATGTGCAGTATTTAGAGCAGCCCTCCATGATCGATACAAATGCACTAGGGCCGTCTGCTTCAGGTTCCGGAAGGCGATCAAACTTTTCAATTTCTGGAAAGCTAATATCCACAACCACGGTGCCATCTGTTTTGCGTGTTTCCATCATTTCTGGCAAGCGATGCAATGTCTGTGGTCCAAATATAACATCAACAAAAGGTGCTCTTTTCGCTATAGCCTCGCCCT
This sequence comes from Porticoccaceae bacterium, assembly GCA_029254005.1. Lineage (GTDB taxonomy): Bacteria > Pseudomonadota > Gammaproteobacteria > Pseudomonadales > Porticoccaceae > HTCC2207. The sequence continues at coordinate 19,070 of JAQWYJ010000041.1, read as the reverse complement.
CTTGGCTAGCAACGCAGCCACCAACACCAATTACTAAGTCAGGATTATCCTTTTTTAGGTGTTTCCAACGTCCCAGTTGATGGAACACTTTTTCCTGTGCCTTTTCTCTGATTGAGCAGGTATTAAGCAAAATAACATCCGCATCTGCCGGGTTGTCCGTAGACACCATATGATGACTTTCTCCCAGCAGATCTTGCATGCGAGCAGAATCGTACTCATTCATTTGGCAACCATGGGTAACAATGTGTAATTTTTTGACGGCTTTGTGCTGCATATGTATTTTTCTGCTTTGTCTTAAGCGAGCATTATAGCCTTGGGTCATGTTTGCGCAACAATTTTGCGGTGTGATTGGGTGCAGATATGGTATTATCATTGTTAATAAATTAAGCCGTCTTAAAGAGAGTTGTAATGGCAAACGAACCAATTTATCGAATCACGTTTTTTAACCAAGGGCAGGTTTATGAAATTTACGCCCGACATGTTTTCCAAAGTGATCTTTGGGGCTTCCTTGAGGTTGAAGAATTTATATTTGGTGAGCGATCACAAATGATTGTTGACCCCGCTGAGGAAAAGCTAAAAAATGAATTTGCTGAGGTTAAACGCAGTTTTATACCGATGCAGTCTATAATTCGTATAGATGAAGTAGAAAAAGAAGGTGCTAGCAAAATTACTGAGGCTAGCGGTAACAATGTAAGTCCATTTCCTTTTCCATCGATGGCCAATAGTAAGCCCTCGGGAGATAGTTTATAGGCTGTTAACGAAAATAGCGGCGTCGCATGCTTTAGTCTGCGTCAAAAGGATATCAATATGTCACAACTCACAGCCAAGTTACTGCCTTTTGAATTTGCGCGCAGCAACGGGCTGCTGGTGCGGGAGGCTGAGGGAGACTTGGTGCTGTCACCGTCTGCAACGCAGTGGGCAATTAACGAAGTAAATCGAATTAACCAACGTTTTTCAGCCGTCAGTCGAATTGATGCTGAGGCATTTGACAAAATGCTGTCTACTTTGTACAGCGGACGCAAAAATTCTTCTGAATCGGTCATGGAAGATATCAAAGATTTTGTGGATATGGAATCTGCAGCTGCTGATTTAGAGGATACGGGTGATTTACTAGATTCAGAAAATGACGCGCCTATCATTCGCCTGTTAAATGCTATTTTGGCGGAATCATTAAAAGAAAACGCCTCAGACATTCATGTTGAACCCTATGAAAAAGAATCTTTGGTTCGGTTCCGTTTAGATGGCGTCTTGAGTACCGTTCTGAAGCCATCGGCTCAGATAACACCGCTACTTATTTCCCGTATCAAAGTCATGTCAAAATTAGATATTGCAGAGAAACGGTTGCCTCAAGATGGACGGATGAGTGTGAAACTTGGAGGTCGAAGCATTGATCTGCGAATTTCTACGATGCCATCAAGTCATGGTGAGCGGGTAGTGATGCGATTGCTAGATAAGGATGCTGGAAAACTTCAGGTAGACGATCTTGGTATGCCTGAAGATACCTCCGCCCAGTTGGATGATTTGATTCGCCGACCTCATGGCATTATTCTGGTGACAGGTCCCACTGGGTCAGGCAAAACCACTACTTTGTATGCCGCATTGCAGCAGATGGATCGGCAGGGGCGCAACATTATGACTGTGGAAGATCCAGTAGAATATGATCTTCCAGGAATTAGTCAAACCCAAATTAATTTGCGAGCGGGCATGACATTTGCTCGCGGATTGAAGGCTATTTTACGTCAAGACCCAGATGTTATTCTCATTGGTGAGGTCCGTGATGGAGAGACAGCAGAAATTGCTACGCAGTCAAGTTTGACTGGCCATTTAGTGCTTTCGACCTTACACACCAATACAGCTGCAGGGGCTATCACGCGATTACAGGACTTGGGTGTGGATAGTTTTTTACTGGCTTCGACGATTCGCGGAATTCTCTCTCAGCGGTTGCTAAGAAAGCTTTGTCAAAACTGCCGGCAAGCTACACAACCAAATGAATATAACCGTAATTTATTAAAACTAAGGGATGGTGAGACGATTTATGAGGCCACCGGTTGTGCTAAATGTAATAATACCGGTTATTCAGGCCGCCAAGCGTTATTCGAGTTGGTTACTGTAGATGCCCATTTGCAAACTCTCATTCATGAAAATGCTGGTGAGCTTGAGTTAGAAGCTAGCATTCGTACTAAAGTGCCCAGCATTCGCGATGCGGGTTTTAGCATGGTTAGAAGCGGCCACACCACTATCGAAGAAGTTCTTCGTGTGACCAGTGTTTAATATCTATGCCTGCTTTTGATTACACCGCTTACAATAGATTTGGTAAACAGATTTCTGGGGTTATTTCTGCAGATTCTGAACGTCAAGCACGGCGATTAATTAAAGATAAAAATCTACTTCCTTCCACTCTCACACAGTTGAGTGACCAGAATGGGTCGGGGACAAAAAGATTTGGTATTCAAGGCAGTGTCGATAATCTAGATTTGTCTCTTTTGCTTCAGCAGCAGGCTATATTGATCCAATCAGGATTGCCATTAGAAGAGTCATTAAGAATGACTATCGAGCAGGCCGAAACGGCTAAACAAAGACGCTTGGTTGAGAGTTGGCGAAGTGAGATTGTAGAGGGGCGAAGTTTCTCAGAGGCCTTGCGGCGATCGCCATATAAAATTCCCGAAAGTATTGTTGCTGGTGTGGGTGTCGGTGAAGAAACAGGCCATTTGCATAGCATTTTGTTGCGCTTATCTGCAGAGTTAGAGACTAGTGCAGAGAATCGCAAAACCATTACTAGAGCGATGATTTATCCCCTGACTTTAATTGGGTTTTCTATCATCGTTGTTTCAATGATGATGGTTTGGGTTGTCCCCAAGTTAAGCGCGGTATTTGCCAGTAGAAATCGAGATCTCCCATGGATCACTGAGGTAGTTGTTAGTATTAGCAATTTTGCTCAAAACTATGGTGTTTATGTGGTGGCGATAATTTTGCTCACAATTGTTCTTTTTTACCAGGCGATGAAAAATCAACAAACCAAATTGCGCTGGCATCAATTGCTACTCAATTTTCCAGGCGTTGGCCGCTGGATGCGTATGGCAGATATCTCTGATTGGTCACGTAATCTCGGTGTGTTACTCAATAGTGGTGTGCCGGCATTAGCAGCCTTGAATATCTCGGCTGCGGTGGTTAGTAATCTTGCTTTGCGAAATAAGTTTGATAATGTCACTGAAGCTATGCGTCAAGGCAGTAGTTTGCATAAGGCCCTGCAAGATAATTTAGAGGGGAGTGGATTTTTAGTGCACATGGTCGGCAGTGGTGAAGCCTCTAGCGAGTTGGATAAAATGTTGGTACGCGTAGCGGAGTACTATTCAGCCAGGCTTAGCAACGCGGTAGAAGTATTTTTAAAGTTACTCACCCCTATTCTGATTATCATTATGGGTGGCATGGTTTTGGCCATTATGGCAGCAGTGATGCTACCTATTATGGATATGGGTAATACAATTTAATCTTGAATGTTTGCCTTTGAATTTTGTCTAAAATTCAGAGATGGTACTTAAAGGGAGAAACACATGAGACTGAAACAGCACAGCGGATTTACCCTGATAGAGGTGATGATTGTCGTCGCCATTATGGGGCTTATGATTGCGGCTATAGCGCCCAATTTGTTTAAAAATGTTGATAAGGCGCAAAAGACGCGGATTGGTTCGGATATCCGTCAAATCGAGAGCGCACTAAAGTTTTATCGGCTTGATAACTACCGTTACCCCAGTCAGTCGCAAGGTCTTGAGGTTTTGGTTACTGGACCCTCGGGGTCTTCAGCTAGTCAATGGAATGGGCCCTACTTAGATGAGTTACCTAAAGATCCATGGCAGAAAACCTATGTCTATGCTAATCCTGGTACCCATGGTAAAGCGATAGAGGTCTATACTTTGGGTTATGATGGAGTCGTAGGTGGCGAGGGGCAAGATAAAGACTGGGGAAATTGGAATATCAATGAATAAATATTCTCAGAGTAAGATATACCCATAGATCAAATTTCATTTATGAGAAATTTCCGAGGTTTCACGCTTATTGAAGTGTTGGTAGTAGTTGCAATTGTTGCTCTAATGTCGACTTTTACACTGCTTGCAATTAATCAATCCTCCGATCGGCGTTATGCGTCAGAAGCGGAAAGACTACTTATTTGGTTACAACAAACGGCGCAGCACTCAATATTGGAGGGGGCGGCGTATGGCCTGATAGGCGAAAATGACAAGGTTTCAGGGCTTATTATCGGATTAAAGCCGGTTGTTTTTTATCGTAAACGCTGGGTTGAAGTTACCTTACCTGAATCTTTTATTTTGCGTCACAACGGTAGTCTTGATTGGAGCTTGAGTGCGCTTGATAGCGAACCTCTGATCACGGAGGACTTATCAAAAAGCTCTGAGATAATGGATCAATATCGGACTGGCGAAGATGGTCAGGAACAACAAAATTTTTTGCCTGACATGGTTTTTTTGCCTGACGGTTATGTTGAGCCTCAGGGTACTTTGACATTGATTTTCGATACCTTCAATGCCAACTATGTTTACAGGTGGGATACGCAGGAAGAAACAATGATGATGGAGATACAAAGGTTGTGAAAACTAGATTTAGTTTGCAAGCTTATTATGCACGAGGATTTACTCTTATAGAGGTGACCATAGCATTGGTTATTCTTAGTATGACGCTGAGTAGTGCTATGTATGCTGTTCACCAATATGCAGATGAGAGAATTCGTATGAAGGATCGGTTTCTAGCTAATCAAGTTGCTTGGAATAATCTTATGAATCGCTATCAGCACTCTAAAGGGTGGACTTCAGGAAGAGACCGCACGGCGTTAAAGACAAAGGGTGTGGATGAGCAGGGTGGTCAAGAATGGCAGTGGAATTTAGATACCGAAAAAGCCATGGGTGAAAATCTTTATCGGTTTCAAGTGCAGGTTGGTGTTGCAGGCAGTGATCGTCTTCAAGGATCTTTAGCGGTCTATTTGGTGGGTAATTAATGTCCCACAGAGTACTGATTACGCCGCTTATGAGAATAAGCAGATACATACAATCCGGGTTTACGCTTATTGAAGTGTTGATTTCCATGGCACTATTAGCCATTTTATCATTGATGTCTTACCAGGCTCTGGAGGTTGTTATGGACGTTAATGAGCGCAGTCGAAACGACACGACCAACGACTCACAGTTACAGCGCGCTTGGCAAATTATTGGTCGTGACCTTTTACATATGAGACCAAGGACCTATGCTGATGGATTGGGTGGTATAGAAAAAGCATATTTAACCAATCCAAGCGAATTTGGTTTGCGTTTTAGTCGCGGCGGAGGACCTATGCTTCGATCAAATCCAAGTGGTCTACGGCGTATTGAGTATAAAATAAATGATCAAAACCAGTTGATTAGAACCTCTTGGGCCATTACCGATTCTCCACGGCAAACTGAAGGTGCTACATTAGTTTTACTTGATAATGTTGCAAAAATAGAGTTAAACCACCTTGATAATACGCGTAACTATTCTATCGATTGGCCGCCAATTAATTCATCCTTGTCTGATTACGCCCTACCACGAATGATTAGCATGACAATTACTACTGATAACAATATTAAAACCTCACGTTTAATTCCTGGGGTAATTCGTGATTAGTGGTACTCCCTCAAGACAGCAGGGCATTGCGTTACTTGCCGCAATGATTTTGATGCTTGCAATTACCATGATTTTGGCAAATATTTTTTACCGACATCAACTTGAGGTTTCTCAGGCTGCCGCGTCGCTGCACCGAGACCAAGCACTGCTTATTGCGCTCAGTGGTGAAAGCTGGGCTATAGAACTATTGGCAGAAGATGCTACCAATTCGCAGACTAATGATGCCGATCATTACGGTGAAATATGGGCACAGGCTCTCCCCATGCTTCCAGTGGAGGGTGGCACGCTTACCGGCTGTATTAGTGATTTGCAAAGTAAAGTAGACTTAAATAATTTTTCTAGTTACCAAGCGGGACTTCTTCAATCTGAGCTTAATCAGTATGACAATATGGGTTTTGCTAAGCTGTGGTTAAATTTGCTCGATATTTTAGAAATACCGTCAAGCCCGGCGCGGATAGCAACCATTGTTGATTGGATAGACAATGACTCAACTGTCGTCAATAGTTGGGGTGCTGAACAGCCGGACTATGATAGCTTTAATCCGCCAAGAGTTGTCGCTAATAGTTTTCTTGTAGAATCCGCTGAACTAGCAGATATTTCGGGATATACTATTGCTGAGGTTTTGGCCTTATTGCCATGGATTACGGTTTTGTCTGAGCCATCTCGTTCAGGGTCTCAATCAGGCCAAGGTAGACCTTGGACACCGGTAAATATTAATACTGCTTCTGATGAGTTATTGTTTGCCTTGGGTGGACGTTTTGGAGAACAGTTTGTTGATGCAGTCAAGTTAGGAAGGCCCTTTAGAGCCAATCAAATACATGACCTGTTGAATGATGCTCTAGGTCTTAGGGATCCCATAACCAATGTTGGTAGAGCGAATACCATATGGCCAGACACGTTGATCAGCCATAAAACAGATTATTTTCAGCTCTATCTGGTCGCTAAAATTGGAGAGGCGCACATGGAAGTAACTAGTTTGATTAGTCGCAAGACCCTACCAGGTCAGGTGTCACGTCCTCGTGTTTTGGGTCGTGAAATAACTCTAATCCCGTCTATGGTGCCTAGCGAATCTAAGGCGTCTGAGTTAAAGAAAATGGTTGCGAATAATGATCAAGACATGTCTTCTGATGAACAGCTTGAGGAACAAAATACTGCAGTTCAACCTGCATGTGTGATGGTAGGGGTGTACTAAATATGAAAATTGACCATCTGTATCATCTTGATCAGCGTTTAAATGATCTTGTCGATCCATTACAGCCTCCTGTCAGTGAAAATATGGATGATGTATGTGTGTGGATTCCCTCTGACCGTATTAGTTCACACCTTGTAGATATTCCCAGCGCGCCTGAGCGAAAATGGCCAGATTTACTGCCATGGATGCTAGAGGATAGACTCCTGCAGGCTGCTGAGGACATGCATTTTGTCGTTGCTGGTCGCACCAGTGAGCAGCTGCAGGTTATTGCGGTTAGTCGACAAGACATGAGTGAGTGGATACGTATCGCAGAAAATGCTGGCGTCTCAGCTGTTGCGATGGCACCAGATTATTTGGCCTTACCTTGGGAAGAGGGAATTTTAAGCATTGGCTGGCGAGAAGGTAGCTTATTGGTTCGGCAGTCAGAGTCAGTGGGTTTTGCGGCCAGCCCAGATGTTGGATGGGCTCTGGTAGACTCGATCTTGTCATCTTCAGATGTCCCTCTGCGATTATCTGTTTCTATACCTGAGGCTGATTTAGTGCCCGCACATCTAAGTAATACAGCAGACATCAATCGATCTGTTGTGGATTGGAAGTTCGCGCCCTTTCCTGTAATAAATCTAATGACAGCTGACTTTAAACCAAAGCAGAAGGCCAGCTGGTTGTCCTATTGGTGGTCTGTAGCGGCCTCTATGGTGTTGATGGTTGGATGTTTGATTGGTTATATTTACTCGGCCAATCAGGCTATTGAAGGGGAAGTCGTTATTCTAGAACAGCAATTAGTTGGTCACTATAGTAGCTTATTTAATGGGCCAAAGCCCCAGTCTGACAACGTGAGATCTCGTGTTGAGAGCAGTATAGACGATCTTTTTGAGCAGCAAAAAAGTTTGCAGTCACTGCCCATTGCCGGCCTTATTCAGCTAGATTCAATTATGAAAGGCTGTGAGTGTGAATTAATAAGCTTGTCTGCAGATCAAAATATGCTGAAAATCACTGTGGCTAATGGAGCAAAATTAAGCAGTAAGACGTTGAGTATCCCGGGCTATCAGATCAGTTTAAAGTCCGGGCAAGAGCCTGATACCCTTGTCTTGACCCTGGCTGCCGTAAGGAGGCCATCCTAATGAATAAAGCCGTTGCAGCGCTGCAAACAAAATGGGCTCTTCTGCAGCCAAGAGAACAACAGCTATTAATTATTGGTGTATGGCTGTTATTAGCAACTTTTGTCTTTGTAATGATATCACCTATGTTTGAGAAACGCGCTGAATTAAATCTACGAATTGGAAAGGTAAATCAAGATATTTTTTGGGTAAAAGAGCAGCGTGAAATAATAGAACGCCTGGCTAATAGTTGCCCCACTATTTCGGTTAAGGCAGACTCAGAAAGAGATCTATTAACCAAACTTGCTCGGCGAAATCAATTGAGATTAGAGTTAATATCCGACTATAACAAGGGTTTATTGTTAGAGTTTAGCGGTTCTGATAGTAACCGTGTTATGCATCTAGCATACCAGATTGCTTGCTCGGGCTACCAAATTAAATCCTTAGACGTGGACGTTTCTGTTACTGAAGGACTTTTAGAGCTTAAAGGATCGATGGAGGTCTTGGTTGCTAAACATTAATATTCTTAACCGCCGAGAGCTTATCAGGGCGCTGTCGCTAGGATTTTCAATACTGCTTTCTATCCTTCTGATTGCAGCAATTGTAAATCTAGCAACAACCGAACCGAGTAGTCGGTTGGAGTCATTTAAAAGGCCAAAACCAGTAAAAATGTTGGCATGGAATTGGTTTGGTTCTACCGCTTCTTCTGTTGCTGTTCAGGTCGCTCAACAAAGTGCAGTGCTTCAAGATTTAAGTCTTAATGCTGACTTACTGGGAGTTATTATTGCTGGTGATGCTTCTTCTGCAACGTTAAAGTTCAAAGGGCGACCAGAGAAGGTGTTTAAAGTAGGTGACCAGTTGAAATCTGGGGTTGCACTTGTTGAAATACAACCGTTTAGGATTTTGGCAAGTGAAAATGGTGTTAATAAACAGCTACTTATGAAAAAGCCTGATACTGTTATGAAGGCTGAGAGCATCCCAGTTGTGACTGCTAGTCAAGCGCAAACACAAGGCTTTGCTCTGGCGAATATGTTCGGCGCAGTTCCAGTAAAAGTCGCCGGCGGTCAGGGACTCAAAGTCAACAATTTGTCCGCTGATGTGAAGATGCTGGCCGACATCCGTGACGGCGATGTAGTGCTGCAGGTCGATGGCCTGTCGGTGCAAGATCTGATGTCCAATCCAATGAAATTAATCAGTTACAGTAATTCAAATAGTTTACCTGTGACTGTCATGCGCAACGGGACGAAAGAGACGATATACGTCAATGCAGCAAGTCTGTCTGCTAAGATGGCACCGGCACTTGGATTAAAACCCTAACATTATGAATAAACTAGATAAGCGGGAAAAAGCAATGTGGCTGAATAATAACTACCGTAAAACCGAGAAACGGAATTCTATGGCTAAGCTTGGCATGTGGTTATGCATTAGTTGGTCGCTGATCACTCACTCATTTGCAGCTGAGACTGTGCAGATTAATTTTCGAGATGCTGATATTCGTAGTGTCATCGAAAGTGTCGCAGAGATTACGGGTAAGTCCTTTGTTTTGGACGCCAGAGTTAAAGGTAAGGTAACTATTATTTCTCCGGGGCCTATCGATGCTTCATTGCTCTATCAAGCCATATTATCAGCGCTCCAGATAAATGGATTCCAAGCCGTCGAAGACGGTGCGGTTGTGAGAATTCTTCCTGCGACACAAGCATTTAATTTTGCTGGGGGTACCGGTGATAATACCTTGGTAACAGAAATTATTAAAATAAGGCATCTGCAAGCGCAAACCCTCGTTCCTCTTATTAAGCCGTTACTGAGTAATGGTGCTAGGTTAATTGCATTTGCACAAAGTAATTACTTAGTCATTGCTGATATCAAAAGTAATGTGAAAAATGCTCGGCGAATTTTACAACAGATGGACGATCCTGATCAGACCGCAGTGGAAGTTGTTAACCTTAATTATATTTCTGCTGGAGAAGCAGTACATATTGCGGGTCAACTCAAACAGTTGCAGAAGCAAGAACTGTCTTTAGTAGAAGATGGGCTGAACAATCGTGTGATTATAAGTGGCCCGAGTATGGCCCGAACTGCCTTTAAAAATTTACTTGAGCTGTTGGATTTACCTTCGACAAAAAAAGGTAGTGTAGAGGTTATTTATTTGGATTATTCGCGAGCTGCAGAAGTTAAACCTATCATTGATAGTATGTTGAGTTCTGATGTGTTTCTTCGTCTTGCCGGAGAATCCGCCGGTGATGGTAAGGATTCGAAAACTACCTTCACCGTAGAAATTGATGAACTTAACAATGCATTGGTCATAGCAGCACCCTCTGCGGTTACTCGCGAAGTTAGAAATGTGATTGCCAAATTGGATAGGGCGCGTCCTCAGGTATTAATTGAAGCGGTAATCGCTGAATTGTCAGAAGATCAAGCAAGAGATATCAGTTCTCAAATGGTCATTACGGGGACTAATCGCGGAGGCTATATATCTAATTTTGATGGAGTACTTACAACGTTGCTGGGCGCTGCAGTGGATGGATCTGCTGCGACCTCTGCGACTGCTCTGGGGGCATTACCGCAGAGTGTTATTGGCGTAGTAGGAGACTTTGATAATGAGACAAACCGCGGTATTGGACTGCTTGTTCAAGCGCTGAAAACAGACTCACGCAGTAAGATCTTGTCTACACCTTTTGCCATGACGTTGGATAACGAAGAGGCTACTCTCACCTCGGGTGAAGAAGTTCCCTTTCCTACCGGTAGCTATGCCAACACTAATAACTCAAATAGTGTAAATCCCTTCACGACAGTAAATCGTGAGGAAGTAGGTGTTATGCTAAAGGTGAAACCGCAGATCAGTAAGGGTGATATGGTTCGCTTAACTATCGAGCAAGAGTCCTCTGCAGTTAAAAATGGTACTGCCAACTCTCAATTAGGAGCTACTACGACTAAAAATACGATCGCAACGAATGTCATGATTCAAGACGGTGAGCTACTAATTTTGGGTGGTCTAATAGAAGGCGGTGCCGATGAAAGTGACTCAAAGGTTCCTTTTCTGGGAGATATTCCGATTTTTGGTAATCTTTTTAAATCCTCTGGCAAGAGCGATCGAGAAAAAGTATTAATGATGTTTATTAGACCTACAATCATTCGAAATCCACTGGATGCCAAAGCACTGTCGGACAGTAAATTCGATCATTTGATTACCCGAGATTTCGATGGGGTAGGTAACGAAAGCATTGTGACTCAACAGCTAAAAAACTTTATTGAGGCTGGATCTACAGTAAAAACCACGGTTAAAACTACAGAGTAATTCGGAAAGATGAGTATTCATCTACAGTATTTTGGGCTAAAAAAAGAGCCCTTCTCGATAGTGCCTGATCCGAGCTTCTTGTATCCCAGCCATCAACATAGACAGGCAGTTGCCCATCTAAAATATGGTCTTGATCGAGAAGGTGGCTTTGTTTTGCTCAGCGGCGAAGTTGGCACGGGTAAAACTACTCTTACTCGAACTATGCTGCAGAGTATTCCTGCCCATATTAGAGTTGCCTATGTGCTCAATAGTAAACTCAACGAGACGGATCTACTAGCAAGTATTTGCGATGAACTGTCCATTACTTTGCCGACGGCAAAACATCTGTCTTTTAGCAAAATTTGCATCGACGGACTAAATCAGGATTTACTTGAGAGTCATGGGAAAGGACAAAAAACATTAATCGTAGTTGAAGAGGCACAGAACCTCAGCGATGAGCTTCTAGAAACCCTTCGCTTATTGAGTAATTTAGAAACCAATACCCATAAGTTGCTACATATTTTGCTGGTAGGTCAACCAGAGTTGGTAGAAATACTATCAAAGCCTTCATTGCGACAGTTAAATCAACGAGTTGTTTCTCGATTTCATTTGTTACCGCTAGATAAAACTGAGGTGGCCAATTATATTAATCATCGATTACATCAAGCCGGTGCTGCAAGGCCAATATTTGAGCCTGGCGCAATCAATACTGTTTTCAATTTAACCAAAGGTGTCCCTCGATTGATCAACTTGGTTTGTCATCAAGCCATGCTGGGCGCCTATGCCTATAACTCTAGTACTATATCAGTTGATCTTGTAAAAGGCGCTGCATCGGAAATTTTTGGTCAGACCAGAGGTTTTGTCCCTAAAAAGCCAGTCATGGCGATGCTGTCACTAGCGTTTTTAATACTGGTGTCTCTGGGTTTTTTGATGTTTGAAAATACTTATTTTGTAACTCAAAAAGACCGAAATCAAAGTGCAGAAAACATTGTAGAGGATCTGCACACTGCTCAAAAAAAACCTAATTTGATTCAGTCTAATGTTACGAAGGATTCGACTTCTAAAGACTATATTCAGAATGTTCAGTCTACTGATACGTTAATTTCCTCAGGTATATCTCAGGGTAATCCTCAAGAGGTTAGTGCTTCGGATAATCCTTTGGTTAATTTGTTGGACATTTGGGGAATAAAGGCATTAGCTTTTTTTACCACTGAAGAATTTATTGGCATTGCTCAAAATAATGGTTTGACTGCTCAGCGTATAGAGTCTGCTACCCTTGATGAAGTACTGGATCTTAATCGACCAGGTGTAGTGATGATCCAGCAACCCGATGGCCGATTGGAAAGTCATCTGCTGGTAGCCATTAATGCCGAATCAGTAACCTTATTATCTAAGGGGAAATCAAGGCGTGTTGAGCATGTTTCTTTTAACCAACAATGGACAGGCAATTTTTTATTTTTATGGCGATCACCTGATATGTTTGAACTGCTGCGGAAAGGTGATGTAAATAAGGAGGGATTGAGCTGGCTGCAGACCAAGTTCAGTCAGTTAGATGGTTCATTTGAGCGTTTAATAACTGGTGGACGCTTTACTGACGCAGTCCATAAACAAGTGATAGTTTTTCAACGTGAACAAGCTATTAATGCTGATGGTATTGTTGGTAAGAAGACCATAATGCGTCTTAATCAACTTACCAATGCAAAAATACCAAGGTTAGTGGAGGGTAATTAATGTCCTACATTCTTAAGGCCTTAAATAAAGCTGAGCGCGATCGTCGCCGGGAAGACCCGAAAGTATTAGATGATTTTGCCGGCCCTCAATGGGATCCTTATCAGCAAGTTAAACAGACTTCGCCTTATTTAAGATGGATAGCCGCAGCAGGTATTTTGTCGATTGGTGTGTTGGTTGGTGGATATATTCTGAGTCAGAGGGCGGGCCCAGATCCAGCTCCTTTTATCTCTTCGACCGACAAGGGATTTCCTCAGAGTGGATTTATAGCTCCCAAGGATGATACTAGGCTGGACAATATTGAGATAATTCTGCCGGTTAGTGAGGTGGATATGCCGGTTGCTTTGACCAAGGTGGCAGAAAATACAGCGCCTCCTACGCTTGTTGTGGCAGGTTATATGTATATTGCCCCAGGTTCAGCGTCTAATCGTTTGTTTATTGGTGATACAAGCTTTCGTGAACAGGATGCCATTGATGCCGTCTGGACATTAGATGCTATTTTGGAGAATAACTTTGTTATTCGTGCCGGAGATATCACCGAAACCATTCCTTACCCCTAGTCTGCGAATACAGCTAACTGAGAATTTTTACCGCGATTAAAACGTTTTGCTCTGCGATAGGGGAAAACATCTACTACGTAGCCATCGCGAATTTTGTCTTGTAATTCAGTCCAAAACTCCAATGAATAGAGTTCGCTGTGGATTTCTTCGAACATTTTTCTGGCTTTGGTGTTCCCTGAGAAGAATAGCCTAAATTCTTCAGGAAAAATATCGTCTGGGCCAACGGTGTACCATGTACCTGACTGCATTTCTTCTTCTTCGGTGCGAGCCTTGGGAATATGTCTGAAGTTGCAGTCGGTGAGAGTAGCAATTTCGTCATAATCATAAAACACCACTCGCCCATGTCGAGTTACGCCAAAGTTTTTTAAAGGCATATCGCCTGGAAATATATTAGCCGCGGCAAGCTGCTTGATACAGTTACCGTATTCTTCCATAGCGCTTCGCATTTCTTTATCGTTAGCAGTTTCAAGATAAATATTTAACGGTGTCATGTAGCGTTCAGTGTACAGGTGTCTAATCAGTATCTTATCCTCCCTAATTTCAATTTGAGAGGGGGCCACCTTAAGAATTTCATCAATAAGCTCTTGCGAAAAGCGATCGATGGGAAAAATTAAATTATCAAATTCTTGCGTGTCTGCCATACGACCAATCCGGTCATGTCGAGATACAAGACGATATTTATCGCGTACGATTTGGTGCGTAACTTCTTTAGGCGGAGCAAACTTGTCTTTAATGATCTTAAAAACAATATTGTAAGAGGGTAGTGTAAATACTGACATAACCATACCCTTAATACCCGGAGCTATAACAAACTTGTCTTTGGAATTATTGAGATGTCCGACAAGTTCACGGAAAAACTCAGTTTTCGCATGCTTTGGAAATCCCAGCGAATTATAAATTTCATAATCTAATTTATTGGGGACTAAATTTTTCAGGAACAGTGCATACTGATAGGGCAGCGGCGCGTCCACCATAAAATGATTTTGTGTGAAACTGAAAATGACGCTTAGTTCATCAGAATTAAATAGTGCCGTGTCAACATACAGAGCGCCCTGTTCGTTATTAAGAATTACTAATGCCATGGGAAAATTTTGGTCCCCATCTACAACTCGACCAACCATATACGCCGCTTTGCTACGATAAAATGTTGACTCTAGAAGGTCAAACTTTACTCGCTCAGGAGGATTCTTTATGTGCGGTAACACCTCCTGATTAAATACATTCATAATACAGTCAAGATCCAACGTTAAATCTTCCATCGGCAAAGAAAATTCAGCCTCTTCAAGAATACGTTGAAAATTGTCGCGAAAGTTCTCGCCTTTATATCGAACAAAAATACTGTATTCAGCCTCTGGAGCTTCGAGCAGCTGTGAGGACAGGACATAAATAATATCATCACTTATTTTGTCATGATCATGAATATCACTGAATACCGAATTAAAAAAGGTTTCTGCAATTTCAAAATTGGGGAAGTTAAACACCAGTTGAGTGTAAGCTTTCTTTGCTTCTCGCCAAAGTGTCAAGCTTGCAATATCTTGATTGGTAACCATAGCCAAATAATTTACCGTTTGTGCTACCTTATCTTTATAAAGCTCTAAACGTTCTACGTTGGCTTCCTTTACTCCCTGCCAGTCGGCTTTCTCATAGCGGGCTTTCGCCGTAAGGGTTGAATTAAGATATTCAGCGAAATAGCTACGAAAGCCGTTTAGGATGGTTTTCGCCATTCGCCGTGCGGTGGAGTTGTGAATCAGAGGTTGCAATGCCATGAATGGTTCCTCTCAGGGCCTTATATCAGTAACTTTTTCAAGTCTTCAAGTTTTTCTTGATTATGTTTTTTAGTCGCTGGCAATTCGCATAGCTCCGGGACTTGCGCGGTGGTTTCGATCCTGAAGTTTTCCCCTGCGAGCATGCGATCGATATAATGTTGATATATCTCACTAAAGGCTGGAAGTGCTCTGGATTCAGTTTCATGGGCTAGCATGTGCCAACCAGTATCACGCCCGGCAAGATAAACCACTGGGTGTGTCCAGGGCTGGTCGGCCTTCGGACTTGTTTTATTGCAGGCCTCTTGATAGGCATGTCTAGCGCTGACAAGACCAGCAGGCATGGCGACATGGCGACATGCATTGAGCATTTTATTTAATGTTGGTAGGTACTCACTTTCGGATATAATTTTCTCTGCCGCACTACAGATAGTACTTGCGGAAAAGTGCTCTAATTTAGCTAGCCAAAGCTTTTTTGCTAGATTTTCAGATTTTGTATTATCACCAAAGGCACTGTAGTACTGGTTGTGATAATTCACCTGAAATAGAGCAAAAATTTGATTGATAGCATCGATCAACTGAGGGTTAGCAGGGGCCGGTTTAGGATGCCCAGCTTCGGTCTGAGAGTGCGTCGATAATGCTGCGATCTCGGATGCGACCTTTTGAATATCCTTGTTGTTTGCCATTTGAAGTGTCCGTTAATAATTTACTTTGATATGCCCATTGACGTTTTACATACTGCAAAAAACGAGTATTCCAAGCTGATTGAGGGCTACCATTTTCTTGCCAGTATAAAACAAATTCTGGGATGCGTTGTTCGGCAAAAGGACGATCGATATTAGCCATTTGTAGAACATCATATACTCTTTCTTTAGGTTGCCAATTTTCACCAATCACACGAGGCATGGATTCTTGCTCCATCATTCCACTGTAGAATTGCCATTGGCGCCGAACATGTTGAACAAATTTTGAATCCCATGTGCTAGATACTGCGCCCCTATCCCGCCAATACAAAATAAATTCTGGGATGGCATCTTCGACAAAGTTAGTATTAATGCCTCCTTTACTGACAAGAATATCAAGAGCATCTACTGAGGGTCGCCAGTTACTAGTCACTGAAACTTCTTTGCGCCTTCTATTATTGCTTGTTTCAGCTTGCTGCCATTGTCGCCAGACTTCCTTAATATACTTTGACTCCCAGCTATGACGTGGAATATTACGATCTCGCCAATAAGCCACGAACTGGGGTACTTGTTGATGCGCAAACTCTCGAGTTACACCAAGCTGACTAAGCTGGCGAAGAGCATCTTCACTAGGTTGCCATGTGCTACCAATAGTCTTTGCTGAACTAGGTTTTGGTGCAGGCACTGATCTTGTGGATTCTAAGTGATTTGGCGCGGAGGCAACTGAGTCTTCATTAAAAGCAAAGCGAAAATCTTGATGTGCAGTAAAAGTGACTCCACCAATTAAAAGTAGCCCTTTTTCGTGCAAGCTGGCAGTTAAACGACGGACATCATCTTGGCGCCAAAAAGGCGCTAAACTAAGTAGTCTGTCGGCCGGAACTGTTATCCAGGCAAAACCGCTGTTAAAGGTTGGATTGCCATGGCTAATACACTCTTGGAGAAGCTGCAATAGCACTGTTTCCTCAAGACCGATGGTTGCGGCGAGGGTGGGTGAAATTACAATAGGTTTTTCCGGTATCAACGACATACAAGTACTCTATCAGAAAGCGATTGTCGTAACGAGATAAACCTACTGGCAATTTCGATCCTTCTACAATACTAAGCTATCCGTTATTCTGCTTGGCTAATGATAATCAAGGAGAAGTGGTACCCTGCCTTTTTACACTGTACATAATAACAGTAATGCGCTTAAATATCTCATAAATGAACGAGGATGTTGCAATGGTTGGAAAAACTAAATCTGCCTATGTGTGTACGGATTGCGGAGCGGATTATCATAAGTGGCAAGGGCAATGTAGTGAGTGTAGTGCCTGGAATACCTTATCAGAAGTTCGCCTAGGTAGCCCTACAAAAGGTGGTGCGATATTGCGTTCCGGATTCGCCGGTGACGTAGATAGTGCTGTTAAGTCCCTCGCAGATATTACTCTTGATGAGATCCCCAGAATTAGTTCAGGTACAGGTGAATTGGATTTAGTCCTTGGTGGCGGCTTTGTTCCCGGATCTTGCGTACTCTTAGGCGGTGAACCAGGCGCAGGGAAAAGTACTCTACTGCTGCAGACCTTGTGTTCGATGGCGAACCTCAATAGCGCCCTTTATGTTACCGGTGAGGAGTCACCTCAGCAGGTGGCTATGCGAGCGAATCGTTTGGGCTTACCCGCTGACAAACTTAAAATTATGGCAGAAACCTCAGTTGAGACGGTCTGTGGTATTGCTGAACAAAAGCGACCCAAAATTTTAGTTGTTGATTCCATTCAAGTTATGCATATTCAGGAAATTGCCTCAGCGCCTGGCAGTGTTTCGCAGGTTAGAGAGAGTGCTGCAATGTTGGTACGATTTGCCAAGCAGAGTGGTACTGTTTTGATCATGGTGGGGCACGTTACCAAGGACGGTTCACTTGCCGGGCCGAAAGTGTTGGAGCATATGATTGACTGCTCGCTGATGCTTGAGGGTTCTAGTGATAGCCAATTTAGGACATTGCGCAGTCATAAAAACCGTTTTGGAGCTGTCAATGAGCTGGGGGTTTTTGCTATGACAGATAAGGGTTTACGTGAAGTGCCAAACCCCTCAGCTATCTTCCTTCAACGTGGAGAGGAGATATCGTCAGGAAGCATTGTTATGGTTATTTGGGAAGGTACCAGGCCATTATTGGTAGAGCTTCAGGCCCTGGTTGATGACAGTCATCTAGGTAATCCGCGACGAGTAACGGTGGGGTTGGATCACAATCGTTTGTCTATGCTACTTGCCGTGCTTCATCGTCATGGGGGTGTTTCTGTGGGTGATCAAGATGTATTTGTAAATATCGTTGGTGGTGTGAAGGTAATAGAGACTAGTGCTGATTTAGCCTTGATGCTTTCAGTAATTTCCAGTTTTAGGGATAAGCCATTGCCCAAAGATCTGGTGGTGTTTGGCGAAGTAGGGCTGGCCGGTGAAATTCGTCCTGTAGCGAATGGCCAAGAGCGTTTGCGTGAAGCAGCAAAACATGGTTTTAGTCGGGCGATTGTACCTGCAGGCAATATGCCTAAGCAGCCAATTAAAGGGATGAATGTAGTTGCTGTGCGAAAGGTAACTGAGGCTCTTGAGGCGTTGTATTAAGTGGTGTTTACTGTCAGCAATTGTTGATTTTTAGCTAACAAACTGTATCCGTATCTGTATCAATGTGAGGCGGCGACACTAAGATTTAGAGCAAGCTGCTTGATAAGCTTAAAATTTTATATAAATCAGTAAATAGGGTCCTTTATATTGGCCAAGGTTTGTTGAAGCTTTGGTAAAACAAGCTCTTGAACAAGTATATGACGCCATAACAATGACGCTTGAGGTGTGAATCTGATACCCAAATCTTAGATACTTTTAATCAGACCTGCAAGAATTCATCGGTCTTTTGACTAATGTCGTCATGGTAACCATTAGTTCTTATTTATCGTTGAAGTTGTTTGACATAATGCTATCTGAGGGTTAGTGTTGCGCCTTGCTTCGGCAACAGGTTCTTGACGCTAAAAACGCTTTTTAGCTAAAAGTTAAACGGGAAATCGGTGCGCCTTATGACTGTGGTCAACGCTAATCCGATACTGCCCCCGCAACGGTAAATAAGAATGTTTGGTAGTAGTACCACTGTGCTTTGCATGGG
>JAQWYJ010000087.1 GCA_029254005.1 Porticoccaceae bacterium | reverse complement strand
TCACCCCAATAGTAGCCACCAGGGCTCACCGTCGCACAACCCGCTACCAGAAAAAGTGTTGCGCTAACTAATATAATTTTGACGTTTCTCATCGAATGTCTAGCTCCCTTGTTTGGCCTGACCCCATATAGATGGATGTTTGGAATACGATTTTATCTAAGTCCAGCAACTCAACCTTTTGCATACCAGGATCAACTAAAAAAGACATCACCTCCAGTTTCTCTTTTTCTCGGTCTGCAGCGCCAGCTACCCCCGTTCGATAATCCGTTAGATGATCTTTCTGAATTAGAATTGATAATTTGTTTGTAATAAGTTTTTTACCTATTAATTTGTCGCCCTTAATAATTATCATAGCGTGCTCGTCTAGCGCCACTTGGCTCGACTGTATAGTTCCACAAGCTGCCAAAAAAGCAATGAGCGAAAGCAAAGACATTTGTTTTACAACTTTAATCATTTTAATTTCCTTGGGTGTCTCCTAATGAATTATTTGTCAGATGGTAATCGCTGAGCGATTCTGAGGAGATTGATCCCGACGTCAGAGTGACATAACTCACTTCGCTCAGCTCATCTTCACCGAGCGTCATAACAACTTCGACTGTCGCAACTTTCTTGCCCGGAAGTTCAATAAGGGCTCCGGTCTGTGGATTCTTAATTTGACGGCCGCGTTTGACAACAACAAATTGCGTCCCAGCTTTAATTCCTTGGCTCTCACCGCCGGCCATAATATAGCTCCCCTCGCCTTCGTCAGTGAGTAAATAGCTGCGCCATGGCTTGCCGGTCATATTCTCTACAAGATTGCTAACGACCTTCCCAATCGCTGCGCTGATCGCTTTATCAGTTAAGGATTGATCAAACCCTGCGGAGCTTCCAACACCCATGGTTTTCTTGGTGGTTACTGAGGCCTCACCAGCGCCCTCTTCCGAGTGCATAATTCGGCCCGTCGACACCTCAACCAACCTGACTGCGACCTTTGCAAATGCTTTCTGAATTTTTGCTCTAGAAAAAACACCAGTGTCTGACTCAGTGCTCCTTCCAAACTCTGTCACGCTTCCAACAATTAAATAATCAACAGCGATTCCCTCGGCCTTCAAGCCCGCTAATACCTTCTCGGCACTCACACCGCCAGAATCAAGTCGCTCAAAAATCAAAAACTTTTGGCTCTCAGACAACTTAGCCGAAAGTATATCTGAGGCCTGTTTCCCAAGGCGATCACCATTATTTGACACTAAAAATGAATTTCCACTCTGTGTCTCGTTCGAGAACCGAGAGATAGCAATTTTTCGTTTAAGTGTTAAACCAGATTCGTCGTTAGCAGCCATCGCAGTGCCACTAAAACAACTTAACGCCATTAATAACAACAGAAGTATTGATTGGATTGTCTTCACTGTGATTCCCTCAGAACTACAATAATAATCATTGGATATCCTATCGTAATACCATTGTGATAACAACACACTATCTGAATGCTGGCGCCGTACCCATCTTTGCTTCTTGCTGCTTGGAGGTAGTTGGTTGAAACGATTGACTGACTTTGGACTCCTTAATATCTGCAATCAGCGACTTAAAAGAATCAACTTTGGCAATGGGTCTGTAAATATCATTTACTGCCGTGCGAGTACGAGTGGCCTTAACAAGAAGAAAGTCAGCCATAATTCGACTAAAGTGCTTTGCATCTGTGCCATCAAGTAGCCCAACCTTGCTGATATTTCGTTCAATCTGTTCAGCAGCAACATTTGATTGAGCAATATTTGATTTTAACGGTGCCGTATCCAAACAAAACATGTCTTGCAGCGCCTTAGATATTTTTCGATCGTCAAGATCGCTCGACTGACATATTTCGGTTATGGAATCAAAGGAATACCTGGCCCAGCCGGAAAAGGCATCAAACGATTTTTTCGCTGCCTCATTGGGCGAATCTCCTCTAAAGGCGTAGCCCTTAAAAGCATTTGAAAATTTACCTAAATGGCTATCATCAATTTTATCAAATGCGTTAACGCCAAGAGCCCGCAAAAAAGATCGCTGTTCACCATCCCTGTGTCCCGCGAGGTGTAAATTTTGCTCATAACTGAAAAACAGTTTGGCGGCTAAATTCAGTGCTATCTTATATTTTAGTGCGAGACCAATCATAACAGTCACCATATATTTGCAATATACTAATGATAGTATATATTAAATCTTATCAATGCAAATGAAAATATTGATTTGGATTTAGCGATGCGTCCGACGAACAATCTATCCTTAGGTTGGATACTCTACTTGTCCTCACTAAAGTTCGCATAATGCTTCCAATCCAGGCTTTGTGCGCAATATTCCCTAGGGTGACTGTCTCGATGTTCGCGTATTTTTTTACCAGTAAATTTTCCAAAGTATTTATTCTCTCTGAGGCGTTCAGAGTATTTTAGGGAGTGCGCCAATTGAGAGTGAAAAATGCCTCTGGTGCATGGAGCTTCACTGCGTTGAATCACACCAAGTCACGATGCCTAAGTCCATTGCTAACGCATCCTTCTTTTTATGTTTAGTATTGGATGACAAAAACTATCACAATTTGATGCTCTTCAGAATTATGATATCGTTTGATTTTTTGATATTTCAGTATACTCAGCAACCCACTCTTCTTTAACAGTATCTGGGGTATACAGATACATCGCGTCCTCCAGACTCCCCGATTTAGCGAATGACTTAAATTCTCGAAAAGATTGTCCTGTGGCTGGATGGACAGGTATTCCTATAGCTTCTACCTCTAACTTTAATTGAGCTGGTAAATCTCTCCACATTGGAACAACACACTTTTGTATAAAAGCTATAGCGTGAGGGTCACTGGAATAAACCGTTGAGTAGGGATTCACCACTTCAGGCAGCGCTGCAACATCATAA
>JAQWYJ010000025.1 GCA_029254005.1 Porticoccaceae bacterium | reverse complement strand
CTCAATGGTATGGGTCTCAAGGCTCCACTAATCATCACCGATAAAGTCATGGTACAGTTAGGCTATATAGAACGTATTAAGCAGGCTTTAAATGATGCAAATATAATTGTCGATGTCGTTGATGATACGGTGCCAGAACCCACGGTAGCCTCAATACAAGCCGGCGTTGACAAGGTACGTAATGGACACTTCGACTGCGTTATTGGTTTTGGCGGCGGCAGCCCAATAGATAGTGCAAAAGCGATTGCTATATTGGGGTATCACGGAGGACAGATGCGTGACTACAAATTTCCGCGTCTTGTTGAGGAATTAGGACTGCCCATTATCGCAATACCTACCACAGCGGGCACTGGCTCTGAGGTTACCAAGGTTACCGTTATCACCGATGAAAAAACTGATGAAAAAATGATGTGCATGGGTACAGGATTTATGCCGTCAGTTGCCTTGGTAGATCATAAGCTATCCATCAGTATGCCGCCACGAACCACAGCCGATACCGGGATTGATGCATTGACTCATGCCATTGAAGCCTACGTAAGCAAAAAAGCCAGTCCCTACACTGATACTCAAGCCTTGGCAGCTATGAGATTATTGGGACCCAATCTTCGCAAGGTCTATCACGATGGTAGCGACAATCAAGCCCGAGAAAAAATGATGCTAGGTGCCACACTTGCGGGTATAGCCTTCTCGAATGCGTCTGTAGCACTCGTTCATGGGATGAGTAGACCCATCGGTGCCGCTTACCATGTACCTCACGGCCTTTCAAATGCTATGTTACTACCTACAGTAACAGAGTTTTCAATTCCCGCGGTGCCCGAGCGATATGCTGATTGCGCAAGAGCAATCGGTGTAGCTGATAACAACGATAACAATGATGATGCTAACCACAAACTGATAGCAGAACTCCGAGATTTAAACATAGAATTGCAAGTGCCAACACCAAAGGCATTTGGAATCGATCCTGATCATTTTATGGACAATCTCCAGATAATGGCTAATCAGGCATTGGCATCAGGCTCACCAGCCAACAACCCCCGCGTACCTAGCGGCGAGGAAATAATACAACTGTATAAAAATCTTTGGTAAGCAAATATAACCGAGTCACAAAAAACACTGACAACCATCGCTTATTTACTGAATAGGAGCAATATCATGATAACAGTAGGACACTTAATCAATGGCCAGACCAGCGCTGATGGTGGTCGCACTCAAGACATTTACAATCCCTCGACTGGCGCGGTTAGCAAACAGGTAGCCTTAGCTTCAAAAATAACTGTTGAACACGCTATTGCCGCAGCTACAGCGGCTTATCCATCATGGCGAAATACTCCAGCTATAAAGCGTGCTCGAGTAATGTTCAAATTCAAAGATCTGTTGGAACAAAATGCGGAAAAAATTTGTGCGCTAATAGGTGAAGAACATGGCAAGATCTCACATGATGCTGCTGGTGAATTGCAGCGAGGCATTGAAAATGTAGAATATGCCTGTTGCGCACCGGAATTATTAAAAGGCGAACATAGTAAAAATGTTGCTCCCAATATCGATTCTTGGAGTGAATTTCAGCCTCTTGGGGTCGTTGCAGGTATCACGCCATTTAACTTCCCAGCAATGGTCCCCCTGTGGATGTATCCCATGGCAATCGTCTGTGGCAACTGTTTTATACTAAAACCGTCTGAGCGAGACCCAAGTTCAACTTTGTTTATTGCCGAACTTTTGAAAGAAGCAGGACTCCCTGATGGTGTCATGAATGTGGTTAATGGCGACAAAGAAGCAGTGGATGTGTTGCTCACTGATGAGCGAATCAAAGCTGTCAGCTTTGTTGGGTCCACTCCTATTGCGGAATATATCTATGAGACTGCCAGTGCCCATGGCAAGCGTTGTCAGGCTCTTGGTGGTGCGAAAAATCATGCCATTATCATGCCTGATGCAGATATGGACAATGCAGTGGCACAATTACTCGGTGCTGCCTTCGGTTCTTCCGGTGAACGCTGCATGGCATTGTCTGTCGCTGTTGCTGTTGGCGATGAAGCCGCTGATCAGCTCGTAGCAAAAATGTCTGAGGCAATGAAAACTCTTAAAATTGGTCCCTGCCATGATGCTGATAACGATTTTGGACCCGTCATTACCAAGCAACATCAACAGAAAGTATTTTCTTACATCGATAGTGCAGAACAACAGGGTGCAAATATTGTTGTGGATGGTCGAAACCCTTCTGTCAAAGGTTACGAAGATGGTTTTTATGTAGGAGGCACGTTAATTGATCGTGTCACAGCACAAATGGATAGTTACAGTGCTGAAATATTTGGCCCGGTGCTTCAGGTGCTCCGAGTAAATACTATGCAAGAAGCTATGGATCTTATCGATGCTCATGAATATGGCAACGGTACCTGTATTTTCACTCGTGACGGTGAAGCTGCCCGATATTTTTCTGATCACATTCAAGTCGGTATGGTTGGTATTAATATCCCTCTACCTGTGCCGGTGGCCTACCATAGTTTTGGCGGTTGGAAACGCTCATTATTTGGTGATCTCCACGCCTATGGACCTGACGGTGTCCGTTTTTATACCAAGCGTAAAACTATCACCCAACGTTGGCCCTCTGCAGGTGTTCGAGAGGGAGCACAATTTTCAATGCCCACTCTGAGCTAAGTGCACAAGCAGAATAGGAAAATGATCAAAATAATCAAAGAGAAAGGCTCTGCTATTGGCCGAGTAATGGCGATCATAGAAGCAGTGGCTAAGGCTCAAAGGCCCTTGTCACCAGCAGACCTCTCTCATCAATTGGACATTCCCAAACCTACCGTGCACCGACTATTAAACCAGCTAGAATGTGACGGTTATTTACAGACTTCAATGCGTGGATTAATCATCCCTGCTGATCGTCTGCACAGTATGGCCTTGGGAATTTTATATAGCAGCCGCTTTAGAGCACTGCGCCAAGCTATTTTAGAGAAACTAACCACTGAGATTGGCGAAACCTGCGGGATCGCCATTCCAAATGGCACTGAGATGATTTACTACGATCGTGTTCAATCTGATTGGCCCTTGCAAATTCATTTGCAGGTGGGAAGTCATACTCCAATTTGGTGCACAGCAAGTGGTAAGTTGTATCTCAGTAGCCTTCATCAAGAGCGACGCGTACGCATTGCAAAAAAGCTTCCGTTACAGCAATATACAAGAAATACCATCACCGATCCAAATGTTTTAGAAGATGCGCTCAAGGTCATTCGAAAAACTGGTATTGGCACAGACAATGAAGAATTTGTTGACGGTATGGTTGCCTGTTCAGTCCCCGTCTATAACGATCAAGGCAATCTTTTTGCATGCCTATTTACTCATGCACCAGTTATCCGCAAAAGCCTAGATGCACTCCTGGAATATGTTCCTAAAATGACTGAGGCAGCCATGGAGCTCAGTCAATTAATGAAAGAAACTGAGCACTAACTGGCGTTAATATAGCGCTATCAACGAAATATACGCTCAGCTCAATCTCCAGCCCCGGCGCGAGATTCCTCCGTAGATTTCACCAATATTCTGGAAACTAGGTCATCCAGGGTTTCCCAAAGTGTTACATCTATCTCTATACCCTGATCTAATGAATCCGTATAACATACTTTCATTATTTCCATAGGATAATCGCCAATCATAGCGCCCATCTGCAAATACTCAGCATACTCTTCCTCTAATTGGGCTACATTAGCACCGCTGAAAATTCTCAGCATTTGCGGATCCAACTGCTCGTTGAGTATAAAGGTTTGATACACTGGTAACTCGGCTCGTGGAGAAACTGATACTTTTACACAGTAATCTTGCTGACGCCAATAGGCCACAAAGGCAAGATCGCGCTGTGCAGCTTTGATTAATCGCTGCAAAATGAATGTCCGGTTGTAACAATTAATCACTTCTAACCGCGCAGAACTCCCTTGTATTGCATAGGATCGTGCTAAGTCAACGGCCTCGCTACCGCAAAGCAAAATAGACGTTGCATTGCCGTCTAATACAAATTTACCTGCCTCTTCTTCAATCAGATCCGCGTGACTGGGGGACGTGGTATTTAAATAATTCAATACTGAAAGTAAACGATCAAAACCATCAAAACCATGAGTTTCTAACCAGACCACCATATCGGCGGCATCATAGTAATCTCCAGGTTGAAAACCTAATGATTCAAAAGCTTTCTTCAAAGATGCGGTTAATTCATTTTTTGAAACTTTCATCGCTATCAATCAATATTTAATACTGGTTTTATAGGAAACTGCCATTCATCCTTGAAAGGCTGATCAAAGTCACTGATAAGGGGGGCACCCTGGAACATGGTATTACGCACCCACAGCCGAGAGCGGGGATCAAATTTGCTAACACCAAAAAAAGATAGCTTACATCTGAGTAAATGAATCGGCAGTACATCTTGGTGAATGAGATTTTCTCTAATATCGCCATAATAGGTAAGTGCCATGGTCTGAACTCTCGCAACAATGCCACTAAAGGTTGGATTCTTAACAATAAAATGCGCAACATTTTGTTTCGAACAACTCTGATTGTATCCAACAAGTTGGTCATAGCAGAGCCGTACTCGATACCCAATACCTAAGGGCATCTCTTTTTCCATTCCCATATCAATATGAGTTCGACCAAGACGAGGCTCCATTTTTTCTTCAGAGCGATACCAAAAAGCACCCCAAGACTCTTGGAGACTAAAATCTATAGCCAGCGCCCAATCATACTTTTCTTCGATTAACGCTATAAGATCAACCACCATCATTTCAGGAGTTACCTCATAAATTTCCTCTACCCACATTTGCTCTTCAAAACGATCAACTAACTCCGGATACAGCTCTATCAATAACGTATTAATGAGTTCCTGGGTTTCCACCAACCAATGCTGTTCCGCATACTGAATAAGCGATGACCAGACATATTGATTATTAGCCAATTTGGGGCCCTGCTCTTGTAACCATAGATACAGTAGCTCTAATTCTTGTCTCACAGCCGTATTAGCCTTATGTTGACGCTCATCCGCAGTAACAATTTCACCAAGATGCTGAACAACACGCCCAGTACTTTCAGCTAAACGTTTAAGAGTAGATTCATCTATTCCTGACGCGCTACAAGCCACAACCGTGGCGATCGCAGTTTCGCGCATTTCAATCCATTGATTAATCAATAATGGATGATTGATCAAAAAAGGTGCCATACCTAAACCGGTAGAATTTCCTATTCCTATATATCGTTTAAGATCAATATCTAACGTTACTCCAGTTTGAGGGGATGCCTGCAAAGCAAGATACTCGGCCTGCTGGATACTAAAATGACGCAACATATAACAGGTGAACATTTCTGCCGCAAACGGACGAGCAAAATCACGATGCTTAGTCCAGACCTTCTCCCAGTCCGCCATACCGAGCTTTCCACTGCCATAGGCTGCTGTGGTTCGATAGAGATAACCAACCTCAGCGATGGCATCGATATCCGGTTGATGTCCATGTGCTAAGCTATCAACTACATAATTAAAGGTACGTGCACTGCGGTTAGCACGTGATAGCACTAAAACTCTAGAATCTACCCGACCGGCCTCTTGCTTGGGTACGTTAGCTTTTAGAAACTCAAGCTGCTTCTGTGAAACTGACCCTTCACACAGCGCCATTGTCAGATCCCACTGATTAGAGATTACTCTATCGTTTCGATTTTCCGGATCTAAGTAATGAGAGAAAACAACAAAACTATAGGTGCCATATTTTGCGTTTATTTCGTAAATAACTGTGCCATAGCCTTCGGTGTCAAGTTCGAAAAGAACCCTATTTATAAGCCAATTTTCAGTGACCATGTGACGCACCAGTGTGCGCATAAAACTAAGACGTGACTGATGAAAGCTACCGAGTCGCTCCAACTGCATTACTTTGCTGGCAGGACGCAATGGCAACTGTGTTACATCACTGTAAAATTCAGTTGTATGAAGATCATTTTTCATGGTTTTAACGACTACTCTAAAAGTTTAACTTTAGTAATATAATCAGCAGCTTACTATATTTTTTACGCTGCCATGATTACTAGAATTCACCCGAACTTTGACTACATTAAGGGCCCTCAATTTACGAGTTTATCAGGCTTTTAGAAAAAGATTTTTCAAAAAACGACAACCAGTTCTTTCCCATCACCTTAGCTATTTGCTCTTCATTAAAGCCCTCTGCAGAAAGTCCTTCAGCTATGGTATACATATCCTTAGCGCCTGTGAACCAGCTAGGCTGTGCAGGCCAGGAAGGTTTCTCAGCCGACCCCTCTCCATAATCTACTCCTGTGGTCCAACGACCACTTCGCATCCACTCCAAAACAGAATAATCCCAGTTGAGACACAGATCAGAGCCTATACCTATGCGATCAATACCTATCATTTCTGCGGTCTGACCTACCATTTCACAGAATGCTCTGAGAGTGCAGTCTGGTCCGTTCTTTAAATGAAATGGATACATACTAAAGCCAATCATACCCTCAGATTCACCGATGGCTTTAAGCACCTTGTCGGACTTATTACGAAGTGCTTTATGGAAAAACAAAGGATTCGCATGAGTTATTGCTATGGGCCGCTGAGACAACTCTATTGCTTCCAAGGTTGAAATCTCGGCGCTATGGGACATATCAATAACCATACCAACGCGATTCATTTCTTTTATAACTTGTTTGCCAAATCGAGTAATTCCGCCATCCTGATCTTCATAACAACCAGTGGCCAAAAAACTCTGATTGTTATAACTTAGCTGCATAATTCGCACCCCTAATTGATGCAGAATTTCAACCATTTTCACGTCATCTTCAATCGGTGAGCAATTCTGAAAACCAAAAATTATTCCCACTTTACCCAAACGCTTTGCCTCAAGAATATCCTCGGCCTTGTGCACAGGCATAATCAAATCTGCATGATTAAGAAAATGCCTATTCCAAGTACCTATATTCTGCAGTGTTTCACGAATATTTTCCCAATACGCAATTGTGACGTGAATCGTATTAACGCCACTTTGTTGAGCTTCTTCAAACAACTGCCTATTCCAGTTCACATATTGAAGGCCATCGATTATAAGCATATCGCGCATTACTTAGCTCCCTAATAAGGCTTGCTATAGTTAGTTTTTACTATGGTATAGAAGTCTCGAGCGTACTGTCCTTGCTCCCGAGGTCCATAACTTGAAGCTTTGCGACCACCGAAGGGTACATGATAATCGGTCCCAGCAGTGGGTAGGTTAACCATCACGCAACCCGATTTAGAATACCGTTTGAAGTGCCCAGCATGGGCCAATGAACTGGTAATGATTCCTGAAGTGAGCCCAAAATCAGAATCATTAGAGACATCTAGCGCCTCCTGATAGCTATCAACTTTTATGACACAGGCAATGGGACCAAATACCTCTTCTCTGTTTACCTGCATTTGATTGGTGGTATTGACGAAAAGTGCTGGGGACATAAAGAACCCCTCAGTTTCAAGAGTAAGACGCTCGCCACCACGCACAAGTTCTGCGCCTTCCTGTTTTGCAATCTCTATATATTTAAGGTTTTGATCAAGCTGTTTTTGATCAACTACAGCGCCTATATGCACACCAGGGGTTAATGCATTGCCCACTACTAATGCATCAATTGCGTCAGTCAGTTTAGCTACAAATGCATCATGGATGCCCGCCTGAACAATAATACGTGAAGATGCCGTACACTTTTGGCCAGTGCCATAATAAGCACCTGCAGTCGCACATTGAACCGCCGTATCAAGATCTGCATCGTCCAAAACCACCAAGGCATTTTTACTGCCCATTTCTAATTGAATACGGGCCATGTTGTCGATCGCGTTTTTAGCAATATGTCTACCGACTTCAACTGAACCGGTAAATGTTACCGCCTGGATATTAGCTGAGCTACACAGTGTTTCACCCACTTCGCGACCCGATCCCATCACTAAATTAAAAACACCATCAGGTAAGCCACTGCGACTTATGATTTCGGCCAGAATCCAAGCGCTTGCAGGAACTAATTCTGCAGGCTTCAATACTACGGCATTACCATAGGCTAAAGCTGGCGCTACCTTCCATGCCGCTACGGCCATAGGAAAGTTCCATGGC
>JAQWYJ010000017.1 GCA_029254005.1 Porticoccaceae bacterium | reverse complement strand
GCTTCTAAGTCACTGATTTAACAGAGTTTTTGGTGGGTCGTGCTGGATTCGAACCAGCGACCAATTGGTTAAAAGCCAACTGCTCTACCAACTGAGCTAACGGCCCTCAGCGGAGATGCGTATCATACTGACCAGATAACAAAATTCAAGCGTTATTTTGATATCTAGTCGGGTCTTTTACACTTGCATCTAAAAAACCTTGTTTTCGTAGCCGGCAACTATCACATTTACCACATGCCAAGCCCTCTAAGCTAGCTTGATAACATGACACAGTTTCAGAATAATTTACACCTAAGGCCAGGCCAGTTTGAATAATAGCTGCTTTAGTCATATCGATAAGAGGAGCTTCAATCCTCAATTTATTACCCTCCACACCAGCTTTTGTCGCCAAATTAGCCATACTTTGAAAGCTTTCTAGATAGGCTGGACGACAATCAGGGTAACCTGAATAATCAACCGCATTAACGCCCAAAAAGATGATATTTGAATCAATTACTTCTGCCCATCCCAACGCAATCGACAAAAAAACTGTATTTCGTGCAGGGACATAGGTCACAGGAATACCTTTCGAAGCCTCTTCTGGGACATCAATATCAGTATCAGTCAGCGCAGATCCGCCGATCGCACCTAAGTCTAGCTTGACCACCTTATGTTCTTTGACACCCATTAACGTAGATACTCTACGCGCAGCTTGGAGCTCCGACCGATGGCGCTGCCCATAATCAAAACTAAGTGTGTAACATTCATAACCCTGACTCAATGCCATCGCTAAAACCGTCGACGAATCCAACCCGCCAGACACCAAAACAACGGCTCTTTTTGAGGACATGGCAAGAGTTCCTTTACTGAAAATTGGTTTCGATAAACTTGGTTGCCTTTTCAGCGACCCCACCATTGCTGCTGGCAGCGGCCTCAAGATACTCTCTAGCAAGACCACGTTGACCTAGCTGAAAGTAAATTTTACCGAGTTTAAACTTTGAATCTGCGCCTTTCGAATGATCAGGATATTGTTCAATGATCATCGTAAAGGACTGTCGTGCTAGCTCAGTATCACCACTTAAGAGGTAGATCTCACCTAACCAGTAGTGAGCATTGGCCGCAAATGGACTCTCTGGATAGCTATCAAGATGAAGCTTGAGAGCTTCAGCTGCACCTTCTATATCACGATCTTTGAGCAATTTATTAGACGCTGCCGAATAGTCATCTTTAACCTCAGCCTCATAAAAATCACGTCCCGTTTGTTCAGGTCGACCATTTGTATCAATGCTTGATGTTATCTCTGAATTTTGAGCCAATAGACCAGCCGAATTCTGATTAGGATCATCATTCGTTGACGCAGTGATCAGATCACCCGCAGTCGAAGCACCTAAGCGGCGGTCTATGTCTAAATAATCATCAAGCTGCTGCTGCTTCACCTGCTGCAATTCATAGCCAAGCTTCTCCACCATGCCTCTTAGCGCTCGAACCTCTTCCCTAAGGTCAAGCATGACATCATAACGATTGGCCGCGAGCTGAGCGGTATCAGATAACCCAGGCGCTTCAACCTGCTCTGCTATGACCGTCGCGTCTACATTGCCCGCCTCCACGACTGGCACCACGTTTTGGGCTACGATAGGCGCCACCGGCGCCATCATTAACAATAAAAAACCTAGCGTGGGGATTGATTTCATAATGATCTATTTATCCAGTATGGTGTCTTAGTGCAATGAAGAGTTTAGCCACAAGACATGCTGGCACATCTAACGTACAGATATACCAGCTTGTTTAGAAATTACTTAAGTTCAACCCGGCGATTCATTCTCCAAGCAGCTGAGTTACTACCAAAGGACGCAGCACGCTCTTCACCATAACTAACGACTTCAATACTACTACCTGGAACTCCTTGCATGACCATAAACTCTTTAACGGCGTTAGCCCTCCGTTCAGCCAGTGCCATATTATACTCGCGGGTACCTCTCTCATCCGCATGACCTTCCAATCTGATCGAAGATGGATAGGTGATCATGAATTGAGCATGAGCAATAAGCGTTGCTCGTGTTTCAGCCGACAATACAGCTTTGTCAAATTCAAAGTAAAAAATCGTGTCCGCCGTGTTAACAGGCTCTGCAGCCTCCTCAATCATGGCAGCAGCGGCCGCAGCCTTAGCTTCGGTTTCAGCTTGATTTTGTAATTCTAGGGACGCAGCCTGTACAGATGTGTCTTCAATTGTCGATGAGGCCTCGTCTACTGGTGTCGAGCTACATGCGGTTAGTAGCGCTGAGGACAAAACCAGTGGAAAACCTAATTTAGTTAATGTAATTTTCATGAAAAGTTCCTTGTAAAATGTAAGTGTTAATGACAATGATTAAACGCTGTTATCGCAAAAACGGTGACCAAGCAGGTTCTCTAACATCTCCTGACCTTGCTGGTAAAATATACCTTACACCAGCATCAAGAGATACAGCTGACAGCACCCCTTTATCGCCCTGTTTGGTTGCATATATTAACATAGCCCCGTTAGGCGCAACGGTTGGCGACTCATCTAACTGTGTCTTCGTTAATTGTAGCATTCGACCAGTCTTTAAATCGAGCGTTGCTATGTGAAAAACCCCCTTCTCTCGGTGAACCATCACCAGAGTGCGCCCATCCGGTGCAAGACTAGGCCTTGCGTTGTAGTTACCTTGGAATGTTATTCTTTGCACTGCTCCAGATGCAACTATTAATTTGTAAATTTGTGGGCTACCTCCCCTATCTGAGGTAAATAAAACACTTTCGCCATCAGGCATCCAAGTTGGTTCAGTATCAATCGCAAAATGGCGGGTTAATCTGGACAACTTATTAGACAAGAGATCAAGAACATAAATTTCAGGATTGCCATCTTTTGACAAAACCAAAGCCAGCTTTGAACCATCAGGAGACCACGACGGAGCGCCATTAAGGCCACTAAAATTGGTTAATTTTTGACGCGCCGCAGTAACCAGTTGCTGCCGATAAATTGCTGGGCGACCGGATTCAAACGACACGTAAGCCAGCTCATCTCCTGAGGGCGACCATGCCGGAGACATAATAGGCTCAGAGGACTTGAGCATCAATTGCTCTCTGGCGCCATCAGAGTCAGAAACATTCAGTTTATAGACAAAGCTACCATTAATTTGCTCTGCGGTTACATAAGCCAAGCGTGTACTAAAAGCACCACGTATACCAGTGATCTGCTCATACACCTTATCACTGGCTAAATGCGCTAAATCCCTTAGCTGAACTTCTGTGCCACGAACAACATGTTTGAAAATAACTTTTTGTGCGTTCACATCGAGTAAACTAAAGCGCAGCTCAATTGTATTATCCAGCCTGTCTTGATTAAGAGCGCCTACGACAAGATATTCACTACCCAATAATCGCCAGTCACGGAAATAGACATCCTCTGGAGATGAAGGAAACGCGAGCATATTCGCGCGAGAAACTGCTTTAAAGAGCCCGCTTCTGTTTAGATCAGACTCAATCACAGCGCTGACATCCTCACTTAGCACCTTCCCAGAGAGCAGCATGGGCGCAACTGAGATAATCGTAGGTTTATCATTACCTTTGGATACCTTAATAACCAATTCGCCCCACGCGTGAGCTGAACACATAATCATCGTAATACAGAAAAAGGTCTTGCGAACAAGAAGCAATAAGGACGCGGATTTAGGTAACATGGGATACTCCTAGTATCATAATCTTAAATCTTGAGGACTAAAAAGCACACTAACTTGGCGGAATTTTCTTTCAAACAAACTAGGCGACATAGATTGAAGCTCAGCAATTTGACCAACTTTAAACGCTGCAAGCTCTACAGAACGATCAAATGCAGCATCCCCGCTAGATTGAAGAATAGTCACACCAACAACCCGGCCTGTGGGGACTAACTGTAACCGAATCAATGTTTCCATTCCTCTTCTGGCGCTGGGTGGGCGATTCCAGTTTTCTGACAGGCGTTGCTGAATGATCTGACGATAACTATTAGCCGCTACTTCATCTTTTTGCGTCTGAAGAAGGGCATCTTCTTCGGCAATTTCCTTACTCAGGGCCTCAGCTAAGTCAGCCACCAAAAGCTCTTGTTGTAACGCCTTTTGTCTTGAACGCTCGACTTCATCTTGCTGTTGTTTTTCTATGCGCAAATTTTCTTTTCGACGATCCTCTTCCTGCTTCAGTCGAAGCTCTCTTGCCCGATCCTTTTTTACTTCCCGTTGACGCTGCTGCTCTTGATTTGCACTAAGGTTTTTAGGTTGGCGTTTGGTAGTGACAACCTCTTTTTTGACTGGCGCCAAAGACACTAATGCCGCTTTAATATATTGTGGCTCAATGACCACCCTAGAGGAATCAGAGGATTCACCCATTAATAGTCCCGCCACCAGAACAGTATGCAATCCAATACTAAATAGAGCACCTGACATATAATTTGTAGAATTATTCATTTCACTGCCGCGGCGGCTCAGTTACAAGACCCACGGACAAAGCACCGGCTCGCTGTAGCTCAGTCATCAAGTTGACCACAGCCCCGTAATCAACGCCGCTATCTCCCCATACAAGTATAGGTGTCTCAGGCTGTTGTCTAAGTAATTTTTCCACACGGTCTTTAACAAAAGAAAGGGATTTAGACCGGTTCACACCTTTTTCATCAATCCAGTAACTGCCATCATTTTTAATCGAAACAATAAATGGATCTCTCTCCTCTGAATTGATTGGTGCCGAATTAGCAATCGGCAGGTCTACCTTAACCCCCTGCATCAAGAGCGGCGCAGTGATCATAAAAATAACCATCAAGACTAGGGTGACATCAATGTAGGGGACCACATTAATTTCAGCGACTAATTTTCGTTTTTGCTTTTTCCGCTTCACAGCTCTAAACTCCAAAAACGTTGTTTATCGCGCGTATACCTGCCGATGTAAAATACTTGAAAACTCGTCTGCAAAGGTATCATACCCAGTGCTAATAGCCTCCGCTTTCGCCGCATAACGGTTATAGGCTATGACCGCAGGAATAGCTGCAAACAGACCCATCGCAGTTGGGATAAGGGCCTCAGATATACCTGGCGCCACAGCTGCTAGCGTAGCTTGTTGCATCATGCCTAAGCCTCTAACTGTGTCCATAATCCCCCAAACAGTACCAAACAAACCGATGTAAGGACTAACTGAAGCGACATTCGCCAAAAAGGGAAGGTTTGCACTAAGCTTTTCATCTTCTCTAGAAAGCGCCACCCGCATAGCTCTATCAGCACCTTCCATAACCGCTTCTGGGTCTGCCCTATCCGACTGAGCCAGGCGATTAAATTCGCGAAAGCCTGCTCTAAAAACATTCTCTATACCGTCAGAAAGACCCATCTCTTTAGCCTTATCTGTTAGTTCTTGATACAACTCAGCCAAGTCAACACCTGACCAAAAAGTGTCCTCGAAGGCACGAAAATGAATCTGAGCTTGACTTAAAAACATACCGCGCTGCACGATCATGATCCAAGACATCACTGATGCAACAAACAAAACAGTCATCACCGCCTGAACCAAAAAACTTGCATTAATAATCAATGTTAAGATCGATAAGTTATCGTCACTCACAGGTATAAACTCCAATATCAGTCATTAAGGCCTTTTAATTTCGCATACATGGGTAAGGGAATAGCAGCAGGTTTTTTTGTTCGTGCGTCTAAACAGGCAATTTTAACATCTGCTTCTGCTAGACAGATACCTTCTCGAAAAATCATTTGGGTCATCAAAAAACTTACTCGCTTCACCTTGTCAAGCCTTGCTAAAACGCGTATTTCGTCATCCAACAATGCAGGGTGAATATACTTAATGCTCAATTGATGGACTACCAACTGCAAACCGTCAAAGAGCGCAGGCTTAGAATAACCTAGACTACGCATTAATTCGGTGCGAGCGCGCTCCATGTACTTGAGATAATTTGCATGATAAACAATTCCTCCGGCATCGGTGTCTTCTACATAGACACGCATAGATGAATATAATTCAGTCATGGATCATATCGGCGTCAAGGTCAGCACCCCGAGGACTTTTTAAACCAAAATGTTCATAGGCCATCCGAGTAGCAATTCGTCCTCGGGAAGTCCTCATGAGATATCCCTGCTGAATCAAATAAGGTTCTATAACATCCTCAATTGTACCACGTTCCTCACTTAGCGCTGCAGCAAGACTATCTACACCAACAGGGCCACCTTCAAATTTTTCCATCAGTGTGAGTAGTAATCTTCGATCAAGATGATCAAAACCACTCTCATCAACACTGAGCATGTTCAAGGCAGCATCGGCAGTATCTTTACTAATAAAGCCATCACTCTTCACTTCAGCATAATCACGTACCCTGCGGAGAAGTCTGTTTGCTATACGGGGAGTACCTCGTGCACGGCAGGCAATCTCGGCAGCTCCCTGGTCATCCATTTTAACATCAAGAATAGCACTAGCGCGCTTGACGATGCTCGCAAGGTCGTCCACTGAGTAGAACTCTAATCGTTGAACAATTCCAAATCGATCTCTTAAGGGCGACGTCAATAGTCCTGCGCGGGTTGTTGCTCCCACCAGGGTAAAAGGGGGTAAATCTAATTTTATTGAGCGCGCAGCTGGTCCCTCACCGATTACAATATCTAGCTGATAGTCTTCGAGAGCCGGATAGAGTATTTCTTCAACAACAGGACTAAGTCGGTGAATTTCGTCAATAAATAACACATCTCCAGATTCAAGGTTAGTTAGCAGCGCTGCTAAATCACCAGCCTTTTCTAATACTGGTCCGGAGGTTGTTTTTAGGTCAACTTTCATTTCGTTAGCGATAATATGGGCAAGTGTTGTCTTACCAAGCCCTGGAGGACCAAAGACCAGAGTATGGTCCAATGGCTCTGATCTGCGTCGAGCCGCTTCTATAAAAATCTCAAGTTGCTGCTTCACCATTGGCTGACCGACATACTCACCAAGAGAAATCGGCCGCAAAGCACGATCAAAGCGATCCTCAGAGGGAGCAATGTCTGCAGAAATTAATCGGTCAGGTTCTATCATAAATTGGCTTCTCTACGTTTTGTCCCCAGCATACAGTGGTGAGCTAAAGTTTTCACTACGCAGAGCCGCGAAAAATGCTAAATTGGAATCTGATTCATTATTTTACCACCATTGATTTAAGCGCGAGCCTGATTAACTGCTCAGTGCTTACAGCCTGGGCATCTTGCACCCGGCTAACCATCTTTGTAGCGTCCTGCGGTTTATAACCCAGCGCAATGAGCGCACTCTCTGCCTCA
Source organism: Porticoccaceae bacterium (assembly GCA_029254005.1). Taxonomy (GTDB): domain Bacteria; phylum Pseudomonadota; class Gammaproteobacteria; order Pseudomonadales; family Porticoccaceae; genus HTCC2207. The sequence continues at coordinate 1,260 of JAQWYJ010000017.1, read as the reverse complement.
CTTTGTATATCTGGTCCCTTTTGAATGAGATCTGACGCCATCGGCTCACTCATATGCTTATCAATTCGATCACGCATTTCAACCACCAATCGCTCTGCAGTCTTTTTACCTACACCGGGCAGTTTAACCAAAGTAGTAATATCGTTATCATGGACCGCATTAGAAAAATCCGGTGCTGACATACCTGAGAGTATGCCCAGCGCCATTTTTGGACCCACCCCGTTTACCTTGATCAAACTTCTAAATAAGCTACGTTCTTCTTCAGCAGAAAAACCAAACAACAACTGCGCATCGTCACGAACCACAAAATGCGTGTGCAGTGTGGTGGTAGCACCAATCTTGGGCAACTCAAAAAAGGTACTTAAAGACACCAAGACTTCGTAACCTATACCTCCAACATCAACAAGTACATCTGGTGCTTTTTTTGTTACAACCTTCCCAGTAATCTGTCCAATCATTTATTTTTCTCTTTTGATTAACTATCTTTTATTTGTGTCTACCGCGAGCATAACCTTTGCTAAGGTTTCCAAGCGCGGCTTTAGAGTGCAAACTGTGAGCATGGCAAATGGCGACTGCAAGGGCGTCAGCGGCGTCCTCTGAGGGCGATGCTGGCAGTTTCAATATCTGTGTAATCATCATTTGCACCTGGCCCTTTTCCGCGCCACCAGTTCCCACAACCGCTTGCTTTACACTTCTGGCTGAGTACTCTCCAACCTCTAAACCAACATTTACGCCAGCAACGATAGCGGCTCCTCTTGCCTGACCCAACTTAAGAGCAGCACGCGGATCTTTCGCAAAAAAAACTTCCTCAATGGCCATTTGATGAGGCTTATATTGCTCTACTATTTCAGAAACACCATCAAATATGATTTTTAGACGGTCTGGCAAGGATTTTTCTGGAAGACGAATAATACCGCTGGAGACATAGGATATTTTGCTACCAGTTACATCAATTAAACCGTAGCCAGTGCGCCTTGATCCCGGGTCTATCCCTAATATTCTGAGCATAGAATTACTCTATAAAAACAATACCGAAGTGTTACAATCCACTGCCTAACAGTCAACCAAAAAAAACCCTCTGAACTGTGCTCAGAGGGCTTTTGAATAACGGCTTACCATAATTAGTCTTTAGTCGTTTTGGTAGTCTTAGCCTTTGGAGCAGCCTTAGCCTTAGGAGCAGCCTTAGCCTTAGGAGCAGCCTTAGCTTTTGGTTCTTTTTCTGCTGCTGGAGCCTCTTCAACTGCTGGAGCCTCTTCAACT